>CAITYU010000186.1 GCA_903896675.1 uncultured Planctomycetaceae bacterium
CCGGCTGGTGTGCGGATGGAACGAGATCTGGCGTATGTGGAGGGCGGTGATGAGTCGCAGAAGCTGGATTTGTATCTGCCGGAGAAACCGGCGGCAGGTCCACTGCCTCTGATCGTGCACATTCATGGAGGGGGCTGGCGTGGAGGCAGCAAGTCTCCTTGTCCCTTTCTGGTGATGGTGAATCGTGGGTATGCGGTGGCCAGCATTGAATATCGGTTCAGCCAGAAGGCGGTGTTTCCGGCGCAGATTCAGGACTGCCAGGCAGCGATTCGCTGGCTGCGTGGTCAGGCCGGGAAGTATGGGCTGGATGCCGGCAGGGTGGGTGTGATTGGTGGTTCGGCTGGTGGGCATCTGTCAGCACTGGTGGGCACAGCGGGTGGTGCGAAGGCGTTTCCGCAGATTGGTGGGTTTCCGGATCAGTCGGATGATGTGCAGTGTGTGTGTGACATTTTTGGTCCGGCGAATTTCGCCACGGTGATGCAGCAGGCGGCGGACGACAGGAATGTGCGAAACATCTTCAAATTCAACTCGGACAGTGATCCTTACGCGTTATTGATCGGGGGCAACCTGGAGACCGACCGGGAGAAGGTGGCTGCGGTGAGTCCGGTGCACTATATCACGGCTGATGATCCACCGACGCTGATTCTGCACGGGACACATGATGCTCTTGTTCCGTATGCTCAGAGTGTCGAGTTGGCCGACGCGTTGCGGGCGCAGGGAGTGCCGGTATGGCTGCAGACTCTGCCTGGTTCCGGTCACGGCGGAGCCGCGTTCAGCAAGCCTTCCGTGATGACGCTGATGGGAAACTTCTTTGACCGTTATCTGCGTGGTGTGGACGTGGAGATCAGGCTTGTGCCGGAGTCTGAACTGGCAGTGGAGCCGCCTGCTGGGCAGAAGTGATGTGGGGATCAGTTTCTGGGTGAGGGTGATTGCCTTGCGGAAAGCGGTATCGGCCCCGGGTCATCCGTTTTTTCTATGGAACCCTTCGATTCTGAACTGGATTGACCAATTCTGTGACGGATTTCTCCAACTGCCGTCGATCTTTCGTCGTAATTCGCTGTGGTTTTCCCTGCTCCTGATTGCTCTTTGGTCGTTACACGGCGTAGCATTTTGGCATGGTGGCTTTCCGCAGATTACTGCTGATTTACTGGGCTGTCCTGGCATTGCTGGGCCACGCTGGTACTCATGCGCTGGCCGACTATCTCGGTGTCTGCGTGCATGTGGACACGCAGGATCCGGAATCAGCCCGGGCTTACGCAGTGGGCGGTGACAAACTGCAAGGCGGAACCAGCCACACTGGCTGTCAGCACTGCTTACGGCACCAGCGAAAGCAGTGGCCGGCTGCCGATGTGGCTGACAATTGCGCAGAAGAGCGGTCTGATCATTCCGGTTCGCATTCCGGGCATGACGCTGCGAACTGTCGGTTGTGCGACTGGTTCATCAAGTTTACTCCGCAGGGGCTGTCGGTACAGCCCTGTTTGCTGCCTGTGCCGACCGACTTGTTCAGCGACACAGTGCTGGTGAATCCCATTTCGGTCGCTGTTCCCTCCGCCAGGTCTCGTGGCCCGCCGTCGCTTCAGATTGTGTGACCGGCGTTCTGTTCCGAATTCCAGTCTGCGCTGCTTGCGCTGACGATCGGAATGGACTTCCATGGTTTCAAAGCAGTGCTGCCAGTGAGCTTGCGCGCGGTGTGGCTGTGCATCAGCCCTGACTGTAGTGCGGTGTGCCGGCTGACTGCCTGTGGTGTCCGATTGAGGCGTGGCGAGGCGGTGTATGTCTGACGTCGTGGGTTCTGAGAAGTCCTCGCGCGCAGTGGTCCTGTTGCGAGCGATGGAGCGGGTGCTGAATTCGGACTACTGTCCGCAGTTGAACCGCTTTGTGTACTGGATGAAGGAGCCTTTCTGGTGTCTGGTGATGGCGTTATTGCTGTCGCTGGTGGCAGGGTTGCTGTTGAATCCGATGGCTTTGCTGCTGACACTGGTGTTGCTGCTGGCAGGCGTAGTGGGCGGGCTTTTTCCGCGGCTGTCGCTGAGTGGGTTGCAGTGTGAGCTGACGTTTGATCAGCAGCGTGGGCGCGTCGGTCAGCCACTGCTGGTGCGGCTGAAGATTGTGAATCGTCGTCCGTGGCCGGCGTGGGGACTGTCCCTGACTCGCGGATTTGCGGCTGACTGCTGGCAGGACGTGGAATCGAGAGCCGGTGCTGAGCAGGAAGAGTTTTCGGGGGTTTCGCTGGGGCGAATTCCGGCATTATCGCAGGTCGAGTTTTCGTGGCCGTTCGTGCCTGTGCAGCATGGTGTATGGCCCTTGATGGCCCCTGAACTGGAGACGGGGTTTCCATTTGGTCTGTTTCGGGCGCGGCGATCCGTGATCTGTCGCGGGACGGCGATTGTGTGGCCTGCCGAGGGTGACTTGCGGGGAGTTCCGGAGGTGGTCAGTCGCGAAACGCACGATGACAGTGTGAGTTCGCAGCGTCCGGGTGATGCGGGTGATCTCCTCGGGACTCGCCCCTTCCGTCGCGGGGATTCACTGCGTCGCGTGCACTGGATCCAGACAGCTCGTCAGCAGCAGCTGATTGCCCTCGAGCGGCAGTCTCAGGCGCGATCGCGCGTGGTGCTGCAGCTGGACACTTCACTGAGCAGTCATGTGCAGAGTGTTGGAGCGGATGAAGCGGGGGGCTGTAATCGATCGCTGTTGCTGGCGGGGATGGTTGCAGGTCAGGTGTGTGAATCTCTGCATCGTCAGGACTGTGAGCTGGAAGTGCGTGTGGGTACGCAGGTTCTGAGTTCGGGTGGGACGGTGGTGGGTTTTCGGCGGCAGATGGACGCCATTTCCGCTGCGAGGCTGTCGCCCGACGGGCCTGGGGGGCCGGGTGCGGGCCTGCGTGCGAGTGGCTGTGCCGGGGATGAGGTAATTCTGGTCACGACGGCGCGAGCGATCCAGCAATCACCTCAACTGGTGTGGCGTCATCGAGTGATCTGTGTGGATGACAGTGCCGCGGGACGTGTGGTGGCAGCGGGAGTCTGGATTGGTGTGGCAGGTCGTGGAGGGGTGGAGCGGGACCTGCCGCGACAGTGGCGGGAGGTGTGTCATGGCGGTTGACAACATTGTGATACCCCGGCTGCGTCGCCTTGACCGGATGTCCGTGTACGACCGTTCGCGCGGCTTTGCCGGCACAGCGATCCGTTCCGCCGCGTTCCTGCTGGAGGGATCGGAGGTTGTGCTGCGGATGTTGTCGCTGATGCTGGCGATGCTGGCGACCTCGGCATTTCTGATCACCGATGCGGATGGTGGCCGCAGTGAGCCGGGGTTATGGCTGCAGATCGTTGTGGAGTCTCTGCTGGCGGTCTGTCTGTGGCGACTTTTACGGTATCTGCCGGAACATATCGACCGGGGGACTCTGACCGCCGTTGCTGCGATCTGCGTGCTTGTGCTGAGTCTGTTATGGGAGCCGGTGCAGCGGATGCTGCTGGGCACAGGTCGTCCGTTTGAGATGCTGCTGATGCATAGTCAGAAGAATCTGATGCTGTTGCTGGCGGCGGCGGGTCAGCGTGGCGGCATGCGAATGAGTGTCTTCATTGGTGCTGTACTGTGCATCTTTTCCTCCGCGATCACCCGGGATCCTCGCGCGTGGCTGGCGACAGCACTGTTTGCAGTGACGGGATTGAGCTGGCTGGTGGCAGCTTACTGGTCGGGTCTGCGTCCGCGGATGCTGCGTGATTCGGGCAGTCGGATGCCGCTGCGATGGGCCCTCGCGGGTCCGCTGTGCGGACTGCTGCTGCTGGCGGCGGCTGGCGGCGGTGGTCCACAGGTCATCAGCACGATCCGGGGATTTCTGCCCGGTTCCGGCGGTGACGGTGAGTACGATGAGTTTTCGCGTGGCGGGGTAAACGACGGGGATGCTCTGGTGGCCGGTCTGGACGACATTCGCAGTTTTGGTGCCATCGAGGATGCTCCGTTTGCCGAGTCTGACCGACCTTCGCTGTATGACGTCATCAACGATGCGTTTGACGAGCCTGTGCGGCGGAATAAAACAACGCAGCGTGCGGTTGCGCTGCCTCCGGAGCTGATGGCTTCACTGCAGCAGCGCCTGAGTTCTGTGCAGGAAGCCGGTCGTGAATTTTCGACGCATCGCCGGCACTCATCCTCCAGAAAGGCCCGAGCCCGTTCCATCTCTTCAGCAACTCTGATTTCGGTGAGTGGTCGAGTTCCGCTGCATCTGCGAATGGAGTTGTATGACCTGTTTGATGGTCGGGACTGGCAGGCATTGCCGGAGCCCGAGGAGTCGCTGCGTTTCTCGACCTGTGACCATGCCGGCAAGCCGTGGATTCGGATTCCTGCAAGCTGGCGCGGGCTGCATTTTGAATCGTATTCGGACTATCACATTGTGACTCCACTGGGGCTGAAATCCCCGATTATTCCGGCTCCCGCAGATGCTCGGGCGCTGCACATCGACCGCGTTGATCAGCCGGACATGTTTGCGTGGCATCAGGAGGGAATCGTGCGGATGGTGCGGGACAGTCTTGAGCCTCAGGCGGCCATTCATCTGCGGTCGGAAGTTGCTGATCCGCAGAAGCTGCGGCGGAATCCAGGCCTGCATTTCGAGACGACTCGATCGCCGGAGTGTCGTTTGCTGCCGGGTGGTGCCGGGATGGAGCGGATTGGGCGGATGGCGGCGGAGTGGGCGGGGGGCCTGCCGCGCGGGATGGCTCAGGTGGACGAAATCTGTCGACGCCTGCGTGAAGGGTATGTGCTGGACCGGGATGTGCTGCCGGACGAAACAAGTGAGCTGCCGGTGGAGGATTTTCTGTTTCGGCTGAAGCGTGGTCCGGAATATCTGTTTGCGACGTCGGCGGTGGTGATGCTGCGCAGTCTGGGATATACGGCGCGACTGGTTTCGGGGTTTTACGCCAATCCGCAGAACTACGATGCGCGAAAGCGAAAGACTCTTGTACGTGCTGAAGATTCGCACTTCTGGTGTGAGGTTTTCGTGGGTGGCGGGACGTGGGCAACGCTGGAGCCATCTCCGGGTTATGCCCTGCTGGAGCCTCCACCGACGCTGGGGCAGCGGATTGCAGCATTTCTGAGATGGGGTTGGCGGCGTGCGGTGCGGCACTGGCTGCTGGTGCTGACGGGGACAGTGCTGCTGGCGGTGGTGTGGGTGCAGCGTCGGTGGGTGCAGTGCGGAGTGCTGACATTGCTGTGGCGGGTCTTTCCGGGTCGTGGTGCGCGTGAGCGAGTGCTGCGGGCGGCGCGGTTGGTGGACAGTCGGTTGCGGCTGGCCGGGCTGGCTCGACCGCCCCACGTTTCACCTGCTCGGTGGCTGGAGCATCTTTCGCTGCTGGATGTGGTCGCAGTGCGACGTGTGCTGCGATTGGCTGAGGCTGCGATGTACGGCGGTGGGGCTGAGTTTGCGGGTGTGGTGCAGGAGTCGGAGTTGTCAGTTTTGAATGCTGCGATGCTGCGGGAATTGAGTTTTGGGGGCCTGCGGCGACTGGCCCGGGAGCGGCAGGACGGTTGAGGGGCGACGTTGGTTTTCGGTTTTCGGTTTTCGGTTTTCGGTTGGCTGTTGGCAGGAACTGCCACTGGTAGGGAGCGGGGCGTGGGGGGACTTGCCCCCTCACCCCCAACCCCTCTCACCCTGCGGGGGCGAGGGGGGCATAAGTTGTCAGTGGGAAGTGGGAAGTGGGAAGTGGGAAGTTATTGAGTTGAGGAGGGTGTACTTCTGCGATGGTATTGAGCATGCAGGCGGGTGAGGTGGCGGGGCTGGCTGGGGCCAGTGGGCAGGCGGAGTCAGCGGGGCCGTTGGTGTTTGAGCCGTTGCGGCGTCGTTTGAATGCCGCGTTGCGAGGTAAGTCCGATGTGATTGAGCTGGTGCTGATCTGTCTGGCGGGGAATGGTCATTTGCTGCTGGAGGATCTTCCGGGGTTGGGGAAGACGACGCTGGCTCGCAGTCTGGCGGCGGGACTGGGCGGGCGTTTTTCGCGCTGCCAGTGCACTCCGGATCTGCTGCCAAGCGACATTACGGGGTTCAGTCTGTTCAATCAGAAGAATCATGAGTTTGAGTTTCGCGAGGGGCCGGTGTTTTCCGAGATCCTGCTGGCGGACGAACTGAACCGCGCGACTCCGCGGACTCAGAGTGCGTTGCTGGAGGCGATGGCTGAGCGGCAGGTGACGGTGGACGGCCGGCGGTATCTGCTGAGTCCTCAGTTCATGGTCATCGCGACTCAGAATCCGGTGGACCAGCATGGCACCTATCCGCTGCCCGAGGCGCAACTGGACCGTTTTGCGATGAAGCTGAGCATTGGCTATCCGGCGGCATCGGATGAGTCGCAGATGCTGCTGGAGGCAACATTGGGGCCGGTGGCTGTGGAGCGTGCGTCTGCGGAAGTGCTGCCCGCGGGCAGTCTGGCGGAGGTGCAGCAGAGTGTCGCCCGGGTCAGCGCTGCGGAGCCGGTGCGTGAGTATCTGGTGCGGCTGGCTGCTGAGACTCGCCGGCACACTTCCGTCAGTCTGGGTTTAAGTCCGCGGGGTTTGCTGATCTGGCTGCGCATGGCTCAGGCGCGAGCGTGGCTGGCGGGGCGTCGCTTTGTGATACCGGACGACATTCAGGACACGGCCTTTCCGGTGCTGAGTGTGCGTCTGGGTCTTGAAACTTCGCGGGCGCGAACGGTGGTTCAGGAGATTCTGGAAGGCACATCTCTGCCGGAGTATCGATGATGTGTGACGTGTCTGTTCGGGTGTGTCCTGTGGCCGTGCCGCGGCGGCAAAGGTGGCTGAGCCTGTGCTGTCTGTTGCTGGCATTGCCGCTGCTGTCGGGGTGCGTGCAGTCCTCAATTGAGGGCGAGGAGGAAGCTCATCATGAATTTCCGCCGCATCGTCCGAGCAGTTTCGAAGAACTGGTATCAGAACTGCAACAGCGAGTGACGCAGCATCAGTTGCAGGGCAGTATTCCCGGGGATGACTCGGAACTGCAGGATCTGGTGGGGTGGATTCCGGAGTTTGCCGCGGACAGTGAGCTGAAGCATCAGGATTTTGACAATGCGGTGAGTCTCGGTCGGCAACTTCAGCCGGAGCTGGCGGATGGCGGAGTGCTGTCAGGGGATCGTGCCGAGCGCGTGGGGAAATCGCTGCAGGGGTTGCGGGAGCTGGTATTACGATCGCGGGATCCCCATGGTCGTGTTTCGGAGACTGAGTGATGGACGCGATGATGATACCGGGATTCTTTTATCGGGCGTTTGTCAGTCTGACTGAGGCATCACCGTTTGTGCTGGCCGGCCTGATGACGACTGCAGTGCTGCGGACATTTTTCGGCATCGCGGGGACGCGACGACTGTTCGGCGAGGGGACTCGCAGTGCCCTGCTGCGTGCGTGGCTTCTGGGGATGCTGTTGCCGGTCTGTTCCCTGGGCGTGATTCCGGTGGTGCGGGAGTTGCGGCGTGCGCGAATCCGGGGAGGGACGGTGCTGGCGTTTGCGATGTCCGGTCCGCTGTTCAATCCGCTGTCGCTGTTGTATGGACTGACGCTGTCGGAGCCTGTGGCGATTTTGACGTTTGCCTTTTGTTCCCTGATTATCGTGACTGCAGCGGGGCTGGTTTATGACTGGTTGTTTCCGGAGCACTGTGAGGAACCGGTGGCGGAACCGGTGGTGGCATTCGGGCTGCAGCGGATGGCGGCCTTGTTTTCGGTGACAGTGCGTGAGGCCAGTGGTGCATCCGGAGGCTGGTTGCTGCTGGGACTGTGTGGAGTGGGAGTGCTGGGTGCTGTGCTGCCGCAGAACAGTCTGCAGCATTCATTTAATGCGGATAACGCGATGGCTCCGTTGCTGATGATGCTGTTGTCGATCCCCGTCTATGCGACTCCGATGCTGGCGATGTCGCAGCTCGGGATGATGTTTCAGCATGCCAATTCCGTGGGGGCAGCTTTTATTCTGCTGATTTTGGGAGCGGGCACGAATCCTGGGCTGATTGGCTGGTCAGTGGCTGAGTTCGGCTGGAAGCGTGCGGCCGGTTGGCTGCTGCTGGTACTGGTGGTTTTGTTGCCGCTGGCGTACGGAGTTCAGGATCCGCTGTTTCCGACGGATGTGGAGCCTGCGGGACACACGCATGCGTTTGACATCTACTGTCGGCCATTCTCCGGGAACGAACCGAATCCGCTGCAGGCGCTGCGGGACAGGCTGTCTCGCGATCTGGCACCGTGGCAGTATCGGCCGCTGATGCTGGTTGGGCTGCTGGCGGCAGCGGGTGTGGTATTGCGGGTGGCGGATCGTCGCGGGCGACTGGAGGCGTGGATCCGAAAGCCGGTGCCGACGCGACCGGCGGGCAGATTTGATCTTGTGATCCCGCCGTCGGTGCTGGGTGCATTGTCTCTGAGCGGGCTGGTGGTGCTGAGTGTGGCGGGGTGTTATGCGGCCTATCCAGCTCCTGCGGAAAGTCTGGACGCAATGACGGATGCGCGTATTGGGGCATTGAGTGCGGCTTTGAGTCTGGATCATGCGGAGACAAAGTACTGGGCGGAGCGTTATGACGACTGGACTCGGCGGATGGAGGTGGGGGCGTGGCTGCGGCGGGGTTCCCTGAGTGACTACCACCGCTGGAAGACTCGCATTGTGCGGGAAAAGCTGGAGTTGCTGGAGCATGAAGTGGAGGAGGGCGATCGTGAACTGGTGCTGAAGCTGGTCTCTGAGATTACCCGGGCGCACCGTCGGATGTCGGAGGCTTACCGGAATGAGCTGACGGATGCCTGGTAATTTTCCCTAACTGCATTTCTGCCGACGGGTTCTGATTGCCCGGAATGGGCAGCGGTGGTAGGCTTACCGTGCCGTTCCCCCCACCAATGCCTCCCTCCTTCCAATTTCCCGGCGGAATGCTGCAGATGCTGCGTTTGTCTGTCCCGCTGTCGTGCTGTTTACTGTTCCGTTGCCTGCTGACGTGCTGCCTTTCGTGTGTGGCGGCGTTTGCCGGCGAAGACAGCGACGTACGAACTCTGACACAGGCTCGTCAGCACGGCATGGCTCAGTCGCTGCTGCTGTCAGGTACTGCTCCGCTGCTGACGGTCGCTGCGCCGCAGGCGGATCTGGCGACATTTCGGGACCGGATTGCACCTGTGCTGCAGCGTGCCTGCGTGCAGTGTCATGGTCCGGATCAGCAGGAGGGTAATATTCGGATTGATACCTTGAATCCGGACCTGCTGCATGGTCCGGATGTTTCGTGGTGGCAGGAAGTGGCGGCGGTGGTCAGCAAGCACGAGATGCCTCCGCCGGACCAGGCAGACCTGTCGGCCACTGAACGCACTCAGATTGTGGAGTGGTTATCGGGTGAATTGCTGTCAGCCGCGCAGGTGCAGCGGGCGCAGGCCGGGAAGTCCGCCTTTCGTCGTCTGACGCGGTATGAAATCAACTATGCTCTGCAGGACCTGCTGGGACTGCCGTGGGACTTTGCGAAGGATCTGCCTCCGGAGCCGGTTTCGAAGGACGGATTTCAGAACAGTTCCGAGCTGCTGCAGATGTCGGTCAGTCAACTGGAGGCATCGCGGGAAGTTTTCCGGGCGGCTTTGCGACGTGCTGTGGTGCGTGGTGATCGACCGCAGTCGCTGTTCTGGGCAGCTTCGATGCATCAGGCGTCTGCGGACGAGTGGGCTGGCCTTGAAGGTCAGCAGCAGAAGCTGCGTGAGCAGCATGCCGCAGATGCTCAGGCTTTGCAGCAGCATCTGCAGCAGTTTCACGAGCAGCACAGTCGTGCTGGTGGATTGCAGTATCTGGACCGGCAGACGGGGCTGCGGACGGGGATTGGCTGGGGTTATGGCGGTGCGCAGCATGCGTGGCCGGCGCTGGACGTTCTGCCTGAGGCTCCTGCGCTGGGCGGTCGGGTCGCGGAGGTGCGTGCGGGGCAGCGGCTGATCGTGGAACTGGGTGATCGACTGCCGGATGCCGGGCCACTGCTGGTGCGAGTGCGAGCGTGGCGTGCTGAGTCTGAGCAGGGTGCGGACACACCGGCGATTCTGCAGCTGGAGTTTGGCTGGCAGGCCAGCAATGATTCGCAGGCATCCATGCGTGCCAGTACTTATGAGCCGGTTGTGGAAGCAACAGCCCAGCAGCCTGGGTGGTATGAGTGGCGTGTGGAATTGAGTGAGATTGAGCCTCGCAATCTGGTGCGTGGCACGGCCAGGATGGGCGAGACTCCCAGTCCTTCCGAGCTGCTGCGAATTATCAATGGATCATTGAGCAACGTGCCAGTGCAGATTGACTATGTGGAGGTGACTTCGTCGGCGTGGCCGGAGTGGCCCCCTGAGTCGCATCGTCAACTGCTGCAGGTGCCGGAGGGCCTCGACGAGCCGGCGGCTGCGGCGGTGATTCTGGAGCGTTTCATGAAGCAGGCCTGGCGCGGGCGGGTACAACCCGCGGACGTACAGGCTCGAGTGGCCCTCTTTCAGACGGTGCGTCCGGAGTGTGCGGACTTTCAACAGGCGATGCTGGAGGTTCTGGCGTCGGTTCTGGCGTCACCGCGATTTCTGTATCTGGTGGAAACTGGTGGCGAGCGTGGCGAGCGACTGGACGGATTCGGACTGGCGTCCCGTCTGGCGACATTTCTGTGGTGCAGTATTCCGGATGAGGCTTTGCTGCAGTCGGCGGCAAGCGGTGCCTTATTGCAGCCGGCGGAGTTACGTCAGCAGGTGCAGCGGATGCTGGAGGATTCTCGGTCCGGGCGGATGTCGCAGCAGTTTGTGCGTCAGTGGCTGGGACTGCAACTGCTGGATTATCTGCGGGTGGATGCTGAGCGTTATCCGCGATTTGAGTCGGCACTGAAGCAATCGATGCAGCAGGAACCGGGGCATTATTTCCGCGAGGTGCTGGTATCGAACAGCAGCGTGCTGGATTTTGTGCACAGTGATTATGCGGTGGTGGATCCGCGTCTGGCGCGGCATTATGGGCTGCCGCCGCAGGCGGGAACCGGATTTCGGCGGGTGAGTCTGCCTGCGGAACTCGGACGCGGCGGTTTGCTGACTCAGGCCGGTCTGCTGGCGATGAATTCTGACGGTCGGGATTCGCATCCGTTGAAGCGGGGAATCTGGCTGCTGGAGCGGATCCTGAATGATCCGCCGCCACCGCCACCACCGGCGGTACCGGTGATTGATCTGGCGGATCCGGAGATTCTGAAGCTGACACTGAAGCAGCGTCTGGAGAATCATCGCAGTCAGCCTGCCTGTTATTCGTGTCATGCTCGGATCGACCCGTGGGGGATTGCGTTTGAGGAATTTGATGCGGTGGGAGCGAAACGCAGTCAGGTGCAGGGTCAGCCAGTGGACGCGGTGGCTGAGCTGTACAATCGGCGGGTCCTGGACGGTGCGGAGGGGTTGAAGCGGTACCTTCTGGAGGAGCGTCAGGATCAGTTTGTGACGGCGATTGTGTCAAAAGTCTCGGCATTTGCTCTGGGCAGGCCCCTGACGTTTGCCGATCGAGGACAGGTGGATGCGATTTCCCGGCAGTTACGACGGCAGGGGGATGGTCTGGGTGATCTGATTCAATTGTTGTGTGCCAGTGAGTTGTTTCAGAGTCGTTAGCGGGCTGAAGGACGAAAACATGCAGCGGTCAATTTCGGAACTGGATCGGCGTCGTTTTCTGCGCGGCAGCGGGATTGCTTTGTCGCTGCCGCTGCTGACTTCGGTTGTGCGTGCGGCGGACAACAGCGGGGCGGGAACCGGTGTCCGGCGTCTGGCCTGTTTTTATCAGCCGGACGGTGTACCGATGCCACTGTCTGAGGATCCGGCGTATCAGGACTGGGCGTGGTTTCCGCATGGCAGTGGCCGCGAATTTCAACTGACGAAATGTCTGCAGCCACTGGAGCCGTTGCGGTCTGAGATCACGGTCCTGTCAGGTTTTTCGCACCCGGCGGCCCGCAGTATTCACGGCCATTCGAACGCGGATCAGTTTCTGACGGGTGCTGCGACCGGGCCTGCGGGCGATTATCTGAATTCGATTTCGCTGGATCAGGAGTTTGCGTCGCACGTCGGCGATCAGACTCGAGTGTCATCGCTGGTGCTGTCGACCGATGGAGGCACCGGGACTCCGCGGGGCACGCACACGATGTCGTTCACTCGTCAGGGGCGTGCGATACCGGGGGACAACCGTCCGAAGCGAATTTTCGACATGCTGTTTGTGCAGGCGGACGCGGATGCGGGCCGGCGTCTGGCGGTCAGTCGCAGTGCGCTGGACAGTCTGCTGGAGGATGCGCGATCACTGCAGCGCACCCTGTCGCAGGGTGATCAGCAGCGTCTGGAGGATTATCTGCAGGCAGTGCGTGAAACGGAGCAGCGGGTGGAGAAGGCTGCGAAGTGGGTACAAACTCCGCTGCCGAAAGTGGAGGCTGATCACCTGAAACTGGAGACGACTCCGGAGGAGCCTCGCCAGTTTCTGCAGACGATGTATGAATTGATCTGGCTGGCATTTCGAACGGATACGACGCGCGTGGCCACGTGGCAGATTGGTCGTGAGAACGGTGTGGGGATCAGTGATTACCTTGCCCGGGCTGTGGGGTTCAACCTGACACATCAGTTGACTCACAACACAAAGGAGCCGGGTGGCTGGCAGAACTTCGGGATTTACTGTGCGTTTCTGATGGAGGAGTACGGGCGATTTCTGGAACGCCTGCGAGCGACCGAGGAGCCTGGTGGTCAGGGCAGTATGCTGGACAACACGGTGTGTCTGTTCGGATCGGCGTCCAGTGCCTTTCATCTGTCGCGGAATTATCCGCTGGTGCTGGCGGGCGGCCGAGGGATGGGATTTGAGCATGGGCGGTACCTGAATTTTGGTCCTGCGAAGCCCGAGGGTGGAGCGTGGGAGGGCGGTCGTGAGCCTTGGCAGAAAGAAGTGACTCACGAGGACCGTCCGCTGTCGCAGTTGTTTGTCTCGATGCTGCAGCGACTGGGTGTGGAAACTGAGACATTTGCCGGCATTACGGGGCGGGTGTCGGAGGTTTAGGTGGTTTGCGGGGGCAAAACTGACGTTGAGTAAAACGGCCGGCGCGTCGTAGCATACCGGCTATGAGCCAGCCGTCTGAGAAGCCGATCTGCAGCGACAGTGAAGGGGAACTCGGCAAACGTGGACAGTTTGCCGGGTTTCTGCGATCGCTGCTACTGGTGCTGTGGGGACTGTCGATCGAGTCGCGAGCAGCGGCTCAGGGTGTCCGGAACGAGGGCGATCTCAGTCCGCGAATTCTGTTCAGCAGTCCATTTGCTCCGGAACCTGCTCCGTTTCTGCACAGCCGCCTGCCGTTTGCCGAGCCGTTGCCGGACGCTGGTGTGCGCACCGCGAGTGGCGTTTCGGCAGGTGCGATTCAGCAGGTTTCGTGGGACGAGTATCTGCAGTTTTCGGCATCCGGCGAGGGGGCTCGTGCTGCAAAGCCGAGCGGAGCGGTCTCTGCAGGCAACATGACTCTGCTGGCTGCCCGCAGTGGCCAGGAGGGCAAGGGCAAGGCGGATCAGCCGGGGGGTGCGGCCACACCTGCGGTGCCGGGTGGCAAGCCGGATGAGCCGGCGGTTGCGGCGCCGGCCACCGTTACCGTCGAATCGATTGCGGCGCAGAAGGCGGCGGCAGAGAAGGTGCCGGATCTGGCGGAGGACGTGCGGAATCGTCTGGCGAAACATTTTCAGCGAGCGACGGAGCAGGTACAGCAGAAGGCGGACGCGGATCGTCGCATGGCAGAGCTGCGCGCTGAGCGCGAGGCACTGCCTGCCCAGTTGGCATTGATCAGGGAGCAGTTGGCGCAGAATCCGGTGACAGCGGATCCGGGTGTTGATCCGATGGTCGCGGTGGCTGAGCTGGACAAGCTGCGGCAGGCGGACGACGAGCGTGCAGCGGAAGCGAGGCGGAATCTGGAGGCGTGGGAGAGTCGCGCGCGGGTGCGTACGGAGCGGAAGCCGCAGATGCCGGCCTTGATCGAGATGACGCGGCAGCAACTGGAGGAGGCGAAGGCAGCGCTGGCCACCGGTGCTCCGGACGGTGAACTGCCCCTGCTGACTCAGGCCCGTCGTCTGGAGCAGCAGACACTGATGGAGCTGCTGCAGAGTCAACTGGAGCTGCTGCGTGCGGAGCAGGCCGGATATGACGCTCTGAGTGAGCTGTATCCGCTGCAGCGTGACCTGCTGATCCGGCTGCGGAATACGGCTGAGAAGCGGATGGAGGCGTGGCAGGCGGTGCTGGCCGAGGCTCGACGGCTGGAAAGTGCGCGGCAGACACAGGAGGCCCGTGAGAAGCTGCGGAATGCTCATCCCACCCTGAGAACTCTGGCGGAAGACAATTCGAAGCTGACATTGCGGCGGAAGGAGATCCAGGAGTTTCTGGAGGCGAAGACAGCGGCGCTGCAGGAGACTTCAGCAACTCTGAAGTCGATTGAGGAGCGATTTCGTCGGGTGCAGGCCAAGGAGCTGCGGGCGGGACTGACCACCGCGATCGGGCTGTTGCTGCGCAGTGAGAAGAATCAGATTCCTGATGCCGGCGTGTATCGTCGCCGTTTCAGCAGTGTCGAAGAGGACATTGTGCGACTTCAGTCAGAGCAGATGCAGCTTGAGGATCAGCGTGCCATGCTGGGAGACATGGAGACGCTGATTGATCTGAAGATGGTGGAGATTGGTGCCAGTACTGCGCAACAACCGGACCTGCGGGAAATGACGCACGAGCTGCTGCGGGATCAGCGACAGTATCTGGACAATCTGATGGCGGATTATGATGCGTGTCTGCAGGTTCTGGGTGAGCTGGATACTTCTGTCCGCAGTCTGGAGCAGACTGCGGATAACTTCCGTGATTATGTTGACGAACGCGTACTGTGGATTCGCAGTTCTCAACCCCTGAATGTGCGAATTTTCAGCGAAACGCGGCAGGCGATACAGCAGTTCTGGAGCTCGGATGACTGGCCGCGTCTGGTGCTGTTTCTGATGGAGGATGTCAGCACTGCATGGCCTCAGTATCTGATTGGATTCCTGCTGCTGCTGGGGATCACGGGATCGCAGAGTCGTCTGCGCGGATTCTCAACGAGACTGATCGCGGAACGCCAGAAACAGGGTTCATCACTGCTGCCCACGATGTGCATGACGCTGGGAATTACGGTGCTGACGGCCTGTGCGTGGCCCCTGATTCCGGGTTTTGCCGCATGGAGACTGCAGCAATCCGATGCGCCGCTGGCAGCATCGCTGGAACGCGGTTTTGCCTACTGGGGATCCGCTCTGCTGGTGCTGGATTTTTTCCGACGTCTGTGCCGTCGGGGTGGTGTGGCCGAAGCCTGTCTGGAGTGGCCGGCGGAAGTCTGCCGAAGTCTGCACAACAGTCTGCAGACTTACATCATCGCGGGCCTGCCTCTGGGCTTCTGCGTGGTGGTATCAGATGAGCTGGGGGACGGGATCAGTGCTGAGTCGCTGGGGCGACTGGCGTTTCTGGTACGGAGTGCACTGCTGGTGTTTCTGCTGAGAAATCTGCTGGATCCTCGGGGGATCGTCCTGCGGGATCTGCTGCGTTCAAGCCCGGATTCGTGGATTTATCGGCTGCGCTGGGGCTGGTATTCGGTTGCAGTGGGAACGCCGGTCCTGCTGGCGATTCTGGCTTCCGTGGGTTATCAGTATACGGCTCGGGAACTGATGCTTCGTCTGCAGATGACGCTGGTGATGGCGGCTGGCTTCACGATCGCGTGGACGATGCTGATGCAATGGCTCCTGGAAGCTCGCCGCAACCTCGCGATCAGGCAGGCGCGGGCGCGACGTGCGGCTGCCGTGGCGGCGCAGAGGGATGCTGAACAACAGGGAGCTCCGACAAGCCCCATTCCGCCCGTGGAAATTCCGCGAGTGGACATTTCATTATTGAACCAGCAGATGCTGCGACTGCTGCGAGCGACCGTGGGACTGCTGTTTCTGACGGGTGTCTGGCTGATCTGGGGACAGGTGCTTCCAGCGCTGCAGGTGGTCAGTCGGGTGGAACTGTGGCCGGTGGTAATTTCGGCGATGGAACGGATCCCCGGCGCGGATGTGGAAACATTCCGCGAAGTGACTCGAGTGGAACAGGTGACACTGGGGAACCTGCTGACTGCATTGCTGGTGGTGTTTATGGCAGTGCTGGCCAGCCGCAACATGCCGGCACTGCTGGAATTGTCCGTACTGCAGAGACTGCCGCTGGATCATGGCAATCGACATGCATTGACCACTGTCAGTCGGTATGTGCTGCTGCTGACCGGCGGGCTGCTGTCCTGCAGCCTGGTGGGAATCGGCTGGCAGAACGTGCAGTGGCTGGCTGCGGCGCTGACCGTGGGCCTGGGTTTCGGTCTGCAGGAGATCTTTGCGAACTTTGTGTCAGGGCTGATCATACTGTTTGAGCGTCCGGTGCGGATCGGCGATATCGTCACGATTGATGGTGTGACTGGTGCGGTATCACGCATACAGATTCGGGCCACAACGATCACGGACTGGGATCGCAAGGAGTTTATTGTCCCAAACAAGGAATTTGTCACCGGAAAACTGCTGAACTGGACACTGTCAGATCGGGTCAATCGAGTCCTGATCAATGTGGGCGTTGCCTATGGGACCCGCACGGAAACTGCTTTGGCATTGCTGCAGCAGATTGCGGATACCAACCCGCTGGTGCTGAAGGAGCCGGCTCCGATTGCCAGCTTTGAAGGTTTTGGTGACAGCACCCTGAATCTGGTGCTGCGCTGCTACCTGCCCAATCTGGATCACCGCCTGAAGGCCATTACAGAGCTGCATGCGGCGATTCACGATCGCTTTGCGGCTGAAGGAATTTCGATTGCGTTTCCGCAGCGTGATCTGCACCTGCGAACGCTGCCACCCGGCCTGGTGCCGGCCACAGTTCCGCAGGCAATTGCCGTTGAAAGTTCAGCGGATCCCGAGCGCTGAGGCGGGCAGACTTACTGACGGCGCAGTGAAACCGACTCGTCAATCACCCCCACAGCGTTGCTGGTCGAGGTGTGGCCCCAGGCAGAAACAGCTGCCGCACCTGTCAGTGTCGTATGCAGCCTGCCATCCTGTTTGTGCGCAGCAGCGGCGGCTCCGAGGAACTGAGCCTGCTGGTCGGGCGACCGCTGAATTGAGGTGGAGGGCAGGCTGAGGTAGCTGATGCCATCTGCGTCTGTGACCTGCACACCGCGCCCATCGGCGAACCACAGCACGTCTGGCGGTGCTGTCTGTTTTTTGCGGGGCCAGAGAAATGCGGACACGTGACGGCCTGCCGGCAGCTCGGCCTGCAATGCCAGCTGAGTGGTGGTCTGACGCTCTTCCCTGCCGTTTCGCCGCACCATTCCCTGGGCCTCGCCGGGCTCTGTGGTGAGTCGGGCGGATGCGGGCCAGAAGAAAATCTCGAGGTCCACATCGTCCTGTCCGATCAGGACCGCGCGTCCGGGGCCTGGCAGTTCGAGGCGTTCGCCTGTCAGCCAGAGTCGCCATGTGGCGGCGACGGGTGGCAGCATTTGATCGTGCAGCAGGAAACCGACATTTCCGGCGGGCTGCGGGTTCTTCAGAAACGCAATTTCGCGACGCCAGGCGTCCCTCGTTCCGCTGACATAATCCAGATACCTGCCTGTGGCGAACTGTCGGATCGTCATCACGGAGGGCGGTCCGGATGGTGGCTGAATGCCCGACCATTCGGGCAGGCTGTGAAACTTTGCCGGGTGAGCGCCGACGTAGCCGAAGTCGTCTGCCAGGATTCTGCCCAATCCCCACAGGGTGATACTGCCGGAGTCATTATCGTAGTGTTCGTGGTTGGTTCCGGCGATCAGTGTGAGGCAGGATTCGCGTTCAGTCCCCGGATGACTTCGCAGCACCACGCCTGTATTGCGAAACCAGCGGCTGGTGAGTTCCATGGGGATTGGCTGGACCGCCTGAGACAGCAGCAGGCTGCGATAACCGCTGAATGTGCCGAAGGGTCCGAACAGACCAATCGGTTGTTTCCCATGCTGCTCATACATCCATTGCATGCGGCCGGCGAATTCGGGATCGCGCTCGCGCCACAGGCCGGCCATGATTCCAAACATGCCGGTGCCTTCACCGTGATAGGTGTGACCGATGGCCGGGTAGTGTCGGAAACCGCCGGTTCGAATGTCGGGGGGAGTGGAGATCCGGGCCAGCCATTCGAAGACTTTCTTCAACTGTTCATCGTACAGGCTGTCGCTGAAGCCATTGTTACGCGCCATCAGGAACGCTCCGACCATATGATCCAGCGAGACCATGGCATAGTGCGGGGCTTCCAGCCAGCCGCCGTCGGCATCGGACCATTCCCGCAGCTGACGCTGCAACTCCTGCAGGCCGGTATCGGCCCATTGCCGGGCCGCGGGGTGGGATGGAATCAGGGAGGCGGCAAGAGTGCGGTACAGGGAGACGGTGGTGGTCATATTGGGGTTGGCCGAGTAACCGCGGGCAACTGACCAGTAGTCATCGCGACTGACGGCGTAGCCGAAGAAGGCCAGTTGCGCGAGTATGCGTTTGCGGCGAGCCGGAGTGAGACTGGGGGCAGACAGGACGGCATCGGTGAGGTTCAGCGCGGGCAGCAGCAGAACACTCTGGCTGTGCGGAGCGACGCCAGGCGCCGGTTTTCCATTCTGCTTCAGCAGGGCGTCGATGATGACGGCGTTCAGCCATTCTTCGCAGCGTGCGATCAGAGCGGCTTCCAGTTGCGGATCCCCGGTGGCAAACCACGCCAGCAAAGGCGCCTCGATATTGTACTTGTCGATGGGCTGCTGCGAGGTCCAGCGGCGAACCTCGGCAGGGTCCTGAGGCAGTGTGGACCGCAGCTGCTGCAGACTGCTGCGATTGAGGAACAGACGCGGGTAGTTCTCGTGATCCCCCGGCCAGTCCAGAACCCATTTGCGGACCTGATCGAAGGGAAAGTCACCGTGACGAATCACCAGTTGCTGGCAATCCGGAGCCGTTGTCAGGTTTTTTGAGTCCAGAATTGCCGTGGAGCTGACCTGGGGCGGGCAGGCAATCATCCAGAAACGACTGCCGGTCGCGAGCGGAAAATACAGGGTCAACTGCTGATCACGACACACGACCGAGGCCTGCGGAGGCATCTGCAGAGGTGGCGGTGACAGGGACGGATCCGTCGGTTGTCGCCAGCGGGAAGGCGTCAGGGCGGCCACCATCAGCATGCGTTCGGCAGCGGTGGAATGCAGTGCAAACCAGTTGCCCTGCCGTTCATTCATCCACCATCTGAGCCATGGTTCCAGCAGGAAGGCATCGCCATCAGCCAATGGCCATGTGGCAAGTCGTCCGAGATCACCTTTGCCGAAGCGGTGCAACAGATGCGTGGGTTGAAATCCGTCGGCGGTCAGGGGCAGTACGAGTTCGCCACCGGGATCCAGTGTCTGCGATTCTTCGATCAACACCACGGGTTCCCCTGCCAGGACGCGGCAGGTGAAGACCCACTGGCCACCACCTTCGAACTGTACGTCGCAGCGCGCTTCGACGAACACGGGGCCCCGCGCCGTCACGGTCACTTTGCTGCCCGTGATTTTTCTGACCGTGGTCAGTGAGGCCGGTTGAGTCCACTGTCCGCCGGGTGTCCGGAATGCGGCCAGCGGGGATGACTTGCCGGTGGCGGACTTCAGCAGGGTGACTCCTGCCACGGCGTTTTCCAGAAGTATGCGGTCGGGCTGTTCACTTATGCGGGGTGTGGTGGCCTCGGCAGTGGCCGCAGGTGGCAGAGCGGTGCCTGCGGGGACAAGTCGCAAATCGAGGGACTGGTCCGGCTGCAGTGAAACCTGAAAGGCGATGGAAGCCGACGGTGGCCCCGGAACAATCTGGTGCGGAATGATGCGGTTGTCCGGCCCCACCAGCACGTGCTGCTGCTGCAGGAGCTGCTGTTGAGCCGGGCTCAGTGGAAGAGTCACCAGTTCATTGTGCCATGCCTGCCCCAGCGGTTCCTGCAGGTGGCACAGTTCATCGGCAAAGACGCTGGAGGTCAACAGAACACAGAGCAGCGCGATGAGTTTTGCAGGAATCTGCAGCATCTGATTCTCCTTAAGAGACAGCCATTATCGGCAAGAGACAGCCATTATCGGCTGCAGGTCAGACAGATGCAAATCCAGCGGTGAATTGAGATTGCAGACGGTGAGATCAGCCTGCGCACAAAAGGCAAGAAAATTCCGTGCGGAATCGCCCAAAAATCGATGCCGTTATTCTGCTGGGTTTTTGCGGGGCGGCTTTGCCTTGTCGGCACTGTTTCTGGCTTTGTCTTTGCCTTTGCCACCGCGTCCTTTGCTGCCACCACCGCCGCCACGTGGATTGGGAGTGACTGCGTCGGTGGGGTCGGCGGTCAGTGGACTGCTGCCACGCACCGCCAGCACCCGCATGTGTTCAGTCTTATCGCGGTAGGTGACCAGTCCGCTGGTGAAGTCCGTGTACCACGCGCGTTCCGGCCGATTCATCTGTGTGGTGGCAGACCAGCAGGGGATCGAGTCGGCACCGCTGAAGATGTCGGGGTTCAGTGAGGGCTGTGCCAGGCGGTCGTCACTGATGGACCGCAGTTCGCGGATGGTGGGCAGTCGCCAGTCCGAATGGCCACCGAGGACAAGCTCATTGCAGTACTGCTGGGCCTGTTCCCAGGTCATGGCCTGAGAATTCAGTTGTTGCTGCCAGACCAGTCCCGTGATCTGGTCCGTGACGGTACTGTCCGTATTTTTCTGCAGTCGTGGTCCGGCGCCCCACGGTGAGGTCCCGCGAACGCAGCGTGTGTGCACGGGATTTTCGCCACCAGCGCCGCTGGCTTCCGATTTGGCATGCGCACCGATGCCCCCGCCGGTATTCACCTGCCAGTACTTGTCCCTGCTGTCGGGGCGGGCGGTTTCTGTCCACCAGTAGCGCGCTGCTGACGCCGGAAACCAGCGTGTGTTCATCGCCGGGCCGTGCAGTCGGTGATCCATAATGCAGAACAGTTCCATGGGCAGAGGCAGTCGCCAGTCGTCATGTCCGCCCAGTTGCAGTTGTTCGGCATACTGCCGAGCCTGTTCCAGAGTCATTTCGCCGGCATCCGACTGCTGCCATGTCAGCCCGGATACGGTATCGGTCACAGTGCCATCGCCGTTGTCTTTGTACTGAGTCGGTAACTGCGGGCTGGCGAACAGTGGCGGCAGCAGCGTGCTGCCGGCCAGGGTGGCAAAGGAGCCCAGCCACAGGCGACGCGAATGCTGATGATGGAAGTGCATGCGAAATTCCCCGCAAATCGAATGAATTGAGTCCTCCGGAATTAGCCGGTACCGGCAATTCCTGACCGGAAATCTGCGATCTCCGTGGCCCCGCTGCCGGAATATGCGGATTTCCCCGGTAATCGCACAGCTGGAAGCTCCCTCAGCAATGGTCGTTTCTTGACATGATCCGGCCTGCGAATCACACTGGCGGTGCCTTGAGGAGCGTTCATGCACAGAGTGGCACAAACAATTCTGACAATCGGTCTGGCCATCAGTGCCGGCCTGCTGTGTGCGGACGAACCGGCCGCGGCGAAGTGGCCGCACTTCCGTGTGGCGTGGGTGCAGGACCATTCAACCGGCAGTCGCGATGTCGGCGCTGCGGGCAATTCGCTGAAGTTGATGGCCTTCGACAGTGCGGATGGTCTGGGTGAGCGACCGGTCCTGGGGACGCTGGGAAGTTATGCCCGTCCTCTGCTGACACCGGATGGCCGGCGAATCGTGTATTCCAGTCACGTGGATCGCAGCGTCTGGTGGGTCGATTTTTCCGGCGGAAGTGCTCAGAAGCTGGCCCCCGGATTTGCTCTGGATGTCTGGTCAGATCCCGTGAATGGTGCGACGTGGGTGTACGTGGCGGACTGGGTAGGTAAGCCGGAAAGCTTTCGATTGCGGAATGTGCGTCGCGTTCGGCTGGACGATGTTCAGTCAGAGGAGTTGGTGTGGAACGAGACGCAGATCAGTCCGGACAATTTTCAATTGTCCTTAAGTGGTCGTCAGGCGGCGGGGGAATTTCCGTGGCCGGCGGGTGGCGTGGCGGATCTGCAGACCGGCAAGTGGATTCGCCGAGGCACCGGCTGCTGGGCCTCGATGGCGCCCGATGACAGTGGTGTCAGTTGGGTGTTTGACGGTCCGCACCGGAATCTGCAGATGTTTGCTCCGGGGATCGAACGTGGCTGGAGTGTGCCGGTGAATACGGCGGCTGAGTTTGCGGGGCACGAGGTGTTTCATCCGCGCTGGTCGAATCATACGCAGTATCTTGCCCTGACCGGGCCATACCGGGTGAGCGGCCCGTTCAACACGATTTCGGGTGGTGGACCGGACGTGGAAATTCAGGTGGGCCGATTCAGTTCCGACATGACGAAGGTCGCTGAATGGTATCGTGTGACTCGCAATGACTACGGAGATTTTTTTCCCGATGCGTGGTTCGCAGGTGGTGAGACGTCAGCGATCGCTCCGGATGTTCTGAAGGCACTGGCGGCTACCGTGGCATCGCGACCGGTGCAGCAGGTGCGATTGAAGCTGAAGTGTACGGAGGCCAGCCGAATCCCGGCAGCTCGCAGTATTCTGCCGTATCGCAGTGCCCTCGTGGTGCATCGTTATGAGGTTGTGGCGGTGGAGACGGGCGAGCTGGCTGAGCCGCAGATTCTGGTGGCACACTGGGGAATTCGTGAGGGCATTGTGCAGCCTGCGGCTCGCGTGCGTCCCGGGCAGACACTGACGCTGACACTGGAAAGTTTTGAGGAGCATCGCGAGCTGCGTGGTGAGCGACAGATCATGGACGGTGCGTGGACCGGAATTCCGCTGTTTTACATTGTGAGCGGAAAGAAATAGTCGGGTCCCGCTGGCGGAGTGATGGAAGGTAACCGGCTTGGTTTTCAGTTCGCACCTTTTTCTGTTTTATTTTCTGCCACTGGCGCTGCTGCTGTATTATGCGGTGCCGGTGCGAGCGAGGAACGTCCTGCTGACACTGCTCAGCTACGTGTTCTACGGCTGGGCCAATCCCTTGTTTGTGCTGCTGATGCTGCTGTCGACGCTGCTGGATTTTGCCTGCGGTCTGCTGCTGGTGGCGGGACTGCCGCGGGATCCGGACGGCGGTCTGCCGCTGCTGAATTCCTCTGTTCGCACCATGCGGCAGAAGGCAGCGCTGGCCTGTTCGCTCGCAGGCAACCTCGGATTACTGGCCTTCTTCAAGTACTGGAATTTCGGAGCGGAGGTATTGCAGGAGGCGGCAGGACGTCTGGGCTGGTCCCTGCCTGAGCCGGGTGCAGTGCTGCAGGTGGTACTGCCACTGGGCATCAGTTTTTATACGTTTCAGTCGATGAGTTACTGCATTGACGTCTATCGTGGCGAAGCGCGGGCAATCCGCAGTCTGTGGGATTTTGCCTGTTTTGTGTCGATGTTTCCGCAGCTTGTGGCAGGTCCGATTCTGCGGTTTCATGATGTCTCACTGCAGTTGCAGCAGCGGGTGCATTCGTTGGAGCGGATGACGCGGGGGATTTGCTGCTTCAGCCTGGGTCTGGCAAAGAAGGTGCTGATTGCCGACGGGCTGAGTCAGTTGGTGGATTTTGTGTTCGCCGCGAATGCGCCTTCGATGTCTGCGGCGTGGCTGGGAACCGTGGCGTGGGCCTTTCAGATCTATTTTGACTTCAGTGGTTATTCGGACATGGCGATGGGGCTGGGCTGGATGCTGGGGTTTGATTTCTGTGCGAATTTTGACAGCCCGTATCGGGCCGTGGGGTTGGCGGATTTCTGGCGGCGCTGGCATATGTCGCTGTCCGGCTGGCTGCGGGATTACCTGTATATTCCGCTGGGGGGCAATCGTCGTGGCGGGTTGCGAACGTCGTGGAATCTGCTGCTGGTGATGCTGCTGGGCGGACTGTGGCATGGTGCGGCATGGACGTATGTCGTATGGGGCGGTGTGCACGGGGTGCTGCTGCTGTTGGAGCGTCTGTTGTGCGGCGGGCGAAGTCCGCAGCAGCGGATGGCGCTGGTCCCGCAGGGACTGCCTCGGCTGCTGCTGACGGCGACCACATTCGGAGTGATCTGTCTGACATGGGTACCATTCCGAGCTGATTCGCTGGGTCAGGCCGGATTGCTGTGGTCAGCCATGCTGGGCGGTGGGCGACAGGATGGTTCCACGGTGATCGTGGATGCGGTGGTGCGTCAACCGTGGCATCTGTGGATGCTGGCGCTGGGGGCCGGCATTGTCTGGCTGGCTCCACAGCAGTCGCGGCAGTTCGTGAGTGTGCTGACCGGCAGACGTGTGCTGGTGTGTATGGTGCTGTTGTGGCTGTCGATTCTGCAACTGACACTGCAACAGCAGCAGCCGTTTATCTATTTCATGTTCTGAGGTGCAGGCCTGTGTCTTCGGCGACTGAACAACAGAGCAAACAGCGCGGTGCCGGGACGCAGTGGCTGGCACAGTGGCTGGCGCTTGGCGGGTTTTTTCTGGCCATTGTCGGTGTTCCGATACGGCAACTGATCGAGGATCTGCGCGAGGGCGGACCGGCGGTCGATGGCGTGCCGCAGGTGCTGGGCATTCGCGATGTGGTAACGGTTGTCCCCGAGCTGTATCAGCAGTCGGAGGGGACAGTGATCGAGCGGGCCCTGCTGGTGAATCGGGAGCTGCAGATCGGACTGCAGGATTACGAAGCGGGGCTTGCGGAATTCACGTGGTTGCGTCGTCCGGCACGTCCACTGCAGCGCATGCTGTCTGCGGCTTTTCGGCGTGGCTCCGGGCAGGTTCTGGAAGCTCCGGAAGGCTGGCTGTATCTGGTGTCAGAATTGCAGTCACTGGCGGCTGGCCCGATTCGTCAATTTGCGGGTCGGCGTGATCCCGGCACCGGGCAGGCAGTGGCTGCTGTGAATCGCGATCCGCTGCCGGCGATTGTCCATTTTCATAAGTTGCTGCAACAGCAGGGCGTCACGTTGCTGCTGGTACCAATTCCTGCGAAGGCGGCAGTGCATGCCACCGGAATGACGGCAACGGCAGGCTCGTCAGGACAGCGGGCGGATGTGCGGGTGGCGGAATTCCTGCGGGAGCTGACCGAGCAGGGAGTGCAGGTCGTGGATTCCTGTGAGCAGTTGCGGGGGGCTGCCAATCCGGCGGGCTGGTACTGTCGCACGGACACTCATCTGAATGGTGACGGGATCGGCAGGCTGGCGGAGATTGTGGCTGCGGAGCTGGTGGGGCGAGGTCTGTGTGGCCCGCGTGACGGCGCACCCCTGCGCGTGGAATCGCGTGAGATTGAAATCACCGGCGACCTGGCGCGGATGCTGGATCCGGAGACTGAGCAGCACGAGCGGATCCGGCTGGATTTTGTGATGGATCCCGCGACAGGAGCTGCACCTCCGGGGGCCGCCGCGGCAGCGGCATTTCCCGAGCCCCCGGTGCTGCTGCTGGGGGACAGTCATGTACTGGTGTATGATGCAGATGACCTGCACGCCGTGGGAGCCGGGCTGCCACAGCAGTTGGCACGGCATCTGCGTGACGGCATTGAGACGCTGGGTGTCAGGGGATCGGGCGGCACCGGGGCGCGTCTGCAGTTGCTGCAGATGCCGGACCGGCTGAGCCGCCTGAAGGTGGTGGTATGGTGTTTCGCCGCGCGGGAGTTTACTGAGGCTGCTGAGGGCTGGCCGACTGTGGACGAACTTCCTGCCCCAGATGTCCGCTGATTGTCTGTCGGATCGACTCACGGCACACCGCACAGAAGCCTTCATCCTTTCGCAGCGAACCCATCCAGCAGTCCTGTTCCGGTCGAAAGATACCTTTCTTCACGTAGCCGCCACCTTCGAATGCACCCACCAGTTGCTTCTGCGAGGCTTCCGGCTGCGGCAGTTCGGGAGTGGGCAGGGCCACGTCGGGTGACAGCAGGTGTCGCCATTTGAGGGTTTCGCGATTCAGGTTGCGGGTGATATTGGCCTCCATGGGTTCCTGATCCTCGGGATACATCTGGTTGTAGGCCACGTTACCGGTGTATTCATCCGCCAGTCCGGCGAACGAATGAGCGAACTCGTGCAGGAACACGAAGGGGCTGTTGTTGTGTCCGGTGGTTGAGATGCAGTAGTCGAGGCATACGGCACCGCCACCATAAGTTGTGCTGTTGGCGAGCAGTACAACCGTGTCACTGGGAACCTGAGCCGCCATGCGGTGAATATTGTGGTTCTGTTCGGACAGCAGATAGCGATCCAGGTCAAAGATGTTGAAGGTGGCACCAAGGTTTGTGTTTTTGTAGATCCGTCGATGTGGTTCGTCGGTGCCCTGTTCGGGGGATGGGCGAAAGACGCCGCGAATGCTGATTCGATCCTTGAAGTCGCTGTAGGGTGGCTGCGTCATCAGGAAGTCCGCCATGCGCTGCACATCGGCTTTGAAATCGGCAGCCTGATCGGCAGTGTAGCCTTCGGACAGGAAGGTGATGTCGAGGCTGTTCTGTGGCGCGCCGGCAATCTTCAATTCGTGAATTTCGTCCTGCAGCGGAGTTTCACGGCGGATATGCAGATCATCAGGCTGGATGGCCACAGCAAAAACCTGTTCGTACTGGTAGCTGCGGTTGCGTTCTTCCAGGACCAGCCTGACGGGCGCTTTGGGCAGTGGGAAGCGAACCACAAATTCGAAGGCGCGGCGGATGTTTTGAGTGGCGGGGGTGGTGGTGGTGTATTCGCTGAACAGAGTATCCAGGGATCGCTGGCAGATGAGTCGACCGCTGGCGGCGTCGTAGATGCGGGCGCGGGTGCTGCAGAGCTGTCGTGGGGGCACAAGCAGTGCGGGATTTTCCGGCCAGCATGGTTCCTCAAAGATCTCCTGCAGCGCGATGGTGTGTTCGGTCGCGTGACCGGAAACCACAAATTCCAGCCGCAGTGCACGGTCTTCGAACCAGTCGGCGAAAGTGGGTGCAGTTGTGTCAGGCTGCTGGGCCTGCAGGGGTCGGGCAAACGCGACACAGGACAGCAGCAGAAGCGACAGAGCCGTACGCATGTTGAGCGATCCGAAGAAAAGTGCGGCAGAGAGACTGGAAGGGACAGCGACGGGACAGCCGGGTTGTGTTTGACGGCGGCAGCAGAAAACGACGTGAGGGGATTCTGCAGTTCGCGGTGCCGGCTGGCAAGGGACAGCAGTGGGCAGCAGGTGGCTGCTGCGGAAATCAACTTTTCCGGAGGGCCGTGGCCCAGTTCTCAAGGACTTGCCCGCACCCCCCTTTTGGGAGGGCGAAGCTCCTGCTGAGCCGGCGCACCTTTGGGAGGGCGAGGCTCCCGCCGAGCCGAACGTCAGTGCTCAGTGTTCAGTAATCGCAAAGCCCGCCCCCGTTGGGAGCTTCGCTCTCCTGGGATCTCAGTCAACACCTCTGGCAATGCAGTCTGCAGTTGCGCACAGGATTTCGCGTTGAGCCCTTTTTGGGGCCGCGGAAGAACGCGGAAAAACGCATGGGGACGGGGGTTGGTCTGTTTCAACCACGAAAGACACGATTTTCAATTTTCAGTGTTCAGTGTTCAATTTTCAGTAATCGCAAAGCCCCCCCCCGTTGGGCTCACTGTACCACACATTTTTTGCAGGCCCAAAAAAAGTTTAACGATCGGACCTGCGAAACTCCCACCCGAGGGTGAGGAAGTGGACGGCCTCCAGTCCTATCCACAGCGTCTTGGTGCCGGTTCTCGAATCGCCACGTTTGATGTACCCTCCGAGGCTCGCCACCATGTCGATCGTGTCCTGCAGGCGGGGAGGCTTCTTCGGCAGGGGCTTGCGGTAATGAATCGCCGACTACACCGATTTCCATTCGCTCGGACAGAACACGACTTCGCGGCAAACATCCGGGCATTCACCACCGATACGACACAGGTACATCACTCGCCACGCAATGATCAGGCACACTGCAAGACAGTTGAGCACATGAGGTAGTTGCTCGAACAATCGTTTTTCGATGTTGCACCCTGACTTCAGGGTCTTGAAGAAGATCTCAATCTGCCAGCGCTGACAGTAGGATTCAATGATCATCTGCACCTCTTCCTCGTTGTCTATCGGCAGCGTAGTGGCCAGTATCCAACGGATTGGTTCGCACCCCTCGGGTGCATTGGTTTCTTCAACGAGGACGAGATTCACGGTGACCGGAGGCAGATCACGATCAGCGCGATACGGTGGCCGCAGCGTGACTGCAGCAGCTCGGATTTCAACCTGTGCCGATCGGGCATCGCGGGACTGCTCACGCTTGTGTTTGGTAGCCTTGATCTTTGCCGTACGTGCACTGACGTGGAGTGTGCTTTTTAGTAAGCATGGTGTTGCACGCACATCATCAAGCCAGTTGCCTCTGGTCGTCGACCGATTCTGGCAGGCCCGAATAAGAAGATGAACCTTCGGCCATGATTCGTCATCCCCATTCGAGCGCGGTTCAGCGAACATCTCGTAGATATCCGATTCACTGTCGCTGACGCAGATGCACAGTGTGTTTGGACAGGCCGCGGCCACATCGCGAGCGTGTCTTAGACCCTCAATCCACCGTATGCTCTCTTTCTGTTCGATCGGCGTATTTTGGCGATTGCTGGCCCGCTCCGCGTCCGACAACGACGTCTCAATGCGTTCGCGAGCCCAGATTTTGTGCCAGACCGTCCCCAGTGGAAGACCGGTTGAAGTGAAAGCAATCATCAGATGTGCAAAAGCCCCTCGACGAGCATTTGAATCCATCGGTCCGGCACCCAGTACCTGCTGACTGGGGCGTGTCAGATCCAGTTCAGTCGTATCCTGAACCAGCAGCACACATTGACATTGCGAGATTCTCTCACAGGTCGCATCAATGTGTGGCTGCAGAATCCTGCTGGGAGTCACAGAATCGTTGCTGAAAAATCTATAAGCAGCTTCCATTGATGCGCGTGACACAGTCGCGTCAGGAATGCTGCACTCCGGACGCTCTCCAAGTTGCTCGATAATCTTTCCGAGTCGTTTGTTGAGTCGCTGATCACCGAGATTGGCGCGGAGAACTTCATCAATCAGAGAGACAGTCACGGTAAAACCTCCATAGACCGACGAGGCAGACTTCATCGCAACCCTGCTGAAGTCTGCAGCAAAACCCCACATGCTCTCCCTGCATGGTCACTGACATGGTTCGACGGCGGCAGTCTTCCGTCCAGTGAAAACATCGAAGCCAATGAGTCGCTGGCTATCGCATGTGGCCGAGACCGCGAGGGACCGGCAGAACATGCCGATCGAATTATGTGGTACAGTGAGCCCTCTTTGGGAGGGCGAAGCTCCTGCTGAGCCGAACACCCATCACACCCCATTTGGGAGGGCGAAGCTCCTGCTGAGCCGAACACCCGTCACGCCCCGCGATCCCACACTTCGGCCGGAACCTCCCCCGCCCGAGGGCGAACTTTGCGATTACTGAAAACTGAAAACTGAAAACTGAAAACTGACGTCCGGCTCGGCAGGAGCCTCGCCCTCCCAAGGGCGGGCCGCGCCATCTCAAGGGATTTATCCTTGACGCCCCAAGGACTGGCGCCTCGCCCTTCCGATAGCGGGCGCCTCATTCCCTCACGCCGCGCACTTCATTTGACGTGAAACCGACTTTTCGATGGCAATCATCGATTTTCCGTCGTGAGATGGCCGGAGCCGGGGTTGCGACGTAGGATAAAGACAGGAGGATCAGCGGATGGCAATCAGTACATTCGACATGTTTCGCGTGGGGATCGGCCCTTCCAGTTCGCACACCGTCGGGCCCATGCGCGCGGCCGGCATGTTTGTCAGATCGCTCAGGGAGCGTGATTTGCTGCCGGGGGTAGTGCGGCTCCACGTGCGTCTGTATGGATCGCTGGGGGCGACCGGGCGGGGGCATGGATCTGACCGCGCGGTGATTGCGGGGCTCAGCGGAGAGCAGCCTGAATTGACGACGCCTGAGGCCATTGATCGGTTGCAGCAGCGGCTGGAGGCGGGTGAGGATCTGGAGCTGCTGGGCGGTCATCGGATTGTCTTTCGTCCGGCGACCGACCTGCTGTTTCTCAGTGAATCATTGCCATACC
>CAITYU010000187.1 GCA_903896675.1 uncultured Planctomycetaceae bacterium
ACCACCGGGGCATATTGCAGACCATCTGCAGAACCCAGCAGAATGTGTACGAAGGTAGCGTTCGGTCCGGAGACGGCGACATCCGGGAATGAATCTCCGTTGAAGTCTGCCACGGTGGCAAATTCCGGTGGCAGGTCAAGCCCGATCGGTGTGGCCGCTGCCAGCGTGCCCTCTGCAGTACCATAAAGTATGTTGACTGCAAAGTCTCCCGGCAGCGTGACCAGCAGATCCATCCGTTCGTCCTGGTTGAAGTCGGCAGACAGTACGACGCGGGGGGACTGTCCCACGACAATGTCAGACTGGCGAACAAGCGAACCGCTGGCGGTTCCGGTCAGGACGCTGATGGAATCACTGCCGGAGTTGGCTGTGATGACGTCCGTGAATCCATCGAAGTTGAAGTCCAGTGTCGTCACGCTCTGCGGGGTGGCGCCAACTGAGATGGTTTCGGGAGCAGCAAATCGACCGTCGCCCAAAGCACGATGATAGTTGAGGGTGTTTGTGGACGGACTGACGGACAGGACGTCCATGAAAGCATCGGAATCAATCAGGGCCGGAATAACACACGTGGGATTGTTTCCGGGGGGCTCGGCCAGTGTGGTGGTGGTACGTACCGGATCCGTCCCTGCAACGGTCGCATTTCGCAGCAGGATCCGCAGATCTGTACCCTGGGAGAGATCGGATGCATTGGCGGTCACAATCGCCGTGTCGCTGATTCCATCGCCGTCAAAGTCGCCATCAACTGAGTTCACGAACGCACCCGGACTGGAAAGTGGCAGTGGCACGGCTGTCAGCTGCTGATTGGCAGAGATTTCCAGTCGATAAAATACTGTGGATGCTGTGTTAACAGCGGTGTCTACCACGGAAACTCGCAATTCCAGACCGTGCTGGCCACCTGCGCGTGACTGCAGTTTCGTCTGCTGTCCGGGAAACAGGCTGCCATCGACTTCCAGTTGTGAAGCCAGTTCGTAGTGACCGCTGACGGTCTGATCAAACAGAGTGACTTTTGTTCTGTTCAGCACGTTGCCGGTGTCGGGATCCTTTACCAAGGACAGCAGCAGCAGGCTGGATAAACCGTCGGCCGCAGGCAGGATGACGATTTCAGAAGGCTGGACTGTAATTCGATCAGATCCCGAATATCCAATGGCACTGGGTGCACCGAATGTGCCGTCACCGTTACCGGGAAACACGCAGAGGCCCAGCACCGAGTCGCTTCCGATCCAGTCGGCCCGCAGGTCCCCGTCCATGTCAAAAATGCCTCCTGCACCGAGCTCAATGTCACGGCCGATCAGGTTCATGTCAAAAAGGCCTCCTGCAGCGAACCCAAAGTCACGGCCGATATAGGTCGTGGTGGCAGATAACTGACCTTGCGGAGTTCCCAGCAAAACGTGAGTTTCGAGTTTACCCTCGTTGTTTGTGCTGTCTTCAATCAGCAGGTCGGTACGTCCATCTGCATTCAGGTCAGTGGCGATCAGAGTGCGCGGTTTGGCAAAAAAGCTAAACCCAGGCAGCGGAATCCACTGTCCGAGAGCGAAACCACCCGCTGCATCCCCATTCAGGATCTGCACCCCCGATGGCCAATTGTTCACGCTGTTGACAGCCAGATCCATGTCTCCGTCGCTGTTGAAATCCCCGAATGCCACGGACCGCGAAGGAGAAAAGGTCCAATCCTCGGGCAGATACTTCACCGGCAATGATGACAGCAGGGTGGACGTTCCATCGGGCTGCGCACCGAACACGCTGAGGCCACCGTCTGAGTAGGCGCCTAGCCCGACAAAAACTTCCGATTTCCCGTCTGCCGTCACATCCCCGGCGAAGAGATGGAGGGCCTGCGCTCCTGAAGTTGCCAGAGGCACATCCGATTTCCGGATCGAACCGTCAGCCTGAACATCCAACCGCACGACTCGCGAAACACCCTCTTTGCTGTCTGCAACGGCACAGAAGATTTCATCCAGACCGTCACCGTCAAAATCGCCTGTAATCTGCTGGCGGTAAAACAACGGCTGATCGGAATCCACAATCGCCTCGAAAGAGACCTCGTTGGAACTGTAAAGTGGCAGGGACTGGTAATCCCGAATCGAGCCGTCATCCTGCAGATCCAGTCGCAGAATTCCGGTACCATTGAGACCTGAAACCGTGACCATTCGATAATCACCGGTCCCGGTCACCTGCAGGTCGGTCCATGTCAGTCCTTCCTGCAGCAGCAGCGTGAAATCACTGGCGTCGACCCCAGTGACAGGCTCGCTGAACTGCACGTTCCAAGTTGCACTGTCCTTCACGTACCACGCGTTATTGTTCTTCACGTACTGGCCAGTTTCCGGTGTGATACCAAGAACCCGCGGACCTGCGGACAGCAGGGCACGCTGCTCAAGACCCTCCACCGAGCCAGTTCGCCTGCCGTGTCGCCGGCGATGTGAGACGCGAGCAGAAAAACACCGGGAAAAAAATGGCAGCAGTTGAACAGGCATGGTCAGGCTCCTGAGCAAACAGATCAACGCGGACAACCTGACGGCCCCGGGATTCAGTGAGCTGCTCTGTGGCCGTCTC
>CAITYU010000188.1 GCA_903896675.1 uncultured Planctomycetaceae bacterium
CTACGCTGGTCCTCCCGCATCCGACACCCTGTAAAAAAACCGCGGCTGCTGTCAGCCGCGGTTTACACAATTCCGCCGTCCCGCAGAACGCTGTCCGGCAAACAACGCCCGCTCCGGCATCACTGACGTCTCACTGCTCCGCCGGCTCGCTCTTCGCACCCTCGCGAATCGCAAACACCCGATTGCGGTTGGCAATGAACAGCGTGTCGTTCGCTACCACAGGTGTCGTGTACACCGAAGATCCCATGTTCACCTCACCCAGAATCTCCTGCTCCTTCGACAGACGAAACACCGTAATGTCACCGTCCTCGTCTCCAAGGTACACCTTGTCCTCAACAATCAGTGGCGATGCCCAGCTGGCCGCAAACATGTCATACGTCCAGTAAGGCTTGCCCGTCTTCGGATCCAGACAGTGCACCAGACCGCTGAAATCCGACACAAACAACACATCATTCTTGATCGCCACCGTCCCGCACGTACGGTGCATCGTCGTTTCAAAATTTGCAGGATCCGCACCCACATAATGCCACACCGCCGCAGAATTCGGGTTCTCACGCTCGAAATCCCCCTCCTTCTCAACCAGTGCCTGCAGACGCTTGTGGGCGATCGGAGTCTTCGGGTCCTTTGAGTTGTAAACCAGAGTCGGACTCACGTCACCACGCTTCGTCGGATCAATACACCACAAATGACCCTGCCCCTCACCATGCTCAGGGTCCTCGCCAACTCCCACGTAGACCAGACCATCATACACAACCGGCGTGGCAATCAGATGGTTACGAGTCGCTCGACCACCAAGCAGGTAAATCGAATCCTTCGGATTGCAGTCAAACTTCCACAGCAGCTCCGCCTGACCATCACGCCCCTCGGCCCGAAAGCTGTAGACATAACCGTCACCACCACCCATGATCACCTGAGCCACACCGCCCAGTTCCCCATAGGCCGGAGATGACCACTGGCCATGCAGCACATTCGCACCCGGAGAATTGTCACGCCACAACAACTTACCCGAATTCTTGTCCAGACAGATAAAACTCGGAGCACGCTCCTCGGGGATCGTAATGTGACTCTCATCCACACCATTCCCCGTAATCACAAACAGCAGATTACCCACCACAGTCACCGAACAACTGCACATGTTGTGCTGCGAAACACCCAGATCCTTCATCATGTCCACCAGCCAGATCACATCTGCTTCCGTCTCGGCTGTCTCCTTCTCTTCCACATACGGACTGTCGTTCTGACCGTCCCGGAAGCCCTCAGTGTCCAGACACACTACTGTACCGCGACTGGTCACATACCACGCTCGCTCGCCATCCACATACGGCGAACAGCAGATGCCCTGATGCGGCCAGTCATGCACTCGACCCGTCGGCAGCTTCTCGTTGCTGTGCTGCCACAGAAACTTGCCCGACTTCTCATCAAAACACACCAGACAGCCAAGGTCCACACTGCTCGGATAACGCTTGATGTAACCGTTTCCGTTGTTCGTCCCGATGTACACCTTACCGTTGGCCACCACCGGGTTCCCGTAAGTCTCAGATCCCAGTGGCATCGACCACAAAATGTTCTCACCCGTCTCCACATTCCACTTGATCGGAATGTTCTTTCCCTCCGGAGTGTTGTTGCGGCCGTAACTGCCACCCCACTGCGGCCAATCCTTCTTCCCGACTTCCATCTTCGAAATCCGCTCCAGCGCCAGTTTCGTCGGATCCTCCGCTGAAACAGCACCCACAGCAGACAACAGCCACCCCCCAGCCAACACCCCGGCAAGGACAGTTCTGAAGTTCAGACTCATCGTTAATTGATCCTTGTCAAAAAAACCACAGCCCGGCGAATCATCCCCGTAACCTGCGGATGCACTCACTTCTGATTCGAATTCACCGCCACATTGTCCACAAAAAACTCCGCGTCCGTCGCATTGCCAAACAAACCCGGACTGCCCTGCAGATTCGGCACCTCATCGGTCGCCTCAATCTGCCACTCAGACGGCTCCGACTCGCCCCGCTTCCAAACCTTACCCCGCAACGTCACTTTCCCACCCTCAGTCTCACTGCGGAACTTCATCGTATACCACGTGTCCGCCTGCCAACTGAAATCCATCGTCTTCGCAAAACGCAGCTCCAGACGAGCCGTCCACGAACGAATCTGCAAACGCTGAGCACCCTGCAGGTCCAGAGTATAACGCTGGTTGATCAAACCCATGTCAGGTAACCGATCTCCCTTCTGCGTCGCCCTGAAGTCCGCCTGAATCGTGTAATCATGCAGATTCGTCCAGCCCAGCCACGCCTGACTGCGAGTCCCCTTGGGAATCGTACTGATCTTCACAAGCCCCTTCTGCCCATCCAGCGGCGCCGGCTTGTGACGATAATCAGCACCAATCCACACCGGTGGCACCTTCTCGTCCGCAAAATCAAACTTCCACGGCAACTGCGGTATGACCCGCAGACGAGCCTTCGCTGTGAGCTCCCCAGCCTTCGCCGTCAGTACCACACCAGCCACACCCGACGCAGGAGCCGCGTAAACCAGATCCGCAGAGACCGCTCCACCGCCCTCCGCCGTCACCGCTGCACCCTTCACTGGACCCAGCAACTGCCCAGACTTGTTGTATCCCAGTACCTGCAACTGCAGCCTGTCGCCCGGCTTCAGGATCTGCTCCGTCGGAGTCAACAGGATCTGTGACACCTTGCGGTCCGACAGGCCTGCCTCTCGAGAGATCGCTGTTGCCACCGGCTTCGATGCCACCCCCGTCGCACTCCCAATACAATACAACGCCTCAATCGTCGGCAGGAAAATACGGCCATTCGATGCCGCCGGTGAACCAAACACCTCCTCACCCTGAGCCAGACGCGCTTCACTCACCACGTCCACACCCTTCTCAGTCGGCTTCAACACATAAAACCGACCCGTGTTCTCAGCCACATACAGCTTGCCACCCGCAACCATCGGGCTGCCAAACATGATTCGACCCAGCTTCTTCTGACCAACCAGCTCGCCAGTCTTAGCGTCCAGTATCACCAGAGCCGCACCGTCCTCAATGAAATAGATGCGATCCCCCAGCTTCACCAGAGAACTGCGACCCAAAGCACGCTTCGGAGCCTTCCATAACAGCTTCTCCTCCGTGATCTCACCCTCCATGTTCCCGTCAAACGCAAACACCGCGCCCAGCACATTCGTGTCACTGGAATTCTGCTCCGCATGACCCGCATAGACGATCCCCTCTGCATCCACAACCGGAGTTGAATTGATGCCTCGAGTCGATGCCTGATACTTCCAGATCACCTTGCCCGTTCGCGGCTGTACCGCATAAATCGCACCGTCGGCCGCACTGAATACCATCGCCGCCTGACCACGAAAGGTGGTGAACACCGGAGTCGTGTAGGTGGTGTCCTCAGGGCGAACCCGAGTACTGATCAGCCAGCGAGCCACCCCGGTCTTCTTGTCAAAAGCAATCATCCGGTGAGCCGGTACCGCGTTCTCTCCCCAACCCGTCATCACACCACTGATAATCACCAGATCCTCAAAAACCACCGGAAAGTTCGTGCGACCACCATAGGTCGACAACATCCCGTACTCCTCACTCATCGAATGCTCCCAGATCGTCCGGCCCGTCCGGCCGTCCAGACACTGGAAGACACAACCCAGCCCCAGCACAAACACCGTATCCGTCTGCGGATCCGCCACCACGCTGGACCAGCCCACACGCTCTGCAGGAGCATCCGACAGGTAAATGTTGTGCACACTCTCCCAGATCAACTCACCGGTCTTCGCGTCCACACAAACCGTCTTCTCGCCCTCCTGAGTCGTCTCGGGGAACGCTCGACACACCACGTAGACACGGTCGTTCATCACCACCGGAGTCGCTCGGGAAGCATACTCCGGACGACGCCACAGCAGATTCTCGCCCTTCGGCGACCACTTCTCCGGAAGCCCCGACTCAAACGAATGACCATCGTTGTTCGGACCACGCCAGTGCGGCCAGTCCTCAGCCACCGCAGTCCCCAGCAACGACACCAGTGCCAACAATCTCAAACTGCTCATAAGCCCCCCCCCCAACATCACACGCCGGTCAGCCTGCCGACACAGCTAATCGTTCAGCCAATGACTACCCACAGCCTCGTGCGGCTGCCGAATTCGTTTCAGAATCTCTACCAGAGCACACAATTCAGACTCACACAAATGGCCCAATTGCGCCCTGTGCATCGCCACAACACGGTCCGACATCTCGTCCAGCAACTGAATGCCGGTTTCAGTGATCGCGATCTCCACAACACGCCTATTCTCGCTGCGCCGCACACGAATGACAAGACGCCGGTCCTCCAGACGGTCCAGCATTCGAGTTGTATCCGGACTGCGAGAAATCAGGCGACGACCAAGTGCCAGAGTCGGCATCGAACCAGGATGCACAGCCCGCAACAACCGCAAGGCATTGTACTGCTGCGCTGAAAGCTGATACTCACCGAATACCGCCTCCTCCAACCCCTTCAAACAGTCATACGTCCGCCACAGATTCAGGAATGCCTCCTGCTCCGTCGAATCAAATCGCACCGACCGCTTGTTCGTGGATAATGCCATATTCCACAAGCATCGGCGTTGACACGAATATTGTCAAGACAACCAACCCCCAGCCGCACCCCGCACACACAAAAGAAAACCGGCAAAGGACCGTCACAGTCCCCGCCGGCTCACCTCGAAACACAAATCAGCAAACCAATCACCGGCCATCACTGACCAGAAACACAGTACAAATGCCGATTTGATCGGAAAAACAACTGACCGCTGCTGATCGCAGGCGTCGCACTGAAGTCCTCCTGCTCCGACGTCAGACGGTTCTTCGCCAGTACTTCCAATGCGTCCCCAGGCTTCAACACATAAATGTCACCGGCCCGATTCACATAGTAAATCCTGCCGTCGCCCAGAACCGGCGAAGCATAGTCCGACCCGCCACGGCCACCACCGAACCCCCCTCGACCTCGACCACTACCTCCGGCTGCTCCCGGTGCCCCCGGAGCACCGCCACCGCCACCAGCAGGTCCACCCGTCAGACGCCCCTGGAAGATCTCCTTGCCGTCAGCCGCATTCACACTCTTCACCAAACCACCGGAAATCAGATACATCCGACCTTCGTACAGCAGCGGAGTCGAAAAGCGGTTGCTGTCGTTTCCACTCCACACGACATTGCTGCCACTCACATCCCCCTTGCCTCCCGCGCGAATCGCAATCGAACCGCCCCCACGCCCCTCAACCGCATAAATTGTGCCACCATCAATCAGCACACTGGAATTGAACTGGTCCGTCTCCATCGCCGTGCAATACCAGCGCAGCTTGCCCGTCGCAGGATTGAGACCCCAGATTTCGTAAGGCGCACCAATCACCACGTCCGTCCGCTGCTCATCAATCACACTCAGCGCCGGAGTCCCCCAGACGTTCCCCAGTGAATCCCCAGCCGCCTTCCACAACTCCCTGCCACTCTCAACGTCATACCCGATCACCGCGCGAGACTCAGGACCGGCCGGTACAACCAGCACCTGACCCGCCAGAATCGGACTGGAAGATGACCCCCACGCCCGGTCGTCTGAACCCGTTCCCGCAGAAGCCTTCCACAACTCCTTCCCATCCATGTCCCAGCAATACACTCCCGACTTGCCAAAAAATGCATACACACGCTTGCCGTCAGACACCGGAGTATGCGAAGCATAGCCGTGCTCCGGAACTCCCATCCCACTGTACTCGTCCTCCGGCAACACCGCATCAATCGTCCGCTCCCACACCACCTTGCCGTCACCGCGGTTCAAACAGACCATGTGACGCTTCAACGCCTGCATCTCGCCCGCATCCTGACGACTAACCCCGTACCCCGAATAACACGTCACAAAGACTCGATCCCCAACCACAATCGGGCACGACACCCCAGCACCCGGCAATGCCACCTTCCACTTCAGATTCTTATCCGCGCCAAACTCCACCGGCAACGGCTCCGGATCCGGACTGATCCCCGTGCCGTTCGGACCACGAAAACGCGCCCAGTCCGACGCCACCACATCAGCGGCCGACACAAACACACCCAAACCCGCCGCCATCAACAACTGCTTCCAACCCTTGTCAGCCAGCATCACACAGTACTCCTCGCACAAAGTCACTCATTCGGCCACGCTCGCGGACGTGCCGGAGCCCCCACGACTCCGGCACACACACACATCGAAAAATCCCACTCAAACGCCCCACCGGCTCATCGCGGCGGAATCGCACGCAAAGTCACTCCACCACCAGTACCATGACGGCCCTCAAACCGATCAGGCAAAACTGGACGTACCACTCGCCCATCACCGCCTCCGCCTCCGCCAATCACGCGATCACCACCCCAACCTCCACGAAACGGCGGGCCACCAAAACCCCGCCGGATGGGACCACCGGCGGGACCACCGGCGGGACCACCGGCACCCCGAGGAAATCCACCCGGACGCCCGAAACCATTCATACCCCGACCCATTCCACCACGGCCACCACCAAAAACACCCGGACCAGGAAATCCCCGACGATCAAACCCCGGACCAGGAAACCCCGGACCCTTAAATCCCGGAGGCATAAATCCCGGACCCGCTGGCCCACCAAATCCATGTCCAAATCCGCGATTGCCAAACCCCGGTCCGACAACGCCACGACCTGCAGGCCCACCATCGCGAGGTCCACCATCGCGGGGGCCACCATCACGAGGTCCACCATCACGAGGTCCACCATCACGAGGTCCACCATCACGAGGTCCACCATCGCGGGGGCCACCATCACGGGGGCCACCATCACGGGGGCCAGCATCACGGGGGCCAGCATCACGGGGGCCAGCATCACGGGGGCCACCATCACGAGGTCCACCATCGCGGGGGCCACCGTCACGGGGGCCACCGTCACGGGGGCCACCGTCACGGGGGCCACCATCACGAGGTCCACCATCGCGAGGGCCACCGTCGCGAGGACCAGCATCACGGGGGCCAGCATCACGGGGGCCAGCATCACGGGGGCCAGCATCACGGGGGCCACCGTCACGAGGACCACCATCGCGAGGTCCACCATCACGGGGGCCACCATCACGAGGACCACCATCACGAGGACCACCATCACGGGGGCCACCATCACGAGGTCCACCATCGCGGGGACCACCATCGCGGGGACCACCATCGCGGGGACCACCATCGCGGGGACCACCATCGCGGGGAC
>CAITYU010000189.1 GCA_903896675.1 uncultured Planctomycetaceae bacterium
GCGATCTGGACCCCGCCACGGCGGGCGACAGCATCATGTCCGGTACGATCCTGCCCGGTCAGAGACGCCACGTGCCGATGGCAGGCAGCCCCGCCGATTTGGCCACTCCGGACAATACCATACCGCAACCGACACAGTGGAATCAGCAGGAACGTCACGAATTGGTGCCGGACTCATCAGCACTGCAGTCGCCGGATGTCAGCCTGATATCTGTCGCCAGTGCAGAGCCAATTGCGAATGATGTCCTATCAGCCGGATCAGTCGTCAGACTGCCTGCACCTCAGCGAACGCTGACGCGGCAGTTGCTGACTGCAGACAGTGAAGCACAGGCCGCAGTCCCTGCGAGTCTCGACCTGCTGGACGACCTGTTCGGCAATCCACTGGAAGGGCTGTTTGAATAGTTGCAGGGGACAAATGGGCGAGGCTTCCCAAAACCATTCATTCGGGCCTCTATCACATGCCAATCAAGGCTTCCTGGTGTGTCCCGGCCGTCCCGGAAAACATCGTTCCGTGCCCGTCAGCAGCCGTCGGGTGTAGTTAGCGGCATGCCGATTTCGGCAAAAAATGCCGCTGCAGGGGCAATGCATTGCTGAACGCGGGTACCGCACGATTCTTAACAATTCCGGCTGCGTTGACTTGTCTGATTCTGACGATTGTGACGTTGCAACTCATCAGATTTTCACAATCAAACGATTTTTCCTAAGTGCGAATTTCCCAATCTTCCCCCCCCTGCAAGTGGTGGCCCTTTGAACACACGATCCAGACTGTTTTCATTGATCGCACTCACTCTCTGCCTTTCACCCACATTAGTGGCCGATGATCAGCGGCTTTCAGAAGCTGCTTTCGTTGGCACGAATGAGGCTGCTGAACCAACCGACACATTCACGTCGGTTCTGACCGATCTTGAGCGACGGTTACGTCAGGTGGAGGAAGAGAACCGAATGCTGCGTGAGCGTCTGGAACCCTCTGCGATTCAGTCCCCTCCGACTGAACCGTCAATCGATGATTCCGGAATTCCGGTTTTTCTGCAGCAGAATCCACCAGATGGTCAGCAGAAGCCGGTCACAGCCGAGCCGAAAAAGGAAAAGAAGTGGTTTGAGAAATACACTGTTCGGGGCTACACACAACTGCGATTCAACGACGTGCTGGACAGCGATGGACGTGGAGCCGCACATCTCGTGGGAGATAGTTCTGTTGGTGACCGACAGTCCTTCCTGCTGCGTCGCGTGCGATTGATCATTCAGGGGGATGTTTCCGAGCACGTTTCACTGTACTTTCAGCCGGATTTTGCAGCCTCTGTTCCCGGCAGTCCTGATAATGCTCAGTACGCGCAAATCCGGGATATGTATGCGGACGTGCATCTGGATGACCAGAAGGAGCTGCGGTTTCGCATCGGCCAGTCGAAGGTCCCGTATGGCTGGGAGAATCTGCAGTCAAGCTCCAATCGCCTGCCGCTGGACCGCAATGACGCCATGAACAGTGCAGTGCGAAACGAACGAGACCTTGGAATTTTTTTCTACTGGACACCTGTCGAAGTTCAGGAGTTCTTCAAATATGTGAATGACGCGGGTCTCAAGGGTTCCGGGAATTACGGACTGTTCGGAGTCGGAGTGTACAACGGACAGGGCGGATCCCTGCGAGAACAGAATGATAACCTCCACACTGTCGCTCGAATCACGCTGCCGTTTGAGTACGGCAACGGTCGGCATGCGGAAGTTGGCATGCAGGGTTACGCAGGACAATATGCAGTGCTGTCATCCCCGATCAGTCCGCTCGGAGTTGGTGCGGCAGTTCGACCATCCGGAACACTGGAGGCAAACAATGAGCAGGGACTGCGGGATGAGCGACTGGCATGGACATTTGTTGCTTATCCTGAGCCCATTGGCTTTCAGGCGGAGTGGACAATTGGTAACGGACCAGCTCTGAATGCGGCTCAAACCGCAGTCGAGGTCCAGTCACTCAGTGGCGGTTATGCGATGATCATGGCACGCAGAAAACTGCGAAAAGGAGAGTTGCTGCCTTTTGCTCGCTGGAACTATTTCAGTGGTGGTTACAAGACCGAGCGTAACGCGCCCATGAGCAATATCGAGGAGTGGGAATTGGGGCTGGAGTGGCAGTTTTCGAAGAGCCTTGAACTGGCCACGGTCTATACGCTGACTGATCGCACGAATACAACCGCCCTCAGTTCAGCCAACACGAGGTCCTATCAGCAGTTCGAAGGGCAATTGCTGAGATGTCAGCTGCAGGTCACGTGGTAATCGCCCAAGCCTCCACAGGTCGCTTCAGAAATCCACCTGTGCTCGCAGTCCGAACAGATCCGTCTGACTCTGATCAGTGCCAGGCACACTTGCGACAGCATGAACATAATTGAACACCAGCTTTGTGCAGGGGTTCCAGTACCAATTGACACCTGCGGTCCAGTCGGTGAGCTGGCCACCCTGAATTCCGTTGTCATTCAGATTCAGCCATGAAAATCGGGCTGCCACTTCCCACGCTCCCGAGCCACCGGCAGCGTTGTACCCGAAGTTCTCCTTTGGAATCACCCTGTCAATGGTGCCCAGCTTGCGATCAAACGGTCGGTGCTCACCCGTCAGAAACCAGCCTGCCTGAGCATACATTCCGGGAAGGGCACAGGATTGTCCCTGGAAATCGCACATCGTGACCATTGCCTCAGACTGCAGACTGATGGGACCATCAACCCAAAGCAATTCCGAGCCAACAACGTTGTATGAGGAAAGATTCAGATTGCCAGTGGCCAGAAAGAACGGGGTACCATTGGCTCCGCCTGGCACGGCCTGCCCGCTGCTTCCCACCGCTCCGGGACCATTTGCTCCGATGTAGAATTCAGGAATTGTCCGAAAGTTGATGGTCTCATCGGCTGGAGCATTGAAAAAGTGACCAGCCCCGATGTGCAGACAGCGTTTTCCATCCTCTTCCCACATGGGCAGCATTGTGACCCGCTCTGCAGTGCCCCATCCGCCATCGTCTGTCAGTGTTCCACCAAACTGGTCCTGTCCGGATCGGAACACAGACGCGGCCCACGTTGCATCCAGCTCCTCGGTGTGGTCATAGAAGCCAATTCCCATGTGACGAAATGGAGTGAATGCCTGAAACAGCGAACTGCGTTCCATGAAGGTCGTGTAGCGGAAGCTGCTGACAACTTCGAGGCCAAACGGTTGTTTCCACTGGCCGATACGAACGTTGCCCAGCAGCGGCACCTGCGTCTGCTCAACCCAGACGTCGGTAAAGGTCGGTCGTCCAAAAAAGCCAAAGTCCATCTGAAAGAAGTAGTTTGTCGTTTCTGTCACGCTGCCTTTGGCAGACAGTCGAGCGCGTCGAAAGTCAGCGCCGTCCTGGATATCTCCGTACTTCTGACGGCTGGCAAGGTCCTGCTGGATCCAGCCCACGTCAGCCTGAAAGACCCCGTTGACAGTCACCGAAGGCAGTGTTTTCTTCGCCGCCTTCTCGCGCAGCTCTTTGACCAGTTTCTCAAGTTCGTCGAGACGCTGGTCTGTGACATGCTCCGTATCCGGTGACTGCAGCAGGCCCGCAGTCTCCGAGTTTACGTCTCGTGGCTGATACTCACCGACACCAACTTCTGTTTCTTCCGGGAGGCCATCTGCATGCCCGGACAGTACACGAAGCTGCTGACCAAACAGAACGTTGCACAGGGCAATTGCCAGCGCAAAGCCGGCAAAACGGGCATTCTGGATGAGGAATTTCCTGCTCATGAAACTACTCCAACGGAATTTGCACGCAAGTATCGGCCAGCCCTGACGCAGGATGCCTGGACTCGCCACACACTCAAAAGGATCGTCAGCCTTTCTCAGGCGGCGTCAAATCGATTACAATCGGTGAGGAACTTCTAATCGAACGAGTCGGTCTTAACGCGAGACTCTCCCCATCCACCCCCGTTTTGCCAGACTGATCCCCTAAGGTGGAACCTGCCATGAAGACGATTGTCCGCCCAGTGTCCCTGCTGCAGGTTTCAATACAACTGCTGCTTTCTGCACTGATTGCCACATTCCTGCAGACCGGGCTTACTGCGGCAGAGTCTGCAGCCGACGCGATACAACTCATTGCCACAGGCGAAGGCAGTTCTGCCCCGCTGCAGCCGCAGTGTGCAGTGGATCCGGCAGGGAAAGTGCATGTGATTTTCGGGCGGGGCAATGAAATCTGGTACTGTCGCCTGCTTGACGACGGTCTGGGATATACGCAGCCAAAGCAGGTCATTTCGGTTCCGAACCTGTCACTGGGGATGCGCCGCGGACCGCGAATCGTGGCTTTGAAAAACCGCCTGATCATCACCGCCATCGGCGGACCTCAGGGAAAGGGACGCGACGGGGATGTGCTGGCGTGGACGTCTCAGGACCAGGGACGCAACTGGACAGGTCCGACTCGCATCAACGATGTGGAGGCCTCGGCTCGTGAGGGCCTGCACGCGATGGCAGGTGGTCAGCCGAATCCCAGTGAGCCGCTCGAAGCAGTCTGGACTGTGTGGCTGGACCTGCGAAATCGGCGTACCGAGATCTGTGCAGCTCGCTCTGCTGACGGTGGCCTGACCTGGGGGCCGAACCGCGTGCTGTACACGAACCCGGAGAAGAATGTGTGCGAGTGCTGTCATCCATCGGTAGCGGTTGACGGGCAGCGAGTGCATATTATGTTTCGGAATTCACTGGGTGGAAATCGTGACATGTACGTATTGAGTTCGGTTGACGGTGGTACGACTTTTTCGATGGCCGTACCGGCAGGCCGGGGCCACTGGAAGCTGAACGCCTGTCCGATGGACGGAGGAATGCTGGCAGCGTTCGGCGGTAAGGCTCCGACTGCGATCTGGCGACGCGAGGGAAATGTGTATCAGAGTACCGGGGGTGAGCCGGAGCAGTTGCTGGGGCCGGGCGATCAACCGTGGATCACGCTGGGAGCAAGCGGCCCGTGTCTTGCGTGGACATCCGGAAAAACTCGTAATCTGATGCTGCAGCGTCCCGGCGCGTCAGCTCCCGAATTGATCGCACGGGAAGCCGGATTCCCCGTAATGGCCTCGGGAGGCACCGTTTCGAAGACGGTGCTCGTTTGGGAACAGCGGCAGGCAGATCGGCAGACGGTGCAGTTGCTGCATGTGCCATCAGGGAGAGTGGCGGGGATCATTCCGTGAGTGAATTCGCGGGAAACCGATTGATTTCATGATTCTGCATGGATTTCTGCGATCCGGAAACCAGGATCGTGCTTGAGTTTCCAGTGAAACTTCGTCACTATGCGGTGTCTGCGGCGACGAAACCCGGATTTTTACAGATCAGTCCATGGCCGAAAGAAGCTCACGGAATGTCGAAGGAAGAAGCGATTCAGGTTGAAGGCAGTGTGATAGAAGCGCTGGCAAATACTCAGTTTCGAGTAGAGCTGGAGAATGGGCATCAGGTGATGGCTCATGTGGCCGGCAAGATGCGGAAGCACTTCATCCGTATCGTTCCCGGTGACCGCGTTGTGGTGGAAGTATCGCCCTATGACCTGAAGCGTGGTCGCATTGTCTATCGCGAAAAATAGCGGTGCAGACAGTGATGCGGCCGCAGTTTCCGGGCCTTTGATCGGAGAAGCCTGCCAGTGTCCCAGGGGACGGTTCAGCTCCCGTTCGTGCAGTTGTTCACGGACGGTGCCTGCAGTGGCAATCCAGGTCCCGGTGGCTGGGGCTGCATTCTGCGACATCCGGCCTCCGGCAAAGAGTCGGAGTTCAGCGGTGGGGAATTGCTGACAACAAACAATCGGATGGAGTTGCAGGCTGTTATTGAAGGCCTGAATCGCTTGAAGACGAGGTCGCGTGTGGAAGTTGTCACCGACAGCACGTATGTCGCCAAAGGTTCGGCAGAGTGGCTGCCGGGCTGGAAGCGAAATGGCTGGCGGCGGAAGGACGGTCGGCAATGGGTTCCCATCGCCAACGAGCAGCATTGGCAGCAGCTGGACCAACTGCTGGCAAGACACGAAGTGCGGTTCACCGTGGTGCGCGGACACTCCGGTCATCCTGAAAACGAGCGGTGCGACGTGCTGGCCGTTGCCGCGGCCGCGGCCGTAAGGCAGCAATCTGAATAAACCTCAGCCTGTCAGGGAGAATCTGCAGTGGGACAAGTTTCCGCCGAGGATCTGCAACTGGCGCAGGCAGTCTCCGATCTGAATTATGCGAATCCATTTTTGCCCGAGCGTCTGCAGCGGGAGCAGCAGGTTCTGGGTGACGCCTTTGAACCTGAGCCAGACAGTTACTGGAGCCTGACGCCGACCCAGGTTTCGCAGCGTCGCCCCAACCTGATTCGGATCCTCGACAAAGCGCGGGCCGCTGCCGAGCGCATGCGGCGTCACTTATGCGAACGACGACACCACGACGGCGAGTCTGTCCGACTGTATGATGAACTGACCGTCTATGTCCTGTTCTACGAAGTGTTTGATGAGCGGTTGAAATGCCGGGCTGCCGGACAGGACAAACCAGCGGCTGATCGTCGGGTGTGGAATCATTTTTCCGCAGAGTTCGATCGGCGGATGGGAATCCCGGAACTGCTGCTGCCATCCGCAGGTCAGAAGCAGGAGCTTTTTGAATTGTTTCACCAGGTCCTGCGGGCTTTTTTCAATATTTTTGACTGTGTGATTGGTCGATCTGCACCCGCCGCTGGACTGCGTGCCAGAATCTGGCAGTCCATTTTCACACATGACATGCGACGGTATCGTCGCACGCTCCAGAAATCGTGGCAGAATTCCACAACACTGATTACCGGTCCCAGCGGCAGTGGCAAAGACCTCGTCGCACAGGCTGTGGGGCTGTCCCGCAGGATTCCGTTTGATCAGGAAACCCGACGCTTTGCTGTGCAGCCCGAGGACGTCTGGTTCGCTGTGAATATCTCAGCGTTCTCAAGCGGACTTGTGGAATCCGAACTGTTCGGCCACGCAAAGGGCGCCTACACGGATGCCAATGCCGCCCGCGAAGGCTGGCTGGAGGCCTGCGGTGCGTGGGGAGCCGTGCTCCTCGATGAAATCGGCGAACTCGACCTCGCGACGCAGGTGAAGCTGCTGCGAGTGTTGCAGAACCGCCAGTTTCAAAGGGTTGGTGAAACACGAACTCGCAATTTTGAAGGCAAGATCATCGCCGCGACGAATCGCGACCTGCGACGTGAAATCGAAAACGGTCGATTTCGCGAGGATCTGTACTATCGACTGTGCGCAGACATCATTGAAACACCGTCACTGGCCAAACAGACGGCGGACAGTCCGGATATGCTGCACGATCTGGTGCGACAGATTGCCGGTCGCATCTGCCCGGACGAGCAGGATCAACTGGCCACTGAAGTTCTCAACTGGATCAGTCAGAACCTAACGGCGGACTATCACTGGCCAGGCAACATTCGTGAGCTTGAGCAGTGTGTCCGAAATGTCCTGATCTGCGGCAATTACGTGCCGGCATCACGGCAACGCGGCCCGTCGGATGATGGACTTCCGGCAGAACTGCAGCCTTTATTCCGCGGCATGGCTGATCTTTCACTCACCGCCGACGAAGTGCTGCAGCAGTACTGTCGATTTGCCTATCGCCAGACCGCCAGTTTTGAGAAGGCGGCCAAACTGCTGCAACTGGATCGGCGGACCGTGCGAACACGAGTTGATCAGGCACAGCAGTCCGAACTGGACTGACTCAGAGATTTTGTGCCACGCGCCGCAGGAAACGTTTTGTGGCATCCAGATTCCACTGGATCGTCATCGAAAGTGGAATTGCGGATCGCAGCTTTTCCACACGCTCTGCAACCTGCTGAGCAGTCTGTTCGGCAGATCCACTGCGAATCTGCGGCATCCGGCTGGCCTGACACAGCCAATCCAGCGATTGCTGGCAGAAGTTCAGCAGATCCTGCTCACTGCGAACACAGTCCACCTCAGAACGCTCATGCCAGGTTTCCGGAAACTGCATCCCAACACGGTCTGAAACCATGGGAAGCTGATCCTGCAGCGGATCCAGTATCGGGGCTACCAGCTCCGGATGCAACCGCAGCGAAGGCCCGGGCAGGGCCGACAACTGCTTCAGCAGCAGTTGATTCTGCATAACAGCAGTTTTGGATCCCCGCCGCTGCGGAACCTGCTGACGGTATGCATACAGCAGTCTGAAGGCCGGCAGGCTGAGACTTGCCGGTGTTCTGCGAATCGATTCCATCGGCAGATCCAGTTGTCCCACCTCGCGGAAGTGCCGCACCACACAGTTTCCGGGGAACCGATGCGGAGCATATGGAAACAACTCGACTCGGGCTTTTCCAAACACCTGGTCCAGGGTGTGAATCCTTTCCGCATAGTTGATCACATCCACGCGTGTGGGGGCCACACGAAAACTGCGGCCACCCCGAGCAATGTACTCCTGAAATCGGCTTTCCAGCCAGTCGTGCCGCGGACGCACATAAGCAGTGACCCGAATCGGCAGTCTTGCCGCGTCAATGAACTTCTTAAGTGACTGCAGTTCCGCCTGCTGCATCACCCAGCAATTCTCTGCCGACAGATACAGCGTACTATGCGTTGACGTGGCAACCGACAACGCATTCCATAATTTCTGTTCGGCCGAACGCTGAAATTCAGCAAACCTTTCCGGCGACCAGCCCAGCATTCTGAGTCGTGGGTCATCAGACGGATCCGCAGCAAACAACGCATTGATCGTTGCCGCTGCCTTCGTCTCATCAAAACTGAAGTACAGTGTTTCCGGGTTGTCCAGCCCGTAATACAGAGACTCCTGAATGGAGGACGTACCCGTCCGCGGCATCCCAACATGCAGAATTACGTCGCCGGCCATGCTGTATCTTCCCGTCCGCTGTGTTTTCAGGATTCAGTGATCAGAACGGGGGAAGGCTGCAACCCACTCAGCATCCCTGTCTGCGATGATGCCTGCAGGCATCATTTGTGCTGCCAATGTTTCCACGGAGCAGCATGGCAGCATCAGGATTGACGCAGATCAGCGATCTCCCCGTCGCAACCCTGCAACAGCAAGCAGTGTGCCGAACCGGCCGAATAATCCTCGGATTCGGGGGAAAACCAGCAGTTCAGGGCGACCGCCGACCATCCGGTCCGTAGAAGTGCTGCAGTTGCCGACGCAGCAGTGACTCGCGCTCTGCGGAATCTTCAATCGTCCAGTCACGCTGCGGATCCACGACCATCCACGGCAACCCGGACGACTGCAGGTAGAGCTTTCGCTGTTCTGTCAGGCTCAGCGGTCTCGCACCGACTCGCCCGAAAACCGCCAGTTGATTGCCGGCTTCGTCAATCGCCCGGTCCCGATCGACACCTTCCGCCACGCACACAATTTCACCACCCTCCGGGGCAGCCCAGCTGGCTACCAGCATCGGTTGCGGTCGGACGTTGAAGCCGGCGTTGCCCGGGGTTTCCGGTGATGTGAGCTGAATCACCCGCAGCCCATTGTGCCCATCTGCCACATACGCAAACTGACTGGTGTAAGTGATGCCCAGTTTGACATCCCGAGCATCATTGATCACTCCACCTGCCGTATACACCTGATCGATCTGTGGCTTCGTCGGCGTTTCCACATCCACGATCACCAGACCGTTTTTTCCTGCTGCCACGAAGGCATAACTGCGAGCAATGTACAGACTGCGAGCATCAGCCAGCGAAAGTGACGCAGCGGGCAGCGGATTCTCCGGATTCGTGATGTCCAGAACCTGCAGGCCTCGACTATCCAGCACAAAAGCATACCGGAACTGCGCTTCCACAGCACGCGGGTTCTGCAACTGGTCCGGTCCCAGGACACGCACAACTCGTGGCTGCGTCGGATTCTCCACCGACACAATCACCACACCCGCTCGACAGCAGATCCACGCATGCGTGCCGATGATTGTGATCGAGCTTGCCCCGTTGAGCACTCCGTTCGGGTTGAACACCACATCCTTTTTCAGAAAGTTGTTCAGAGGATTGCCGTCCAGCAGTGTGCCGGCAGCAGTCATGATCAGCCCTTCATACAGGTCCGTGGCATACAGGTAAGCGTACATCGGATGCACGCTGGCTTCGTCATTATCCGGCTGTTGAACTCGGGTCGGATCCGGTGCAATGGTTGTCGGAGCGGCAATGTCCGTGGCGAATCGGGACGGTACATGGAATCTCTGTCCGGCCGGCGAGACAGGCGCGGTGACAATTCGCTCTGAAAAACCCTTATGTTCAATGAACGCGATATCAAAGACTCGAATTCCACCCTCACCACAGGCTGCATACGCATACTCGCCGCGCACCTGCAGACCGAGGATTTCAGGCTTCTTCCCCGGTCGCAGCAACTGATCACCAATATCCACCCCAGGATGTTCATGAGCATGCTGCAGTTGATCCTGATGCTCTCGGTGCTCCTTCCAGCGCTGTGGATAGACAGCCCGATGCATTGTGCTGCCGATTACCGACTGCGGTTCATCACGCTCTGTCACCTGCACGGCAAACAGTCCATGATCACCGGCTCCCACCCAGCAGTTCCGACCTATGAAATTGAAGTAATTGGTCCCCTGCATCAGCAGCTGCGCCAGCACAGCATTGTTGTCCCCGCTGTCCGACAGATGACAGTCCGTGCAGCTCTTTGTTTCCCCCTTGCCGCGCACCGTGTGCGGAACATTGGTTGAGAAGGCAATACCGCTGAGTCCATCAGCCGAGATTGTCTGCTGCTGAGTGTAGACGGCCTCACGATTCAGATTGTACGAGGTGACATGAATCGCACAGGAAGAGCGCGACGGTCCAATCCGATTCCCCGTCACATTTCCATCTTTCGCCAGCATGAACACATCTTCCCGCAGTGTCTGAAAGTTATACGACACCTGATTGCGGGTGATATCGCCTTCGTTGTGCAGTGCGGGTGTCTTGCGAGCAGCTTTCTGCGGGAGATGGCAGCCATAGCAACTGGGATTCCACGAAGTGTGACAGGCAATGCACGACATTGTCGACGTATCGTGGCCGCACCGCCCGTTCGCGGGCACGTCACCCCACTGGAACTGCCCTGACTCATCAAAACGCACAGTCTTGGCCAGTGCCGCCGCCGCATTGTACTCAGGCTGCTCAGGATCCAGCGTATCGGCCACCTGCGTTACGGGCCAGCTGAGCCCCGGCTCCACCATCGAATTCTGCACGATCCGATCATTGATCACTTCAAATCGACGTCGACCAAAGGGCGTCCTCATGGCGGACAGACTGCGTCCCACAGTCTGCCCATCCCGCTCCTCGGCCGCAGGGCCACCGGTGCGGAGTTCACGGCGTCCCTCAGTCACAATGCCTGCTCGACGGCCTGCCGTCCCGTGGCAGTCTTCGCAGCGAATTTCAATCGCCGCCCGCACTTCTCCGTA
>CAITYU010000190.1 GCA_903896675.1 uncultured Planctomycetaceae bacterium
CCGACTGATTCGCAGCATCTGAACACTCCGGAAACGGCTCACCACGCCGATCGACCACTCCACCAGATCCTACCGCCAACGGCGTTGCAAAGCAAGAACGATGCCGCCCACACGCGTCATCCCTGCGTGACCATCCGTCGCTCAGAAAATCCCGACGAGAACTTCACAGCTCAGCAGAAAAGCGAAGCGTCACAGACACTGACAACCCTGCCACACCACAACCCCCTCCCTGACAGTCGCGGCTCGTGAATGCGTGGAGATGGCCCAGCCCTCAATCACGCTGAACACTCCAGACACCAACGTCCTCACCACTCCGGATGCGCCTGCTTCATTTCCACCGCTAAACCCGGCAGAAATGCCGGAGACGATCCGCACAGCACCGCATCCGCACCTGCAGCAAACAAGGCCTCCGCGTCACAAACCCTGCTCACACCACCCACCGCTGCCAGCTCCAGCGATAACCCATCCCGCATGATCACCTCACGCACACGCCCCACCGTCGAAACCGTCGACCGATGAATGCTCCGCCCCAGAACGCCCGCACGACGATACCCCTCGCCAAATACCGGAACACCGTCACCACGCAGAACTTCGCGAGTCACACAGTTCACCAGTGTCACACCATTCGCCAGCCCATTCACCGCCCGCAGAAACTCCACCATCAACTCGTCCGCAGGAAATACTCCCAGCTTCAGCAACAACGGAACCTCTCCAATCGCTGCACGAATCCGCTGCACCACGCGCACACTCGACAACACATCACAATACAAAGACCCCTCCGCCGAACACACATTCGGACACGACAGGTTCGCTTCAATCGCACCAGCCCCCGATTCGACCGCCCACCCGGCACACAACGCAAAATCGTCCGCAATCTGCTCGACGGACCAGTCCGGCTCAGGACTGGCTACCACCGAAACAATCATCAACTGCCCCTCCAGCAGTTGACCGGCCGCCCAGCGCATGTCCGCACGCCACTGCACCGGCGAAAACGAAGGCATGCCGAAACAGACCGCCGAACTGACATCCCGCGGATCACCCTGCCATGGATCCACAACAGTCACCGGACCGTCCCCACGACCACCATCATCCACCAGCACCCAGTTCGGCAGCGGATAACATGCACGAGCCCGCGAGCGGACAGTTTTCCACGTCAACAGATCAAAGCCACGCCGAGCATACGGCAACAGCCAGGTACTGTTCGGCAGAATCCCGGCCGCAATGCCGAATCGACTGCGAACCGGCAAGCCCAGAAAGCGTTTCAACGGAACAGACGGAACCACAGGATCCGCACCGTAAAACTGCGGACCGCGAATACAGTTGTGTTCCCAGGACAATGCAGGGTCGTAGGCACAAAACATTGAGTTGCAGACTCTCAGGAAAACAGGATTCAGCCTTCCAGTACCCTCGCCCGCAAAACTCAAAACCACAAGCTCAACAGGATGAGAATCTCCACGGAATAGGGAACCACCTACCCGTTCCGGGCCCAATTTATCCCCCAGCATTCGCGGACCGACACAGAGATCGATTTTTTCTATAAATAACCCCGCTGAAACATTCGTCTATCCGGCGCGACTACCGCAGTATCTCACTCACCACCCGCGGTTCCACAACACCCGTCAGCCGTTCCCTCAATCCCGCCCGCTCCACATACAAATCCTCGTGCCCCAGTCCCAGCAGATGCAGCAGCGTCGCGTGGAAATCCGGGACGCCCACCCGACCATCCACCGCCGCAAATCCCAGCTCGTCCGTCGCCCCCAGCACCATACCACCCCGCACGCCTCCACCCGCCAGCCACGCCACCATCGCATTCTTGTTGTGATCACGACCGGAACTGCGAGGATTCCGGTCAGCAGCCAGCTGCGAAATCGGCAACCGCCCCATCTCGCCCCCCCACACCAGCAGGGTCTCGTCCAGTAAACCCCGCTGCTTCAGATCCGTCAGCAACCCAGCAATCGGCCGATCCGTTCGCTCACACGCCGCCGGCAACGCTGTCCCGATGCTCGAATGATTGTCCCAGATCTGACTGTTGATGAACAACTGCACAAACCGCACTCCACGTTCCACCAGTCGCCGGGCAATCAAACAACGCCGACCATACGTATCCGTCGGCTCGCGACCAATCCCGTACAGTTCCAGCGTGGCGGCGGTTTCCTGCTGCAGATCCAGCGCATCCGTGGCCGAAGTCTGCATCCGCGCTGCCAGCTCCCACGCCTGAATGCGCGACTGCAGTCGCGTCTGACCCACGCGCTGCTGCTGATGCAGACGGTCCAGCCGCCGAATCAACTCACGCTCAACCTGCGTCACTTCCGACGGTTCAGTAAAGTCCGGACTGACGTTCAGCACCGGAGCCCCCGTGGCGCGAAACCGCGTCCCCTGATACGACGCCGGCAGAAATCCGGCAGTCCAGTTGTCGATTCCGTTCACGGGCAACCCCTGAGGATCCTCGAGCACCACATAGCCCGGCAGATTTCGATTCTCACTCCCCAGACCCCACGTGATCCACGCACCCAGCGACGGCCGCCCCGTGAACTCACTGCCACTGTGATACTTGTACAACGCCGGTTCATGCGTCAGATTCGTTGTATACATCCCCCGCAGCAATGCCACATCATCCACATGCCGGGATAATTCCGGCAGTAACTCACTCACCCACATCCCGCACTGACCATGCCGCGCAAACCGAAAGGGACTGCCCAGCAGCGATCCCGCCGCATCAGGAAACTCCACCTCACCCGCAATCCGATCAAAATGCTCCTGACCGTGCCGCCGAGTCAACTCGGGCTTCGGATCAAACAGATCCATCTGACTCGGACCACCGTTCATGAACAGGTGAATTACTGATTTCGCCAGCGGCCTCTGGATCGCCCGGCCCGGACGTCCCGGCTCCCCGACCACCTCACCATTCCCGGCAATCTCCGCACGCGATTCACCGTCCAGCAGAGACATCACTGCCGCTGCCGAGACTCCACCAGCCAGACTGCGGAAAACCGCCCGCCGAGCTCCCATCCAGTCGCGATTCTCAGACATCAGTCCACCATCACAAACGCTGCCGAATTCAGCACAGCATGACACAGATTCCGAAATCCCCGCAGCTCCGCAGACTGCGATTCCACACCACCAGCGGCTCCACCACTCCCGCCAGCCTCCACCGCCGACTGCCCCCACGCCTCGACCAGCTGCTGCAGACTCGACAGCAGCTCCTGCAACTCAACCACATCCGGCTCACGCTGCAGCGCCACACGATACAACCAGCGAATTCGCAACCCGCGAGCCTCCTCAGTGGACTGCAGCGGCTCAGACTGACCGGCCGCCTCCAGCACCCGCCCGGCCAGACGCCCCGACAATTCATGCACCAGCCCGCCATTCAGCAATTGCAGGGTCTGCGGAGCTGCCAGGGACTCGCCACGCTGCACACAGTTCGGCCCCATCTGCGGATAATCAAAACTGTCCAGCAGACTGGGAATCTGCGTCCTGCGATGCAGCGCAAAGACACTGCGACGCCACACGCCCCCGGCAGACTGCACAGTCACCAGACCATCCCCACGCACATCCAGTGGATCGGCCGGCCCGTAAAACCTGTCACTCAGAGCCCCGCTCACCAGCAGCAACCCGTCACGCAGCGATTCCGCATCAACCCGCCGCAACGGCATCCGCGACCACAGCCGATTTTCCGGATCCAGCCTCTGGGCTGTCTCCGTTACCCGGGACGACTGCTGCCACACCGCCGAATTCAACAGCAACCGGTGCATCGCCTTCACACTCCAGCCACTCCGCACAAACTCCACCGCCAGCCAGTCAAGCAGCTCAGGATGCGATGGCCGCGCCCCGGCAAGGCCGAAATTCCCCGGAGTCTCCACGAGGCCGCGGCCAAAATGATGCATCCAGATGCGATTCACCATCACACGCGCCGTCAATGGGTGATCAGGCTTTGTGAGCCAGCGAGCAAATGCGAGCCGCGCTCCTGTTTTAGCGGCCCCCGGCCACGGTGGCTGATACGACAGCAACGGCCCCGCTGGCTCCAGCACCTCCGGGACACCCGGCTGCACACGACGCCCAGGTTTCAGATAGTCGCCCCGCAACAACACCCACGTGGGTGATGGACGCCCCCGCGACCACAGCGCACGAATACGAGGCTCCGCAGGAATCTGCTTCCGCAACGCAGCAATCTGCCCGTCCAGCTCCCCGCGACGCGCCTCATCCGCCGACTCACGCTGCACCCCCAACTGCTGAATCTGCTGCTCCAGCGATTGCTTCTGCTGCAACCACGCCGCCCGCTCAGCCGTTGTCACATGCGGCAACAGCCGCTCGTCCAGTGGCTTCAGCCAGTCATGCTCGTCCCACGCATCCTTGAACACCGCCGACAGTCGGTAATAGTCCGTCTGCGACAACGGATCAAACTTGTGCGAATGACACCGCGCACAATTGATCGTCAGGCCCATCACCGCAGAACCCAGGATCTGCAGCTCGTCCGCAATCACCTCCAGACGGTCCGGCACAAAAGCCGTGATGTTCGCAAAGGTGCGATCCGGAGCTGTCCGCAGAAACCCCGTCGCTGCCAGATTGTCGTAAAGCTCGCCCGTCAGCTCCTCGGCCGATTCGTAATCCGCCAGTTCATCCCCCGCCAGTTGCTCATGCAGAAATCGGTCGTACGGCTTGTCAGAATTAAACGCCTGAATCACATAGTCGCGATACCGCCACATGTCCGCTCGAATCCGGTCTTCATTCTGAGCCCCCTCGGAGTCGGCATAGCCGGCCGCATCCAGCCAGTGCTGCCCCCAGCGAACACCATACTGCGGCGACTGCAGCAACTGATCAATCAGTCGCGAAATTCTGTCCTCGCCCGATTCCTGCAGCACCTGCTGCAACTGTTGCCACGTCGGTGGCAACCCCGTCAGATCGAAATACAACCGACGCACCAGCACCGCCGGATCCGCCGGTTCTGCAAACGCCAACCCCGCGTCCCGCAGCCGCTGCAGAACGTACGCGTCCACTGCCGTCCTCACACCGGCAGTCTCAGGATGCTGCGGCGGATCAACAGCCACCGGTGGCCGGAATGACCAGAACTCCCGAGCACCCTCGGGGAGTTCCGACAAGTGATCATCCGCCACCGACGAATGCGGCATCCCGTCAGCAATCCACTGCCGCAGCAACTGAGTCTCAGCGTCGGTAATCGGCTTGATCATCGCCTCCACCAGACGACGCACCGGAGGCATCTGGCCACTGGTTATCTTCTGCAGAATCAGACTGGAATCCGGCTGACCCGGAACCGCTGCCGGCCCGGAACTGCCGCCTTTCAGCAGGCCAGCCCGAGTCCGCAGGTCGAGCCCCCCCTCCTGCCGCGCTGCACCATGACAGGCCGCACAACGCAGCAACAATAAGGCTTCAATCCGGTCCGACGTCACTGCCGGAAACTGCTGCGCACCCGGCAGTCGAGCCCCCGCAGTAATCCACTGCCGCAACATTTCAATCTGCCCGGACGACAGCTTCGGCTGACCCTCCGGCGGCATGCTGCCCGCAGTTACCAACTGCAACAACAGACTTTCGTCCGGCTGACCCGGAACCACCACCGGCCCCGATTCGCCCCCACGCACTATACCAACGCCCAGATCCAGCCCCCCCGAACGCTCAGCCCCTTCATGACACGAGCCACAGTGACTGTGCAACAGCGGCTGGATATCACGAACAAACTCCGGAGGCTGCAGGGACATCGCCCCACAGCGGCCACAGGCAGCCAAAATCAACACAAAACTCATGGCAGTCGTCAGCCGCATCACAGCACGCCACCAAACAGAAAAGAAAAAAATCGCAATACCCCACCACACAGCATACCAACCCAACCCGAGGTTACGAACTGCAAATGCCCCCCCCCCACCCGCCCACTGAACACTGAACACTGAACACTGAAAACTGAAAACCAGGGACGCTGCAGAACGTCAGGCTCAGCCAGCGTTACCAGACAGGATCACGCCCGGAACAAAAACCGGAGCCTGGGCTTTAGCCCGGGCAAACCCACCC
>CAITYU010000191.1 GCA_903896675.1 uncultured Planctomycetaceae bacterium
CCACGAAAATCGCAACCTTCTGAGCGCGGACCGAGTCCGTCAGGCAGGCACAGATACCAGCCCCCGCGAGCGGCAGAAGAATGCCCGTTTCCAGCCAGGGGAAATGCAGTTCCTGAATCATTTGTTTTCACCCGACAGCCAGTTGGTCCAGCGACGCTCCATACGATCCGACCAGAGCAGCACTGCCGTAAATGGACGCACCACGAATTCATCAAGTATCGAATCAAGATTGCCACGGTTCATCGCAAAGCGATACATCCGCTGATACCGCGACTGCTCAAGTGCACTGCGATGCTCAGACACTCCCCCAAGCGCATTGATCATGCTGTTGTAATCCTTCAGCAGCGAAGGAGCACGAACCAGCTGCAGCGTTCTCAGACAGGCATGCCCGATAATGTGCACCAGAGGCAGGTAACGAAATCCCAGACCGATCTCCATCACAATAATGCTGACCTGAATCAGCGAAGCAAATGCCAGACTGCTCTTGATATCGGATTGCACCCTCGCCGCCATCGCAGCAAACACACAGGTCACCGCTCCCAGCAATACCACCAGACCGGACAGCACCGGAGAACGATCCAGCAGCGGACTGATCCGCAGCAGCAGGAACGCACCGAGATGCACTGACAGGGCTCCATAAAATACCGCGCTCGATGGCGTCGGCCCCTCCATCGCCCGCGGCAGCCAGCCCGAGAAAGGAACCAATGCTGACTTACCGGCCGCAGCAAACAGAAACAGACAGCCCACCAGCAGCACCGACTGCTGCGGAACATCCACACGACCCTCCGGCCACACTCCCTGACCAGCCAGTCCCGAAAAATCACCAGACCCCGACAGATGATGCAGCGACATCGCACCGATCAGAAATGCTGCATCCGCCAGCCGATAAATCGACCACACGCGCAGACCATTGACCACCGGACCACGACGATCATGAAAGAATGCCACCAGCAGCGCTGATGACAGCCCGACCAGCTCCCACCCGAAGAACAAAGTCTCAATGGTGCCAGCAGCAGAACTGAGAATCATCCCCAGCAGAAAGAACGACAGAAACAGAAAGAATCGCTGAAAACCACCGTCCCGGTGCAGATACCGCGAGGCAAAGGCACTGATCACTCCGCACAGCACATACGTCATGATCACAAACGGTATACTCAGCCGGTCAAACATGAATTTCATCGTGAAATGAAAATGAGGTTCGTCCGGAATCTGCGGGCTGACACCAGCACCACTTCCGGGAGGCTCCCCCGCATGATGCTCCGCGGCAGCAGGAATCCTCACCCAGTCGCCCAGATTGACCTCCACCTGCCGATCATCCGTCATCAGCATGGCCACCAGAATCCAGACAGCGGCGGCAAGACCCGTAGACACCGCAGCAGCAGTGCAGCGCGAATAAATGGTCTCACCCACTGGTGTTCGCAGCAGCGTGGATATGCCAAACAGCGCGACAAGCACCGCAGGCGACAGCACCACCAGAATACCTGCAAAAGTCAGCATAACCGATTATTCCACCAAAGCTCCGTGTGCACATAAAGCAGCCATCTGCGGCCTGATCAGGGCGAACGGCAGATGATCACGGCGACCCGCGTACCACTCCCGTGAAGCCTGCACTTCCGACAACTCACCCAATCGCGGCTCATAATCCTCAAAACGACCGTTGCGAAACCTCTGGATCCGACTGGAATGAGGATCCAGCACCGCCAGCTGGGCCCAGCCGTTGCGACAGATCGCAGCCACATTCGGATTGCGATCCATTATCTGCAGCATGGATTCCGGAGTTGTTTCGATGATGAACAGCAACCGCACAGGTTCGTGAATATCCACTCCCTGCCACGGCAGTCCCGGACGCAGATCACTGGATGCCCCATCCATCACTCCCAGCAGACTGGTCACATTGTGCGGCAGCTTCGTGCCACTGCCCCAACCACGATTGTCAATGGCCGACAGAGTATACAGCAGGTTGATTCCCTCGCAGACCGGAATCACAGCGCCCAGAATTCTGGCCAGAATCATGCTGTCTCCCGTATCCTGCGCCCGGTCATACGACATCATGAACGAACGCCGATCCAGAAACAGACCCCGCAGCCGACCACGACGGCCCACAAAACAGACCGCATTCGTGCAGTTGCCGTATTCCGGACGAGTCTGAGCAAGGTCCTCAGAACGCTCCCGCACATGCAGCAAAGCCGACTGCTGGTCAATCTCCAGCGGTGCTGAATCAAATCGGCGGCAGCGTTCCTGAGCATTCCGCTGACAGGCTTCCGCCAGCACAGCCCGCAACTTCCGCAACCGCCCTGGATGGGATGAGGGCAGCAGTTCCAGATCAAAAAATGTGATCTCTTCAGTCGCTGTGTTATGCAGACCACCGATGAACCACGTCTCATCCGGAATGTCAAGGCCCCGCTCACGCAGCCGACGTCGTACTCGCGGATCATTCAGCATCGCCGCCAGTGCTCGGCCGTTCGCACCACCCGGACTGCCGCTGCAGGCACCACAGTGATAAGCTGATTCGTGAGGATTGTTCATGCAGGATGAACCGTGCCCCATGAAGATCACCAGCGGAGCAAAACCGGCCGTCAGACCGATGTCCCGCAGCGAACGCTCGGACATCGTCACCATCTCTGTCACAGTAAATCCGATGCCGTCATCATGGGGCCCCGCAGGAACTCCTTCGGGACGCTCCAGCCGCAGTCGAGTCACCGCCGGTGGGGCCACAAACTGACCCGCAGTGGAATGCATCTGCGCCATGAAATGCGGAAACAGAATGCGCCCCAGCAGCGGTACAGTCGCCAGCGGTCCCAGCAGCGCCGTCAACAGCGCTCCGGATAACGATGAGCGGGAACCGGAATCAAATCGCTGCGAAAAACGCCCCAGAATCCTGCGAGCCACCGCACGCTGGCGATGGGAGTCCTCCAGTGAATACACAACGTCTTCCACAATCCAGTTCTGCGGCCTGATGACCACCGGACAC
>CAITYU010000192.1 GCA_903896675.1 uncultured Planctomycetaceae bacterium
CGCCTGAAGATCGGCCAGTGACTTTTCCTCAGACAAACGTTGAAGCCGCGCCTGAAACTCAGCGACCATGCGCTGCCGGTCCCGATCACTCCAGCGTTCAGAATGCCCCCGCCCCGGCTGAAGAATTTCAAGTTCACCGTCAGCGGACAATGACCAGTCAGACCCTTTGGTCCCAAACGCCGCAGCGACTTCCTTCAGCAGTCGCGACCAGCGACGCCCGCAATCCTCCGCCGCCGTCTGCATCGTCTGCAGATCCTGCTGACAGCGGTTCCGTCGATTCAGCAGAAGCACCGCCTGCCGGTTCAGTTCTGCATCACGGCACGAGTCCCGAAGCCTCACAGGGTTTTGATTCTGAATCCCGTTCAAACGCCCTGCAATCTCAAACGCCTCATTCGAAAACTTCAGCACATAACGCGGGGACTTATCCCCGCTTTCGACCAGCGCCCGAGCCGCTTCGACGGCTTCGCACGCCTGCCGGTATCGCTGCCGAAGTGCTGGCGCCTCTTCGATCAGTTCCCGCTGCCATTGTGCCCGCTGCGGACACAGAGCCCGCACTGCTGGCCCCGGTTCCTGCTGTGCTGGTTCTGCCGTCATCTGTTTTCGTGGTGCCATCGGTTGATTCCGTCATGCTGGTGGTGAAGTCATCGCCGCCCACATCATCGCCGGATTCAGGACCGCCGCCAGAGCCGTCTGCCGGATTGCCACCACCTGCCGCAGCTTGCCGCAAATCGGGACAACCAGACGATACCCACGCCTCCAGCTTCGCACGGTCGAACCGCAGACACTTCGGCCCCAGCCAGCAAACGCCCGGCACGCGACCGCCAGCGACCGCATAGCGCAACCAACGCGGGGAGACATTCAACGCCGCAGACACCTGCGAAAGATCCATCAGCCAGAGTTGTTCTGTCATGCCTGCACCGATGCCCCCGCCGCTGCCGCAGCAGCCAGCAGCGACAGATCACGAATCACACGCCGGAGCACTGCAGACGCGCACCGAACGAGCACCGGCAGATTCACCGACAACGCACAACTGCCCAACCGATAGCACCGCATGTTCAACCTCTCTCAAAAAACGAATTCAGCGAAAACACCACCTGTCATATCGCCGCTCGCAAGTGGATGGATGTGTGTGTGTCCTCTCTCGCCTATTACTATAGGCGAGAGAACACACACACATCCCCTCACTTGCAAACATCCTGAATCATCATGCCAGAATCAACACGAACCAACACGAACCAACATGAACCAACACCTCGGCTATCATCACCGCTTTGAAGGTTTCCGCTTTGAAGGTTTCCGCTTCGCAGGGGCCCGATTCCCTTTTGGTGTTCGCACACCCTCAGGAGCCGGCACACACCCCCCCTCCTGGCTTGTCTCAGCCTGACTTGCCGCAGCTTCAGCCTCAGCCTGCTTTGCCGCAGCCTGCTGTGCCGCAGCCTCAGCCTCAGCCTGCTGACGGTCGTATTCCTCAACATGACTTGAGAGAATATAACCGCACTTCTGCTGCCGGCCTTGTTCGTCGATATACGGACGCATGACGACGCTTTCCTCCTGCAGCAAATCCTCGAAGGCAGGCCCAAACTTTTTGGGTGGCAATTCAATCGACTGCTTCACGCGACTCTTCGAAACGGGCGACTGAAACCGTTTCATCCCAGCCTGAATCCGGACCCGCGCCGCATCACGTTGCTGTTCATCAGCCTGCCGTTCATGCAGTGACTTAAGCTCCTGCGCAGTCGCCCGGGATTCGGCTTGAAACTGACTCAGGTTCGACACGTCGAACGTCCACTGCTGATCGTCAAACAGCACGCGCAATTCACCAGACTGGCCATCACGTCCACCGTAATGAACGGCCAGATCATGCTTCCCATCGAACGCATACGGCGTTTGGCGCCCCACCAGCCACCACTGGCCAGCCATCTCGGCTACACCTGCCCCGGTCAAATCTTCGAGCTCAGGCACCTTTTGTTCCCGCGCCGCCGCCTTCGTGATATGGTGACTCAGCACCAGCATCGCAGGCCGGCATGCAGCTTCCAGAGCCTTCAGCTTCGGCCCCATCTCAGCCAGCTTGTGACTGTCCAGTCCCGATAGCCCCCGGTATAACGGATCAACGATCACAACGTCCGGCTGAAACGTCTGTACCGACTGCTGCAGTCCCTGCAATGACAGGTCACTCACCAGTTCGGGGAATCGCATCGTCTCGATCCGCAACCACCCGCGCAGATCCTCGAAGGCCAGATCCCGGGGATTCAACGCCCGGGACACATGCACGGCCATCCGTCGATTGTTTGCCTCACCGGAAATAAACAACACCCGCCGCCGCTTCGGAACGTCAAACCTTTTGAGCCACGGCAGACCCGAGCTTAAGCTGACGGCCAGATCGACCAACTGCAATGTTTTGCATGCCTTCGATCGTGCCGCCACAACCAACGTCTCATCCTTCGAAATCAATTCCGTGACGACCCACTCCACAGGCACCGACAACAGGCCCTCCAGATCGGCAACATCTTCCCCCAGAAACGAAGGCACCAGACGCTGCGCCCCATCTCCCGTGACGGACACATTGCCGACAGCATGCGTCGTTGCATCACGAGGACGCAACTTCGAGCCGACGGGATTGTCCAGTTTGCTCGCATCATGCAGCTTGTGGCGCAACTCAGACTCACTCCAGGGTGGTTCGCACGTCTCATTCCATTCCTGAAACAGCGTCATCGCATCGTGTTCAGACAATGCGAAATCCCGGACCAATACCCGAGCCACCTTGAACGTAACATTGTGGCCACCG
>CAITYU010000193.1 GCA_903896675.1 uncultured Planctomycetaceae bacterium
CCAGACCACCGGGACCACGCCCGATCGCCTGCATGCAGGTCACTACTTCTTGTCCGTCAACGGCAGCACCAGTGTCAGATTACGCTGAGTATCACTGGTCTGGTCATGAAAACGCAAAGTCATGCGGATCGATGTCAGCGGCCGACGATTGTCTATCGACTCCCACTCCAGTTCATCATTCCGCTCACGCACACGCCGGCCGGCAGCCGTCGGGAAACCGGGAGGAATGCTGGCATGCGACGTCGCACTGCCCTGACGGCCCACACACCGATAGGCGATCTGAAACTTCTGAGCCGGCATTTCGTCGTACTGGAAAATGCTGTCCGGCGGATTGCCGCCCCGCGGCGCATCCACCCACGGCACAAACACCACGTCCCCCAGCTCGTACACCGTTCCGGGCTGCCAGTAACCCTTGTTATCCGCACGCCGCGTCTGCCGGTCAGGCTCGGCCGTCGGAGCCACCGGAAGACCCGGACGAGTCGGTCCGTCGGGGTAGACCGGCGGAGTGTACCGGTAGGCGATATGCGGTGGATGCCGGGCCGATACAACACCCGGATCCGTGTCCGGATGCCACGTGTCAAATACCCCCACTGATGAACCCTCAGGACCCTGTCCATCCGCATCCGAAAAACGCCGACCCTGATGATAGTCGCCCGGCAGCATAAACGTGTTGCCGGAAAGATCCCGCATTCGAAACAACTCGTTGTGCCCCGGAGTCGTGTACTTCTGCAGACGCTCGTCCCAGATCTCCACCTTCATCTCATGCACGTCCGACAGCACCAGGTCTTCCATCCGGCGAGTGCCCCCGCGACCAGCACCAGATGCCGTATTCGAAAACTCCTGCACCACTCCCGTGGCAATATTCAGCGTCAGACCATTCGCAATATTGAACGGATTGCCGTCAGGGTTATTGCCAACCCCAAACACCTGATTTGTTCCAAACAGCTCAGCCCGTCGCTGCGGCCAGTTGAAATTTTCCGAAGATGTTTCCGCCTGCAGAAATCGCCCGATAAACGCCCCGTTCAGGACCGCGTGTTCACGCGAAATCCCCGTAAACTGGTTGAAGCCAAACCGATACGCCGGATTCCCCACAGCAGGTACAGTCACTGCCTGCTCGTTGTTCAATCCAGACAGTCCGACAAACTGAGCCTTGCCGGTCGGCGATGCCGCAGTCGCTGAGTAATCGAAGTAGGTCCAGAAGTCATCCGTGGCATTCGCAACCGAAGACGTCTGCACCGAGAATCTACCGCTGCCCGACGTAAAATAATCCTGACCACGACTGGTCTGCGGCTGCTCGTCCAGCTCCCGACCGGCCACCGGCAACGGCTGACGCAGCAGCATCACCCGCCGATACAGATTGCCGTTCCGCACAAAGTAGCAGACTTCCGCCGCCGTCGAACTGCCCGTGTTGTTCACCGTCAGACTGCTGTCATCCGCCTCAGGCTGATTCGGATTCACCGACAGACTGGTCGAAGTATTCCCCGAAGGATCATTCAACAATGCAGCCCTGCCATAATACGGCGAACTGTCCGTGTCCTCCTGCAGCATGTCGGAGCTGACCGTGAACTGCACCAGATCGTCCTGACCGCTGTAAGGATCGTTCGTGGAGATGTACAGATAACCGGCCCGATTACCAAAGGGCGTCGGTGATGTGGCGGTGTTCTCATTCGGATAAAATGGCAGCGGATAACGCTGCGTGCGATGCGAAAAATCGCCCTTGATCAGCGTGGTTAATGCCCGGGCTTTCTGGTCGTGATTGGAAATGCCACGCTGAGTACTGACGCTGCCCGACGCCATCGAAAAAATCGACGCAAACAGACTCATCATCAACAGCACCAGCGCCACCGATACCAGCATTTCCACCAGCGTGAAACCAGTCCGCTGCGACAACCGCATACTTTCGACAGGTTGGCGTTTCATCAGTTCTCCCCCGCCTGCAATGCCGCCGGCAGACTCAGTGATCCCATCGGATACACATCCACCACGCCCGGCAGAAACATGGCACCGGAATAGACCGCCGAACTGCTGCCCGTCGGAAACGACCCCGCGTTCGCCACCACCTCAGACTCGAGGGTCAGTCGATACCTGTAGGCACCCCAGAATCCCGCTTCACTGGACGGAATCAGACCGGCACTGGGCCGCGTCTCATGGTTGGTGATGCGGTACCAGCGAGCATTCAGGGCGTCGAACACATAGGCACCGCGTTTCAAAACAGGCTCGGTGCCGTCCGCAGCGTCGTTCACCCCCACCAGCGCCAGACCAGCCTTGAAAGTGGCCGGAAAAATCCGCTCATCCAAAGGCTTGATCCCCGTGTGATAACGTACCACCACGTCCACACCACGAGCCTGACCGTCACTGCCACGACGCACCGTCAACAGCCACGAAAAGTCAGCATCACGCACCGTCCGCAGAATCACTCGACCCACCTTGCCCAGAAACTCCGCCGGCAAACCGCGAATGTCATTGAACCCATTGCCGTTGTAGTCCACCGGATTGTTCCCCTGGTCGTCATACTCCGACCAGTAACACTTCAGATTGGCAGCATCCGTGTTCGTCAGCGGAAACGTCTGGCTGAATCGACCGTCCTCAGAAAACAGAGTGATCTCGGCTATCTCAGGATCCGGGATCAAACCGCCGGGGCGAGTCGAAGCGGAGGTCGGTACGGCCACCAGATCGTCGGGCAGCACCGAATCCACCAGCCTCACACCCACCGGATAACTGACGTTGTTCACGCTGGTAAACAGCACCTCGGCCGCACTGCTGTCCAGTTGAATCGTACGGCCGTCACCAAGTCGAGCCAGCTTTGCTGCCAGAAACTGCAGCGATGCCAGCTGATCCGCACTCAGTCCCGACGACGCAACATTGCCCTCAACATTACCAATGAACTTCGACAGCACACCACCATCATAACGCCGCAGGATCACACGATTGCCGGCAGCATTGATAAACCCCGGTGCTGTCCCGTCGTTGCCGAACGCGCGGGCAATCAGGTCGTCGTTGCCATCCACCGTGCCGTCACCAGTACTGTCCATGCTGAACAGACCGTGATAACCAAACGGATCCACAAGATAATTCCGCGAACCCGATGACAGAAAATGCTCGGCAAGGGCCTTCTGCTTCTGAGCCATCGTGGAGGACATGTCGTAGTTCCCGTCCGGGTCAAATACCAGCCGAGGATTCTGGCGAATCTGAGTCTCTGCGTTGTACTTCAGAATCGCCGCGTTCGTCAGTTGGGTGGACTGAGCACTGCGGAGCACCGAAATCGGAAACAACACCATCACCGACGAAATGCCAATGCTCATGATCATCAGAGACATCAGCACTTCAGTCAGTGTCACGCCCGCAGGCAGGCCCACGCCGGGCGAAACCCGACCACACCGCCGCAAGCTGATACCAGTTGTCTGTGTGAGACGCTTCACTTCGCAGTCTCCCCCGTTTCCGCAAAGAAGTACGGATCGTCCGCAAATCCGTTCGGCGGATTACTGCCCGATGAATCGCCGTCACCGGCATTCACCAGATGAATCGAGACACTGCCAGTCTGACCGGAAATCGTCACCACACGACGATCCCGCACATTGTACGGCTCACCTGCCGCACCCAGACCCGCAGCCCATGCCACACTGCCTGGATCAATTGCATCCGACGGTATGAACTTCAAACCACCGCTGGCACTCTGCAGACTGGAATTAAAAAGATCGGACGCCTTCGCCGGATCAGAATCGAGCGACTTCAGAAACTCTTCCTTCAACAACACCGAATCCTCTCGATCACACACGTACAGATGCAGGACACCACCCGAGGCCGCGTCACCCATCAGACTGCCACGCGGCGAATACACCAGATCGATGTACTGCGAATACAACGCGTTCCCGGTACCACCAGCAGCCAGTGTCGAAGACGGTCGCCACGCATCCGGAATCCGTGAACCGTCCAGATCAATCACCGTGCCCTCAGGCAGTGACGCCCGCTCGCCCGGAAGAATTCGCGGCGCCAGTTGAATCTCATAGTCCTCAGGTCCACCCGACTCAAATGCCTGGGATCGCTCCACCGGAGTATTTCCGGGGTCACGGTACGGGATACCCAATACCAGAATCTGAGTCGTCGGAGGGGCCTGAGTCACATCAATCAGGCGCGTATTGATCGGATACCAACTGCCACCAGGCCCCTTCGGAATGCGAATCCGCATGCCGTCAAACAGCAGACCACGCCGCTTCAACTCCCACCACGCTGTGCCATCTCCAACCACCATCCAGACGCTTCGCGGATCGTCCGCCACACCGTCCTGATTGATGTCCACGTTTCCGCCACCAATGTTCGTGCGACCATCCAATTCAGGATCCCAGCGTCGCAACTGCACCACACCGTCACTCCACGACTCCGACGGATCAATGTACACCATCGAACTGACCGTTCGAGGATTTTTTGTGTCCAGAAACAGCCGCACTCCACGAGGTGCCCGAGCATAAATGGCCCGGTCCCTCGCCCCGGCAAGGAACGACTGAATCTGAGCCGCAGCAGCCGTCACCCGGTCGCCGTCGCGAGTAAACCGGACGGTCATCAGTGTCATCGTCAGCAATACCACCAGAATCCCGACCACTATCAGGATTTCCACCAGCGTGTAACCACCACGCTGCACCGCAGTCCGCAGCAGACGATCGCGTTTCATCGACGTGCTCCTGCAGAACGATTGC
>CAITYU010000194.1 GCA_903896675.1 uncultured Planctomycetaceae bacterium
CGAGAGCACCTGGTTTGGACGCCCACAGACACCCCCCAGGCCTGAAGGGCCGGTTTCAGCAGAGCGAGGTGCGTAAGCACCTGGAAAGCCGTGCATGATCGCGCAACCACACACTCCTTGAAATCGGCCCTCCAGGCCTTACGAACCAATTTTGGGGGTGCCCCAGACCCAGAGCTGCGCCCTGGGCTACCGGAAAACGGCCCTTCAGGCCTGAATCGCAGTCGCGGGCAGAACATAAACCAAACACGCGTTCCGAGGGCCCACCTGGTTTCGTGGGTAATGACAAGCCGAGGCTACGGTTTTTGTCCTCGGCGTGATTCCTGGTCGGCCCCAGTGATGAAAGACATTGCTGTTTTTCATCCGCTGAATCTCTGCTTTACGTTCCCGAATAACGTTTGTCTGTGCCGGGCAGGAATGTCCGGGGGGCCTGTTCGGTACGACGAGGGTGGTTCGAGGTTTGTGGGTTGTTCTGTGCGGTGTCTTTTTGGCGGGTGTCCAGCATTTCCCCCGCATTTCCCCCATTTTTGTGCCTCCTTTCCCTTTTCAGTATCTCCTCCCGGCAACTTCTCAGTAGGATAGCGGGTGACGGTACAGCGATCACTGACAGGGGGCTTGCGGACATGTCGCAATCACGTGCCATTGGCATCGATCTGGGGACAACGTATTCCTGCATTGCGTGGTTGAACGAGCATGGTCAGCCGGTAACTCTGCCGAATGCCGAGGGCGAACTGTCGACTCCTTCTGTCGTCTTTTTTGACGAGCAGGGTCAGGTGATTGTGGGCACCGAGGCCTTGCGGAATGCGATCGCCAGTCCGTCTCGGGTGGTACAGCATGCCAAGCGGCACATGGGTGATGACGGGAAGTTCTGGAAGATCAATGATTACCGTTATTCACCGGTGCAGATATCGTCGCTGATCCTGAGGAAGCTCCTTGAGGGGGCTCGTGAGCAACTGGGCGAGATCACGGAGGCCGTGATTACGGTTCCAGCGCAGTTCAGTGATGCGCAGCGTGAGGCGACGGAGCAGGCTGGTCGTGCGGCGGGTCTGGAGCGGGTGGAGATGATCAACGAGCCTGTGGCGGCGGCGTTGTGTCATGTGTTGGGCAGTGACGGTCTGAATTTTTCGGTGCTGTCGGAGGCTCAGCAGATTCTGGTTTTTGATCTTGGCGGGGGGACTCTGGATCTGGCTGTGGTGCGATACAGTCGTGACGAGGTGCGGGTGATTGCGGCGGACGGAGATCTGGAGCTGGGCGGGCTCGACTGGACTCGTGTGCTGGTCGATCTGGCGGCCGAGCGATTTCTTGCGCAATTCGGCCTGGATCCTCGTGAGACCCCGGAGAGTCTGCAGTGTCTGTCTTTGGAGGCGGAGCAGGCGAAACGCAGTCTGTCTGTGCGTTCGCGAGCGGCGATCACGGTGCGTCATCAGAATCGTCTGAAGACGTGGCAGGTGGAGCGGGCGGAGTTTGAGCAGTCGAGTCGAGTGCTGCTGGAGCGTTGTCGTCAGGTGGTGCAGCGGATTCTGCAGGAGAACCGTTTTGGCTGGGCGCGAATTGACACGGTGCTGACGACGGGTGGTGCATCGCGGATGCCGATGGTGAAGGAGCTCCTGTCACAGCTCAGCGGGCGGACTCTGAATACATCCCTGTCGCCTGATCAGTCGATTGCGCACGGTGCGGCGTTGTATGCCGGCATGCTGCAGTCGAATCGTCAGCAGGCGAAGTCGGTTTATGATCGGGAGGTATCGGAGCGATTGCGGCGGGTGCAGCAGCGCAGCGTGAGTGCTCGTGCGCTGGGCATTCTGGTGCGTGACGAGTCGACGGGGCAGCGGGTCCCGCATTATCTGATTGGGGCGAACAGTCCGTTGCCGGCAGCGGTGACATCGGTGTTCGGGACGGTGGTGTCGAATCAGCGCAAAGTGCATGTGCGGATTGTGGAGAGCGGGGCCGGTTCTGACAGGCCTGCCACGGTGCTTGGTGACTGTACGGTGTCGGGTTTACCGGCGGATTTGCCGGAGGGTTCAGAGATCGAGGTGACGCTCAGTTATGACCATCAGGCGCGGGTCCACGTGACCGCTCGCGAGCCCGTCAGTGGAGCGATTGCGGAGGTGGAGATTCTGCGTGCGGACAATCTGCAGCGGGGCGTGTTACCTGAGGGGGCTCGTGCGGCGGTGGCCACAGTGTCGGAGTCAAAGTCGGCTGTGGTGAGCAGTCCGGTAGCGGAGCGTGGGGCAGTGTCGAAGTCTGATCTGCGGGCGAAGGCTCAGTCTGAATCGAAGTCGAGGCCGAAGTCGGGCGGGTCTGAAGTTGACGAGGATTTGCTGGATGTTTTTCAGGATCTGCTGAAGTCGATGGAAGGGCGTGATGGGGTTGGGGGTGTGGGTGGAGGTGGGTTGAGTGATCAACCGATTTTGTTGTGTGAGAAGTGTGGAGCGGAGTTGGGTCGGGGTGGTCGGTGTACGGGGTGTGGAGCTGGTCCTGGGAGTTTGTCGCGGGGGGCGGGATCACGACCTGCCGGCCCGCGGCGGGTTGCCGGAGCAGGTGGTGCAGGTGGTGGTGGGGCGTCTGGTGGTGGTGGGGCGTCTGGTGGTGGTGGGGTGCGAGGTCGTGGAGTGAAGCGGCCGGCGGATCCCAGTGAGCAGGAGTTCTGGGATTTGCTGGAGGGTGACAAGTGAGTGTGTGGTTGGGTTGTGTGGCCCGTTTTCTGCGAGTGTGGTTGTGTGTGTTTTTGGGGGTTTGTGTGTTGTGTGAGTCGGAGGTGCGAGGTCAGCAGGTGTTGCGTGAGGCAGTTGTGCGTGAGGCTGGTGTGCTGGGTCTCGGGTGGGCTCGTACCAAGGTCAACATGGCGATTTTTCGGCACAGTGCGGTGGACAGTTTTGGTGGTCGGCAGGTGGCGGGCTGGTATGACGGCGAGGGTCGGGTGTGTCTGGCTGAGCGTCGTCTGGGAGAGGACCGTTGGCGGGTGCAGGAGACGGGGCTGCGGGGTCGCGTCACGGATGCTCATAATGTGATCTCGCTGGCCTTTGACGGAGCGGGTGAGTTGCATGTGTCGTGGGACCATCATGGCCATCCGCTGCGATATGTGCGTGTGTCGGCGGGAGGTGGTTTGGAGCCGGGTGAGCGGCGTGTGATGGTGGGTCGTGATGAGGAGCGAGTGACGTATCCGGAATTTTACCGGCTGCCGGATGGTGGTTTACTGTTTTTCTATCGAGATGGTGCGGCGGGTTCGGGCAATCTGGTACTGAATCGCTATCGGCCGTCTGTGGATGGTGTTGGGGGAGTCTGGGAGCGTGTGCAGGGCAATCTGATTGATGGTGAGGGCGAGCGGAACGCTTACTGGCAGGCGTGTGTGGACGGTGGTGGGGTCATTCATCTGTCGTGGGTCTGGCGGGAGACTCCTGATGTGGTGACGAATCACGATGTGTGTTATGCGCGATCGGTGGATGGTGGAGTGACGTGGACGGATTCGGCGGGTCTGCGGTTGTCGGTTCCGATGACAGCGGCGGGATCTGAGTATGCCTGTCGGGTTGCGCAGGGGAGTGAGCTGGCGAATCAGACGAGCATGTCGGTGGACGGGTCTGGTCGTCCGGTGATAGCGACATTCTGGCGTGGGTCTGAAGCGGGTTCGGTACCGCAGTATCGTCTGGTGTATTTGACGGAGTCTGGGTGGCGGGTGGTGCAGGTGGGTGAGCGGACGTTGAATTTTGAGCGTCGGGGCAGTGGTACGAAGCGTCCGCCGATTTCGCGTCCGTTGTTATTGCTGGATGCTGCGGTGGGTTCGCGGCGTGCGGTGGTGTTGTTTCGGGATCAGGAGTTTGGTGGTGGCGTGTCAGCGGCGGTGACTGGGGATTATGAGCGTGGCGACTGGCAGTACTGGCGATTGACGGGTGTGGTGGGTCAGGCGGACCCGCTGGTGGATTTTGCGGTGTGGCGTGAGCGAGGCGAGGTGCATTTGCTGAGTCAGTTGACGGGTCAGGGTGATGGTGAGCGAGAGGAGTCTGTGGAGCCGACGGCGGTGCGACTGCTGGAGTGGCCGGTGTGCTGGCCTGTGGCGGAGTGAGGGGAGGGGGGGGGCGTTGGAGCGGGTGTTGTTCGGGGAACAGCCGGCCGATCGATTTCAAGTGAAACTGCCTGAAAATGGCTCGGATTTCCCCCATTTTGACTTTCAAGTGTGGGAAAACTCGTTTTGGGGATTTGCATGATTCGGAAAGCGTGGCGGGTGTGTGCTTGTGCGGCTGGATTTCCCCCGACTAACTGCAGCTACACACGCCTCAAAACTTGAGTTTTCCCCCGTTTCTGCCTAAGCTATTGACAGTTCAGGGCTTGTGGTGCGGACCAGCAACAGGCAGCAACTGGGGCGGTAAGTGAGCAATGTTCAGTCATCTTTGGGGTCTCAAGAGGGATCCGTACTGCGAGTTTTGTTCGTTTGCACGGGCAACACCTGTCGCAGTCCGATGGCTGAGATGTTGTTTCGCAAGCTGGTTTCAGAGCGTTTGTGTTGTGCGGACCGTGAGTTGCGAGAGCGTGGTCTGGATGTGTTTTCTGCGGGCGTAGGTGCCTGGGAAAACCTTCCGGCGTCGCCTGAAGCGGTTCAGGTGATGCGTGAGCACGGGCTGGATCTGACTGAGCATTTGAGTCGGCGAGTGAATCGTGTGATGATTGAGCGTTCGACTTTGGTGCTGGCATTGACTGGTCGTCATCGGGATCTGCTGTTGAACGAGTGTCCTGCTCTGGGTGCACGGATTCAGTTGCTGGACCGTGGTGGTCGGGATGTGCATGATCCGTTTGGTGGGACGGTGGACGATTATCGCCGTTGTGCTCTGCAGATCGGGCAGAACCTGCGGCTGTGGGTTGAAGAGCTCTTCAGGAAAGACACGATAACGACATGAAGATCGGGATTGCCAGCGACCATCGCGGAGTTGCCCTGAAGTCCAGGCTGGCTCAGTTACTGCAGTCGATGGACTTTGAGGTGCACGATCTGGGCCCCTTTGAGGCTCAGAGTGTGGACTATCCGGACTATGCAGCCCGGGTGGCGCGCGAGGTTTCCACGGGTGCGGTGGACCGTGGAATACTGATTTGCGGTACGGGGCTGGGGATGTGCATTACGGCGAACAAGTTTGCCGGTGTGCGTGCAGTGACGTGTCAGGACAGCGTGACTGCTCAGTACAGCCGTGCTCATAACGATGCGAACGTGATCTGTCTGTCTGCGGATCAGTTGAGTGATCAGTTGGCGGATCAGGTGGTGCGAATGTGGTTGAAGACGGAGTTTGATGGTGGCCGACATGCTCGCCGAGTCCAGCGGATTGGCGAGTTGGAGCGTGAGGAAGCGGAGCGGATTCATGGATCCTGAGACACTGCGTTTCGCGAAGACTCATGAGTGGGTTTCGGTTGCTGGCGACGTGGCGACGGTAGGGATTACGGACTTTGCCGTGCGGCTGCTGACGGACATTGTGTATCTGTCGCTTCCGAAGGTCGGGAAAGTCTATCGCCCCGGTCAGGCGATGGGTGAAGTGGAAAGTGTGAAGGCGGTGAGTGACATTTATGCTCCGGTGGCAGGCGAGGTGCTGGAGGTGAATGGGGGATTGCCTGATCAGTTGCAGTTGCTGAGTGAGAGTCCATTTGAGCGTGCGTGGATTGTGAAGCTGCGGATGAGCGACGCGGGCGACCTGCAGCAGTTGCTCAGCCGTGCCCAGTATCTGCAGCATTGCGGTGAATAGGATGGGTTGTCCCTGACTGCAGGGAATTGCCGGGCTGCGGTGTGTGCTGGATAGGAAAGGTCTGAGGCATGGCCTATCTGTTTGATACTCCGGAGCAGCGTCAGCGAATGCTGGCGGCGATTGGTGCTGCTTCTGTGGACGAGTTATTTCAGCAGATCCCTGTTTCGCTGCAGTTGGGTCGTGAGCTGGCATTGCCGGGGGCGGTGTCTGAGCTTGAGCTGGAGCAGGATCTGCAGCGTCGGCTGGGTCAGGCAGGAGGTGGCGGGGTCTGTTTTCTGGGCGGCGGTGTGTATGACCATTACATTCCGGCGGTTGTGGATGAGCTGACTTCGCGGGGTGAGTTCTACACGGCTTATACTCCTTATCAGGCGGAGGCCAGTCAGGGGACGTTGCAGGCTTTCTACGAGTATCAGACTCTGATTTCGCAGCTGAGCGGGATGGAGGTATCGAACGCCAGTCTGTACGAGGGCGGAACAGCGGTCAGCGAAGCGGTGTTCATGGCGATGCGGGTGAACGGTCGTGATGGTCGAGTGGTTGTGGCGGGTTCGCTGCATCCCGAATACCGGCAGGTGCTGCGAACCTATTTTTCGCGGCTGGGGACAGAGATTGTGGAGGTGCCGGCGGTAGATGGGGTGGTGTCTGTCGAGTCGTGTCGTGCGGCTTTGACTGCGGAGACCACGGCGCTGGTTTTGCAGCAGCCGAATTTTTTTGGCTGTCTGGAGGACATAGGTGGATTGACTGCAGCGGCACATGCCGCTGGTGCTCTGGCGATTCTGGCCTTTGATCCGATCAGTCCTGGTCTGCTGAAGCGACCTGGGGATTATGGTGTGGACATCGCGGTTGCCGAGGGGCAGCCACTGGGGACTCCGCTGCAGTTCGGAGGTCCATTGCTGGGTGTTTTTACGTGTCGTTCCGAGTATGTGCGGAAGATGCCGGGTCGTTTGATTGGTCGCACGGTGGACCGTCGTGGTCGCGAGTGTTTTGTGCTCAACCTGCAGGCTCGTGAGCAGCATATTCGGCGGGACAAGGCCACCAGCAACATCTGTACGACTCAGGGTTTGCTGGCGTTGCGGGCCACGGTGTTTCTCTCCGTCGTGGGGCCTCGCGGACTGCGTCAGATGGCGGAGCTGAGTCATGCGAAGGCGCGGTATGCGGCCGAGCGTCTGACGAGTTTGCCGGGAGTTGTGCTGAAATTTGAGCGGGCATTTTTCCGTGAGTTTGTGCTGGAGACGCCGCGACCTGCGACTGAGGTCCTGCGATTGCTGTCGGACCGTGGTTTCAATGTGGGTCCGGAGTTGTCTCGATTTGGTGGCAGTCTGGGTGCCGGACTGGAGCGTTGCTTTCTGGTGGCTTTGACCGAAAAGCGGACTCGTGCCGAGATCGATGCTCTGGTGTCAGCACTGGGTGACGTGCTGGGCAGTTGAGAGAAGTGTGAGTGGGTGCGGAGGGACGTGTCAGATGCGCAATCCAACGGCGACTCGCCTGCTGTTCGAAATGTCGGAATCCGGTCGTGGGACGGTGGTATTCCCGGAATCGGATGTGCCGGAAGTTTCCGGGGTGCCTGTGCCTGGCGTCGAGCATCTGGCGGCGGGTTTGCTGCCATTGCCGGAGCTGGCGGAACCGGACGTGGTACGTCATTTCGTGAATCTGTCGACACTGAACATGAGTGTGGATTCGCACTTTTATCCGCTGGGCAGTTGTACGATGAAGTACAATCCGAAGCGGCACGAGCGATTAGCGCGATTGCCGCAGGCGGTGGCCAGTCATCCGTAC
>CAITYU010000195.1 GCA_903896675.1 uncultured Planctomycetaceae bacterium
CAAAGGCCGGATTGTCAACGAGTTTCCAGACGGGAGGACTCCAAATGCAGCAGTCCGGAAAAACCGACCCGCACAACTGGTTGCCGAGGATCACTCGAGGCCCGTCACCAAACCAACGCACACACTCCGCTCAGCTCACCCGTTTTTCAAAATTCCCTGCACCACCTCACCAAAAATGTCCGTCAAACGAAACTGACGACCCTGAAACCGAAATGTCAGCCGCTCATGATCAATACCCAGCTGATGCAGTATCGTCGCCTGCAGATCGTGTACGTGCACCCCACGCTCCGCCACATTGATTCCCAGATCGTCCGATGCACCCCAGCTCATTCCCTCACGAACTCCACCACCCGCCAGCCAGACCGTAAATGCATACGGATGATGATCCCGACCCCAGCGCGGTCTGTTGTTGATGTCGCCCTGAATAAACGGCGTCCGACCAAACTCCCCACCCCAGATCACCAGCGTCTCGTCCAGCAAACCACGCTGCTCCAGATCCCGCACCAGCGCCGCACTCGGCTGATCCGTGTCACGACACTGATTGTACAGCTCCGTCGTCAGCGAATTGTGCTGATCCCAGCCCGCATGCATTAACTGCACAAAGCGAGTCCCACGCTCCACCAGACGCCGCGCCAGCAGACAGTTGTGCGCAAATGTCCCAGGCTCCGTCACACCCGGGCCATACATCTCCAGTGTCTCCCGAGTCTCCCCCGATAAATCCGTCAGCTCCGGCACACTGGACTGCATCCGAAAAGCCATCTCGTACTGAGCAATCCTGGCACCAATCTCCGGATCTCCATACTGCTGCTGGTTCAGCTCGTTCACCGCCGCCACATCATCCAGCCACTCACGCCGCATCTGCCGCGAAATCCCCGGCGGATTTGACAAATACAGCACCGGATCTCCCGCCGCACGAAACTTCACGCCCTGAAATCGTGATGACAGAAAACCACTGCCCCAGTAGAAGTCATAAAAAATCTGACCGCAGCTTGTGTTCTTTGTGATCGACGTCATCACCACAAAACCCGGCAGACTCTCAGTCTCAGAACCCAAACCATACGTCAGCCACGCGCCCATCGTCGGACGACCAGGCAGCTGCGATCCACTCAGCAGAAACTGAATCGCCGGCGCGTGATTGACCGCCTCCGTGTGCATGCTGTGCACAAAACACAGACGATCCGCGATCCCCGCCGTGTACGGCAGAAAATCACTGACCCACGCTCCGCTCTCACCTCGCTGCCGAAATGGTTCCACCGGCGCCAGCATCAGCTTGCCGTCCGCCTGCCCTGTCATCGTGCTGAATCGCTTCCCATCCGCATACCCCGCTGGCAATGGCTTGCCATGCAGCTCACGCAGTCGCGGCTTCCAGTCAAACAAATCCACATGAGTCGGCGCACCGTTCTGAAACAAATAGATCACTCGCTTCGCCTGCGGCGCCAAATGCGGCAAACCCGGCAGGCCAGCCAGCGCTGCATCACCTGCCACAACACTGTCACGCCCCAGCAGCGAAGCCAGCGCCGCCACACCCACTCCCGTGGACGCCCGACCAAAAAACTCACGCCGCACCAGCTGTCGCTGACTCTCTGCTATCGGATGCATCACACAGTCTCCCATTCCGATTCACTGCTTTGTCAGAGCTTCATCCAGATTCAGCACCGCCAGACACACCGCCGTCCAGGCTGCATGTTCATCAGCAGCCAGCTGCTGCGAACGGGGTGATTCCCCCACACTCAGCAGAGCCATTGCCGCCGCACCGTCCTGCCGATAACCGCTCCTCGATCGCTGCAAAGTCCCCAGCAAAATCTCACGCTCCGCCGCCACGGGCGGCCGACACAGCACCCGCTGATACACTCGCTCCAGTCGCTCTGCATCACCACCACCCTCCAGCAGCACCCGCTCCGCCAGAACTCGCGCAGCCTCCACCCACGCCGTGTCATTGCTGGTCAGCAACGCATGCAGCGGAGTATTCGTGCGCACAGCGCTGACCGTACACGTCTGCCGACTGGCCGTGTCAAAGAACATCGTTGGCCCAATAATACGACGCCAGAACACATACAAACTGCGACGATACAGCGCCTCACCGTGATCCTGCACGTACTTCCGATTCCCAAACGTCGCCTCCTCCCAAACACCCGCAGGCTGATACACATTCACCGCCGGTCCACCGCGCTGCCCCGACAGCAGACCACTGACTGCCAATGCCTGATCCCGCAGCATCCACGATGGCAGACGATACCGCGGAGCTCGTGCCAGCAGCCGATTTTCCGGATCCCGCTCCAGCTGCTCAGGAGTCACCACGGAACTCTGACGATACGCCTGACTGGTCACCATCAGCCGCATCAGTCGTTTCACATCCCAGCCACTGTCACGAAACTCCACCGCCAGCCATGTCAACAGTTCAGGATGCAGCGGAACTTCCGCCTGCACCCCAAAATCATTGGCCGTCTTCACCAGCCCCATGCCAAACACCTGCTGCCAGAATCGATTCACCGTCACTCGCGCAGTCAACGGATTCTGCTCAGACATCAGCCAGCGCGCCAGATCAAGTCGATTCAGCGGCTGCTGCGACTGCACCTGCGGCAGACTGGCCGGAACAGCAGCCTGCACCACAGCTCCCGGATTCGTGTACAAACCACGCTGCAGCATGAATGTCTCACGACGCTCAGGCTGATCCTCCATCACCATCACCTTCGCAACGCTGTTCCTGATCGCTGCAACACGATCTTCTGCGGCTTTCCGCTGCTGAGTCAGCTGCTGCCAGACTGCATCCTCAGCCTGCTGAGCCTCTCTCAGCAACTTCACCTGCGCCTCACTGCGCTGCTCAGCTGCCGTCACCAGCGCCTGCTGCAGTTCAGCAGACCGCTGGAGCTCCAAACCCGCTCCGGCTACAGCCGAAGTCGAGATCCGAAATCGCCCCAGATTGTGACTGACATGCGGTGAATCATGACGCAGCCGCACCAGCAGCTGATCACCAGGTCGCACCTGCACTGCCTCAGCCAGACGAAACACAGCCGCATGGTCCCGGTCAATCGGCTTGCCCTCGTACACCGCCCAGCCCGTCTGCGAATCCCCGTCAAACGCATTCGCTGCCTTCAGACTGCCCTGCTCATAAGTCGCCACAGCCCCGCTGATCTTCAACATCTGCTGCCCATCGCCGCGACGCAGCAGCAGCTCAATCTCAGTCAGAACAAAGTTGCCGCTGTCCGAGCGTGCCAAACCACCCTGCGTATGACTGGCATGCCGCAGTGCATCCAGCCTGACCGCACTCAGCAGACCTTCCGGCAACTCACCCTCAACCTCATACACATCATTCGCCGGATTCACACCGCCAGCGAACACCACACCACCCGCTTCCACTGTCAGCTGTTGCTGCTGAGCCCGCACTGCCGTCGGCTGCAGTGTGCGCCACACACTGCCCTGCCCCGACTGCCGCTGTATCCAATCAGGAAGCAGCACCGCCAGCTCCGCCGCACGCTCATTCTGCAGTCGACCGAATTCAGCAGTCGACGCCTCAGCCGCAGTCAGCTCTGTTCGCTGCTGAGCCGAAGGTACGGACAGCACCGGAGCCGTCTGACCGCTGCCACCGCCACCATTCACCGGAGTCTGATTGAAAATGGCGAACAGTGAGTAATAGTCGCGCTGTGTCAGCGTATCAAATTTATGGTCATGACAACGACAGCAGTTCAGCGTCAGCCCCAGCCACAGCGTCCCCATCGTCTCAGTCATATCCATCACGTAATCCACTCGATTCTCTTCGGCAATCCGCCCGCCCTCACCATTGATCATGTGATTGCGACAAAAGCCCGTTGCCAGCCGCTGCTCGTCCGTCGCCTGCGGCAGCAGATCTCCTGCCAGTTGCCACGTCGTGAACTGGTCCCACGGCAGATTGCGATTGAAGGCATCCACAACCCAGTCACGCCACGGCCACATCGTGCGATCAGAATCGCCCTGATAGCCGTTCGAATCCGCATAGCGAGCGGCATCCAGCCAGTCCCAGGCCATCCGTTCACCGTACGCCGGTGACGCCAGCAGACGGTCCACCACTTTTTCCCACGCATCGGCCGCCGGATCCTGCACAAATGCCGCGACATCCTGCGGTGCCGGTGGCAACCCCGTCAGGTCCAGTGTCACCCGCCGGATCAAAACTTCCCGCGCTGCCTCAGCAGACGGACTCAGACCAGACGCCTGCAGTCGCTGCTGCAGAAATGCGTCAATCGGATTGCGAATCGGAGCCTGTGGCAGGGCGGGCGGCTGAGGCACCGGCGGTCGCTGCAAAGGCTCCCACGACCAGTGCAGACCCCACTTCGCACCCTGATCAATCCAGCGCCCCAGCAGCTCACGCTGCGCCGGCGTCAGCTGACGACCGGAATCCGGTGGCGGCATCACGATCTCAGGATCTGCCGCTGTGATCCGCTGATACAGCGAACTGTCAGCCCGATGGCCCGGCTGAATCGCTTTCAGTGCCAGCTGGTGCTCATGCAGCGCCAGCTCTCCCTGCCGCTGAGCCACATCAGGACCGTGACAATGAAAACAGTTCTCGGACAGCAGCGGGCGGATGTCACGATTGAAATCAATCGGATCCTGAGCACCTGTGACCGCAGAAACAGTCAGCAGCCCGCAGACAAAAATACCGAAAAGCCTGATCCGACAAGCGATCGCAGTCATGGCAGGTCCGGAGGGAAAATTCAGGGCGGGAAAGAACACGCAGTCCCCACATCATACGACTCAGACGGGCAGCGACGGGAGCAGGGAGTTCGGAATCCGCAGGGATTCCCGCAGTAAGACAGGCCCGCCACCGCCCCCCCGAATATCAGACTCGCACCTCTGTTACTCCACGCGGCAGTGCGAAACACACGGTCACCGTACCGTCCCCTGCATGCCAGCGGCCGCTGACCAGCTGAGTCACCGCAGACGCAGGCTGCAGCTCCAGCGGCTGCCCCTGATGCACAATCATCGGCTCGCCACCCGCAGCCGACGCCGTCTGCGGCAGCGTCAGAGTAAAATCCGGACAGGCACATGGGGCCTGCAATGTCCACACACTCCCCTCGCGCCGAATCGCCGTCAGTTCCTTCGCCGCCCAATATCGCGCAATTTCACTCAGCTTCAGCCAAAGAATCCGATCCCCATACTTCCCGCTGATCGAGGTCACCACACGCTGGAACGCCCGGAACCCCGCTTTCGTCCCGTTGCAGTACATCCCCGGCCAGTGACACAAAAACAGGGCCGGCTGACCGCGTTCAATCAGCTCCACCATACGACCTCCCGACGCATCAGCTAACGCATAGCGATCAGGTTCCGGCACCACATCGCCTTCCCATCCGCCAAACCAGTCGCCGGTTCCCGCCGGAATATTCACGGTCAGATTCAAACCGTCCGTGCCCAGGCCCGTCACATGCTCAACCAACGGTTCCGTGCTGGCATCACCATCCACCACATACTTGAAAAAGTGCGGGATCGGTGCACGAAATACGTCACGGACGGCCTGCTGCACCGCCAGTGAAAGCTCGGGCTTCACACGATTGCCAAATCCACCCGGCGTTGTCACACCCTCACAGGGAAGGCCGCAGTTCTGCAGAATACGCAACGCATACGCCAGATACTCCGCCAGTTGATCCGCACTCTGCGACTGCTGCGGATACGAATTCTCCATGGTCGCCGGACTGATCTCGTCCAGGGGTCGGCCGGTCTTCAGGTCAATGACTCGCGTGTGCGTAATCATTTCCGGATGCACGTCCCAGTTCGGCAGCAGCAGTGTGCGGACCAGCTCAATGCTGTCCTGCAAGGATTTGCGGGACCACCCCGGCAGCTCACGATCCAGCCAGCCCACACAGGCCGGATATGGCACCACACTGTACTTGCCCCGGACCCCCTGCTCAGCACACCATTCACCAAATTCGCGTACAAAGGCGTCCGGAATCTCACGCGGATAGTTCTGCCACGGTTTCTGATAGGCCGGTCGATCCGGATAACAGGCCTGAAACTGGGGCATGCAGAAATGCCCCATGTTCACCAGGCACGTCGAATCATCGATAATGAAGCTGACCGGAATGCGTCGCCGCGGATACTCGACCTTCGCTGCCGCATCCTGCTCCGGTCGCTGACCACGCAGATCGTCAGCCTTCACCGTCGTGCGGCCGGCTGCCGCCAGAGCCAAACCACTGGCCAGAAACGC
>CAITYU010000196.1 GCA_903896675.1 uncultured Planctomycetaceae bacterium
CCCTCGCGCCATTCCTCACGCGAAGGACAAAAGTGAGCTGGGCCGGCAATTCGTCTTCCCACATTTGCAGGACGCAGTGGCTTGCAGGGGTGGGGTGGGGAGAGGTGGGGTGGGGAGCTTACCCGGGCTAAAGCCCAGGCTACCGGGGTTGAGCCCCTTTTATTCGCGTCCATACTCCGAATGTTCCCGGATTCCTTGCAGTTGCCCGCAACGTCGCCTATTGTCTTCACCCAAATCCTGCCCCCAACAGCACGCTCCCGCGTACCAACCCCCGCAGCCCCGCCCACTCCTTCCATCGCACTCCAGTAAAAGACTGACCGATGTCCAGCACCCCAGAGACTCTCTCGGCTGATGATCAGCAACGCGCTCAGAAACTGGTCGCGGCCTGCAACAAAGTTCGCTCCGAAGTCGCTCGCGTCATCGTCGGGCAACAGGATGTCGTCGAACAACTGCTGATCGCCATCCTCGCGCGCGGACACTGCCTGCTGGAAGGCGTCCCTGGGCTGGCCAAAACGCTCATGGTCCGCTCGCTCGCCGATGCCATGACCCTGTCCTTCCACCGCATCCAGTTCACCCCGGACCTGATGCCCGCTGATATCACCGGGACCGATATCATTCAGGAAAATCGACAGACCGGTCACCGCGATCTCGTCTTCGATCGCGGTCCCATCTTCACCCAAATGCTGCTGGCCGACGAAATCAATCGGACGCCCCCCAAAACTCAGGCCGCACTGCTGGAAGCCATGCAGGAACACAAGGTCACGGTCGGCGGTACCACCTATACGCTCGAAGAACCCTTCTTCGTTCTCGCCACACAAAACCCCATCGAACAGGAAGGCACTTACCCACTGCCCGAAGCCCAGCGCGACCGCTTTCTGCTGAACGTCATCGTCGATTACCCCAGCCGCGATGAAGAAGGTCAGATCATCGATCGCACCACGTCCACCCAGTCAGCCACTCCCGCGCCCGTCGTCAGCGGTCCGGAAATCCTCGAATGCCAGGCCACCGTCCGCCTCGTTCCACTGCCGGCTCACGTCCGCAACTTCGTACTGGACCTCGTCCGGTCAGCACGCCCCAAAGATCCGGCCTCCGCCGCATGGGTCCGTGAACAGATCGACTGGGGTCCCGGTCCGCGTGCCAGCCAGCAGCTGGTGCTGGCCGCCAAAGCCCGCGCGCTGCTGAAGGGCCGCTACCACGTCACTCTGGAGGACGTCGAAACACTGGCTCTGCCCGTCCTGCGACACCGCATCGTCCCCACCTTCAGTGCCGAAGCCGAAGGCGTCAGTGTCGATGACCTGATCCGCCGCCTGCTGCGTGAAGTTCCTCGCCCCGATCGCAAGCTGCTGTAGGTGTCCGATGGCTTCCGTTCCCAACGTTCTTTCCGCCGGTGACGTCAGTCGCCTCAGCGGTCTGCAATTGCTGGCAAAGCAGGTGGTCGAAGGCTTCGCCTCCGGACTGCACCGCTCGCCACATAAAGGCTTCAGTGTCGAATTCCGCGAACATCGCCCCTACGTTCCCGGCGATGATCTGCGGACCATCGACTGGAAACTGTTCGGCAAAACCGACCGCCTGTATATCCGTGAGTACGAGGAAGAAACCAACGTCCGCTGCACCGTGCTGGTCGACTGCAGCGGTTCCATGGGATACCGCGGCACTCGCAGTGACGGGCTGTCCAAACACGACTACGCAATTCGCACGGCCGCCTGTCTGTCATGGCTGATGCTGCAGCAGCAGGACAGCGTCGGACTGGTCACGTTCGATACCAGCATCCGCCGCTATATTCCTCCGCGAGCCCGCCCCAGACACCTGAAACACATCATGACCGAGCTGGCCGGGCAGAAACCGGGTGCCGAAACTTCGCTGGCCGACGTCTTCCACCAGATCGCTGCACGCATTCAGCGGCGCGGACTGGTGATGATCCTGTCTGATCTGTTCGGTGACGTCGATCAACTGATGAAGGCACTGGCCCATTTCCGCCATGCCCGCCACGAAGTCATCATCTTTCAGATCTGGGATCCGGATGAACTGGATTTTCCGTTCCGCCAGTGGACACAGTTCGCCAGCCTGGAAAACCCCGCCCAGCGACATCTGGTGGACCCGGCTCAACTGCGCAAAGCGTATCTGCAGAAGCTGCAGGAATACCGCGACCAGTTGACTCGCGGCTGCAGCCGCAACCGCATCACCCTCGTGCCACTCGTCACCAACCAGCCCACCGCTGATGCTCTGGCGGCATGGCTGGCGATCCGGAGGCGTGTGCGATGAGTCTGCTGAATCCGCTGCTGGCCATCGGTGCCAGTGCACTGCTGATCCCTCTGTTGATTCACATCTTCAATCGCAGTCGGTTTCGCACGGTCGAATGGGGTGCGATGCATCTGCTGGAATCCGTGATCAGTCAGAATCGGCGGCGGTTGCGAATCGACCAACTGATCCTGCTGCTGATTCGCTGCCTGATCCCGGCTGTGCTGGCCATCTGCCTTGCGCGACCGGTGCTGACCGGCAATGGTCTGCTGGGTGACGCCCCGGTCGCACTGGTGGTGCTGCTGGACAACAGTTATTCGATGGAGGCTGTGGATCCCGGTGGCACGCGATTCACGGCAGCGGTGGAATCGGCCTGCCGCGTCATTGGCGAGCTGCCGCGCGGCTCACAGGTGGCGGTGGTGCTGACCGGCGGTCGCCCAACCCCCCTGTTTGATACTCCGCTGGCTGATCTGCAAACCGTGATCCGTCGTCTGCGGCAGCAGAAGCCGGGTCTGGGTGCCAGCGATATGCCGGGGTCCCTGGAACTGGCTGCCGATCTGCTGGAGTC
>CAITYU010000197.1 GCA_903896675.1 uncultured Planctomycetaceae bacterium
CTGACAGCGTTTGGCAGGACCTGCGGAAAACTTACAGACCAGGGACAACTGTCCGCCGAACAGCAGCAGTTTATCCAGCAGGCCATCCAGTTGCTGCAGCAACAGGCACAGGTTCCACAGTGGCAGCTGGCCCTGTTCATGGAGCAAAGTCGCCAGCTCGACTGGCATCCGTCCGCTCTGCAGGCATTCTTCGCCAGCCAAAGCCTCGTGGAATTCCTGCTCAATCACACATTTCGTCTGATTCAGCAGCAGTTCCCCGATGCCGCCACACAACTGGCCGCACAGCGACTGATCGAAGCACTGCTGCCGGAAGATCAATCCTCCACATCCCGCCACCACCGCAGCCAGACAGAGCTGGTGCAGTACGTCGGCACCGAAGTACCTGTCGACACCGTCGATACGCTGCTGCAGATCCTCAGCTCGAATCCTTACCTGCTGCATTCCTTCCCCGGATTTCCACCTCGCCCGCCACGGCAGCATGCAGAACCCGCCCCGGACACCGCAGATACCAGCGAATCCGCCGCTCAGAATGCTGTCATACACAGCGAAAGTCAGCCTCCGACAGATCACCTTCCGGACGGCGAAATCACGCCATCCGCACAGGCCCCGGATGCCGAGTTGCAGGACGACACCGAAACCGAACAGCCTGCGACGGCCGAACCACTGCACACGGCACTGCCCGACACCGGCCCGGAAGCTCTCCCGGCGTCAGAATCGCCACACATTCCCGACGTTTCCTGGCAACTCAGCCACGACCTCCTGATCCCCCCGCTCCGACAATGGCTGATCAGCAGAAAACAAAACAGCCGCGCAGGCCGTGCCGAATTGCGGCTCGCTGAATGTCTGCGACGCTGGACTCCGGAAAAACACAAACGGCAATTGCCGTCCCTCAGCCACTGGCTGCAGATCGTAGCGTTCACCGACCGCCGACGCTGGAACGATGCTCAGAAACAACTGCTGCGTATTGCCGAAGTCCGGCACGTCCGACGCCTGACACTGCTGCTTGTCGTGACACTCGTGTTTCTGATCACCGCCACCCAGGGCTTACGCAGATATCAAGCCTCGAAACTGGCCGGCAGCATCATCGCCGCCAGCCCCAGTCAACTGCCGGTGCTGCTGACCAAAGCCGACCGCGTCGGAGAACTCATCGACCAATACCTGCAACCGCGAATTGTCGAGCCTTCATCGGGCGAAGTCGCCCTGGCCGACAAACGCGCCGACCTCGCCGCTCGACTCGCACTGCTGCCCCGACATCCGGTGCACGCAGAAACCCTCGCACGCTCGTTCCTGTCCGTCGATATCAGCTCGGCGGCCGTTATCCGCGACCGCCTCCTCAACACCGCTCCCACTGCCGTCCACCAATGGCAGGAAACCCTGCGGGATTCCGAAAAATCCCCTGCAAGGCGTTTTCGAGCCGCCGTGGGACTGGCCGGGCTGACCACACCAACTGCACCAGAGATCTGGTCATCGGAAATACTGCACTTCGTCGCCCTGCAGCTCACATCGACGTTTGCCGAGCACCAGCCACCGCTGCGAAACCTGCTCCGACCCATCGCACCCCGACTGCTGCCCCACCTGCAGCAACTCTGTCTCTCTTCCACCGCTACAACCCTTCAGAAAACCAGCGCCGCAGCCGCTATTGCCAACTACGCACCCGACTCGCCGGAACTGCTCGCTGACCTGTTGCTGCGGGCCAGCCCCGCACAGGCCGAACTCCTCATTCCCCCGTTCGCAGCACTCAAACACCAGCCCTCAATCGACCGCCTCCAAAACCCTGCTCCGAAGATTCCTCACACACCCGCGTCACTGCCACTCGAAAAACCAACGGCACTGATGTACGCCAACGCCGCACTCACACTCGCAGCCACAGATCACCACGCAGAATCAGGGGCCCCACTCAGAATCCGCAGGAACGCCGAAACCGTCAGCCAGTTCGTGACACTCGCACCCCACTGGAATATTTCTCCGCGAGACCTCGTACTGGGTTTGGAATTCAACGAACGACTGCGAACTCAGCCTGGTGGCAACCAACCCGCCAATCCGGCAAACCAGGCCACCTGCAGCTTCCTGCTGGCACTCAGCCAGTGGAACTTCAACCGGATGCCGGAAACCGTCAGGGAGTCCCTTCCCGCATACCTGCAGAATCTCTACCAGAATGACCCCAGTGCCGCCGTGCACAGCCTCAGTGGCTGGCTGCTGCAGCACTGGGGATTCCAAAAACTGCGACTGGCCGCAGATGCCGTCGAAGTCCCCTATGATCCGCGCAGCGATCGTCAATGGTTTCGCCTGAACATCCCTGTCCCCGCCAGCAGCACACCACCCGGCACCCCGCCCCGTAATCCGTTCATCAGCCTCACCTTCATCGTTGTCCCGCCGGGCAATTACACTGTCGGATCGCCCTCACGCACCGTGACAATCACCACACCATTCGCCATCTGCGACCGCGAACTTCCCGAATCCGTACGTCAGTTCTGGCAGCAACAGAACTCGCAAAACAGCACTCAGACGACAAACAGCACCCAGCAAGGTAACAGCACTCAGGACGATCCAGCCGCCGGCAATCTCAGTTGGATCGACGCCACGGGAATCTGCCGCTGGCTGACCAGACAGCACCGCGGCAACGAAGAATCCTGGCAGTGCTTCACCGCACCTCCCGACTCAAATATCAGAATCGACAGACTGGGATTCCGCATGCCCACAAGCGATGAATGGGAAATCGCCGCCAGCAGCAATGGCGCTGCGGAATTCGCCTGCGGCAGCGATCCACTGCTGCTGCCATTCTTCAGCTGGACCGCTGGCAACTGCAGCACACCTCAGTCACCAGCCCGCAAACCACCAACACCCAATGGACTGTTCGACTGCCACGGAAATCTCTCCGAATGGACAATCGATGCCTCGCTGCCAGGATCACGGCTGCATCGCGGCAGCAGTTGGCAATCCAGCACTGAACACTCGCTGCTGACCGCCACCTTCAACAGCCCCGAAAGCACCGCCACCCCAGACATCGGACTGCGCATTGCCTGCACACTCCCGGATACACGCCGCAGGAACAACGCTGAAAAATAGGGATCACCACCAACCCCCTCACACCCCCTCGGGAGGGCGAAGCTCCCGCTGAGCCGAACACCACACCAACCCCCTCACGCCACCCTCGGGAGGGCGAAGCTCCCGCTGAGCCGAACACCACACCAACCCACTCACGCCCCCTCGGGAGGGCGAAGCTCCCGCTGAGCCGAACACCACACCAACCCA
>CAITYU010000198.1 GCA_903896675.1 uncultured Planctomycetaceae bacterium
GCGGCGGTGCAGTCTGCTGCGCTGGATGACGAGGCGGCGGGCGTTGACGACGGCAGTCTGACCCAGCGTCTGCGGCAGCAGTCGCGGACCGAGGGTTCCCTGATTCAGCAGTTGTCGGGGTTGAGTGCGGAGCCAGCGGCGGTGATTTCGGCGACGGACTACGAAGGTCAGTTGCTGTCGTGGCGATGTGAGCAGCGAGGTGCCGCCACGGAAGTGCAGCAGAGTCAGCCGGAGGACCAGCCGGAGGTGGCAGCGCGTTTTCGGTTTACGGCAAGTGCGGTGAGTGAGCCGGTGCTGCTGACGGCGCGGCTTGAGCCATCGCGTCTGCACTATGATTTCAAGGCGGCTCTGACGGCGGATGCCACAGCGGCCGGTGTGCGGCTGGCGCTGCAGTTGCTGATTCCGGGGCAGGTGGATCCTCGTACCGGCGGGCCGATGGTGGTGTACCTGCCGGGGGATGCTCTGGAACAATCCGAGACGACTCAGACGCTGCGAGTCGCAGTGACTCGCAAGGGAATGGAATCGCTCCTGCGGAGGACTCGGACGGAACTCAACCGCGCCGACATCCGTTTTCAGGAGCCGCTGATCATCGGGTTGGCGGTGATGGCTGAGTCGCAGCCGCGTGACTTGTGGATGGATCTGGGACTGGCGGAGTATGGTCCGGTGATCGTGCCGCAGCAGTCGCAGCTGGATCTGATACCGCGGTCGGCTGTTGATTCAGCATCAGTAGCAGAGCGGGTGCATGTGCCGCTGGACGTGGAACTGGGTGCACTGCTGCTGAATCAGCAGCCGGTCGTGCTGCGGTTGCTGCCGGACCACGGCGAGGCAGTGGACTGGCTGAGTCGTGCGGGGGTGAACACGGTCTGGCTGAGTGATGTGCAGGCAGCCGATCGATCGCAGGAGCTGTCAGCAGCGGGTTTTGCGGTGCTTGCGACACCGCCGCATCCGGAATTTGCGACGGGGGATTTCGGGCAGGTGGTCAGTACCCTGCCACCGCTTGATCAGCAGTACCCGTATGTTTCCGGCTGGTATCTGGGGACTCGAATTGGTCAGGCCGATCTGCCGCATCTGCTGGCGTGGTCGAGAGAGGTTCGCAGTGCGGATCGGGTGATGCAGCGACCGCATGCTGCAGACCTTGCGGGTGCCGAGAGTGCGGCATCGCGGGAGATTGATCTGGCGGGCATGGGTCGGCACGTGGTGGGTCGCGAGGACAGTTTTGGTGCGCTGCGGAATCTGCTGGTGCATCGACTGAACACTTCGGGGCAGATGGCATTTCCGTGGACGTGGGTGCAGGCGGAACCATCGTTTGCGCAGCAGCAGTGGCGTGGTGACGGCGTGCAGCCTTCGGTGGAGCCTGAGCAGATCCTGCAGCAGGTGTACGCGGCGATCTCGGCCGGTTATCGGGGAGTGGGATTCTGGAAAACGAAGAGCCTGCAGTCGGACGATCCGCAGTCGCGTGAGACCAGTCTGGCGATCGAGCTGGCGTGTCTGGAGATTACGCTGCTGGAGCCGTTTCTGGCACGCGGTCGTCGGGAGGGTTATCTGGCGGTGCGAACTGCTGCGGGGCAGGCGGGAACTGATGGTCGCGGTGCGGGAGCGGGCGGAATGCTGAATCTGCGGGGCGAGTCTTCCGGGGTTACGGTGGCCGGCCTGGAAGCTCCGCGAGGACCTGATGCGGCCGTGATCCGTGGCAGTGGAGCGACGCTGATCCTGGCGACTCACTGGGACGCCACATCGCAGTATGTCCCGGGTCCGATGTACGAGCGTGAAGTGAACATGACGGTGGCGGCATCCGAGACGGCTTCAGCGTGGCAGGTGTCCACGGCCGGGATTCGCAGTCTGCCCCGGGATGTGCGGGCTGGTGGTCTGGCCATTCGGATCCGGGATTTTGATCGTTGTGCAGCGGTGGTGGTGACGTCGGACACCAGCATCATTCAGAAGCTGGAACAGCGGATTCGGGGATTATCGGTGCGCGCGGCGGAGGTGACTGCGGAGCTGGCAACGCTGAAGTATGAGCGGGTGCGCGAGACCGTCAGTCAGTTGCAGCGTGAGCATGCCGTGCCATCGGGAACGGCGAAGCTGCTGACGGTGATCCAGAGCTCGCTGGGGCGAATGCAGCAGGAGCTGCGTGCGGGGGATCATCATGAGTCACTGTTGCAGGCCGCGGATGCGCTGAGAAATCTGAGGCAGTTGCAGTTTCTGTGCTGGAAGGATGCGACAGCCGGACTCTGTTCACCGGCAGCTTCACCGCATACTGTGGCCTTTGCAACTCTGCCGGATCACTGGCGGCTGATGAATCGGGTGCAGGCCGAGCGATCGCGGCTGGAGAATCATCTGCGCTGGTCGGCGACATTTGATGATGCGGGCAGTCTGCAGCGGGATGGCTGGGAGCGTGCAGCGGCTGACAAAACTCTGTTCCTAACGACAACCGATGTGATTCCGGTGGGAGCTGGTGGTCGTGTGCTGCGACTGGCTGCGTGGCCGGCGGATCCCACAGGACGCTCGACCGTGCGGGATGACGTGGTGCCGCTGGTACTGACCTCACCGGCATTTCCGGTATCGGTGGGTGATATTGTGATTGTGCGAGGTCGGGTGCGTCGAGGATCCGGAGTCGCCTCGGGATCACGACGTCCGCTGCTGCTGTACGATACGGAGCTGGGGCCGGAGCATGGCCTGAAACCGGAACTGACATCGGACTGGCAGGAATTTGAAATGATTCGGCCGATCCACCGCGGGCGCGAGTTTCAGTTGTGTGCCAGTGTCCTGACGCAGGCGGAAGTGCACCTTGACGATGTGCAGTTTTTCCGCATTGAAGCGGGCACGTCAGAAAACCCGGTGCGAATGATCGGAA
>CAITYU010000199.1 GCA_903896675.1 uncultured Planctomycetaceae bacterium
AATCTCCTGCCTCGCCGTGCGTCTTGCCCGCCCCTTTGTGAGGGCGAGGCTCCTGCCGAGCCGCGCGACTGCCCCTTTGTGAGGGCGAGGCTCCTGCCGAGCCGTGCGACCCGCCCGAGGCGTGAGGATCCTGCCGAACCGATGGATCAAGCGGTCTTGCAGGTGTTCGGCTCAGCGGGAGCTTCGCCCTCCCGAGGGCCTGCGGCTCACAAACATACGTCAGGTCACCGCGATCTCGCCGCGCGCCCACACACAAACCGGTGACGCCTCTGCAGGACTCAGCCGCGAGTCAGAACATCGCGACCAACCCACGGACGCAGCACTTCAGGGACCACCACCGTGCCGTCTTCCTGCTGATAATTCTCCAGCACGGCAATGATGGCTCGCGCACAGGAAATGGCAGTGCCATTCAGAGTATGCACGTACTGAGTCCCCTTGCGCTCCTGACTGCGGCAGCGAATGTTCAGTCGCCGAGCCTGATAGTCGGTGCAGTTCGATGCACTGGTCACTTCACCATATTCCCCGCGACCAGGCATCCACGCCTCAATGTCAAACTTGCGGTAAGCCGGGCCACCCAGATCGCCCGAGGCTGTGTCGATCACGCGATATGGGATCCCCAGCGCCTGGAAGATCTCCTCCTCGATCCGCAGGATCTCCTGATGCAGGGCATCTGAGTCCTTCACATCCGGACCGGCGTATCCGAACATTTCCACTTTCGTGAACTGATGCACGCGGTAAATGCCACGCGTCGCCCGGCCCGCAGCACCCGCCTCTGTACGGAAACAGTGCGACAGACCAGCATACTTCAGCGGCAGTACAGACTGCTCAAGTGTCTGGTCCTTCTGGATGCCCCCGAGGGTAATCTCGGCGGTGGCCACGAGGCTGAGGTCCGTGTCAGCCACCGAATAGATCTGTGTTTCGCTGCCGCGGGGAGTAAAACCGATGCCTTCCAGCACGGAATCACGCGCGAGGTCCGGCGTTGTAAACAGCGTGAAACCCTCGCCCCGCAGCTTCGTCAGCGCAAACTGCACCAGCGCCATTTCCAGTAAGACGGCGTCGTTCTTCAGGAAATAGAAGCCCGATCCGGCCACACGAGCCCCGGCTTCGAAGTCAATCAGGTCCAGACCCGCCGCCAGCTCCACGTGATCCTTCACCGGAAACGAAAACTCCGGACGACGACCCCAGACGCGAATCTCGCGAGCATCCGCTTCACCGCCAATCGGAGCGTCCGGGTGCGTCAGGTTGGGGATCCGCGCCTGCTCTGATCGCAGCTGCTCTTCCACAACACGCAACTGTTCATCAATCGCGGAAACCTCATCCCGCAACACCTTGCCCTGCTCAATCAGACCCGGACGCTCGTCCGCCGCAGCCTTCGGGATGCGAGCCGAAACGTCCTTCTGCTGACGCCGAATCTCGTCACCACGCACGATCAGCGCGTTCCGCTGATCCCGCAGGCGGATCACGGCATCCACATCGGCCTGCACACCGCGCTTGTTACAGTTCTCGATCACTTCGTCGCGATGATCGCAGATAAACTGCAGATCCAGCATGAGCTCACTCCCGGAACATCAGATTTCAGAATTGTTCAACACACGCAGTCGACTTTCCACTCAGCGAGCCGGACGCACCGTCGCCAGCTCCTGCCACAGACAGGCACTGGCGCGAGTCCCCCGGTGAAAGTCCTGCAGATGGATGTGTTCATCAGGGCTGTGCAGATTGTCTGAATTCCGCCCCCAACCCAGCAGCAGAGTATCGATTCCCAGGATCTGTTTGAAGCTGAGTACCACCGGAATGGAACCCCCCTCCCGAAACAGCACCGGAGGCTGCCCGAATGCCGTTTCCACCGCCCGTTTCGCCGCCACCAGCCAGTCACTGGTCGGGTCAAACACAAAGGCCTCACAACCATGAAACCGCCGAAACTCAAACTCAATCCCCGGTGGACAGTGAGCCCGCAGAAAAGACTCAAGCCCGTCCAGAACCTTTTGCGGTGTCATGCGAGGCACGAGGCGACAGGTGATCTTGGCCATGGCCTTTGATGGGATGATCGTCTTCGGCCCCTCACCCGTGTATCCGCCCAGAATTCCGTTGATGTCACACGTCGGACGGGCTGTTCGACGCTCCAGAGTCGACCAGCCCTGCTCGCCAAACACCGCTCCGCTGCCAACTTCCTTCAGAAAATCGGCTTCCGAAAACGGCAGCGACGCATACCCGGAACGTTCTTCCACCGTCAGATCCAGGACGTCATCATAAAACCCGGGAATCTGCACTCGACCATCCGGTCCGATCAGGGCGCCGCACATGCGGGTCAGAGCATTCACGGGATTGGCGAGACTGCCTCCGTAAACACCGCTGTGCAAATCCTTCGCCGGCCCGCGCAGGCGAACTTCAGCCGCGACGATACCCCGCAGACCACAGGTGATCGCCGGTATCCCGTCACCATACTGACTGGTGTCGCTGACGACTGCGACATCCGCACGCAACAGCTCACGGTGCGACTTGAGAAAGTCATCCAGATGGACCCCGCCACACTCCTCCTCACCCTCAATCAGCACCTTCACATTCAGTGGCAGACCGCCATTCACCTGCATCCACGCCTGTATGGATTTCAGGTGAGTAAACAACTGGCCTTTGTCGTCGGTGGCACCACGAGCATACAGGCGACCGTCACGAATCGTCGGCTCAAACGCCGGTGTCGTCCACAGATCCAGCGGATCCGGTGGCTGCACATCGTAGTGACCATAAATCAGCACCGTCGGCAGGGCCGGATCCACCAGCCGCTCGCCATACACGATCGGATGGCCTGCCGTCGGGTAAATGGTGGCCTGCAGACCGGCGTCCGTCATCGCCTGCAACACCCAGTTGGCACAGGCCTGCATCTGAGGGATGTAGGCGCTGTCGGCACTGACGCTGGGGATCCGCAGAAACTGACACAGCTCGTGCAAAGCCGTGTCCTGCCGGGCCGTGAGAAAATCGAGGATCTGCTGCATGTCCGAAATCCGAAAAGTACGACGATGGTCCGGAATTTCCTGAGAATTGGGCAGTTTATCATAACAGCCCGCAGGAATGCTGACAGTCCCACAAACCCCGAAATCATTTTGCAGACTGAGGGGGAAAAGGTATCGTTTCCTTTGAATGTGCGGGCAGATTTCAGAAAATCGACCGTTCCATCCCGCCCCTCTGTCCCCGATTATCCCTACAGGCCCCGTCCCGAATTTCGGAGCTCTCTGCTATGCTGCGTACGCTGCTCGTCCCCGCTTTTCTTGCAGTTTTCTGCTGCAATTCCCTCAACGCCTCCGACTGGCCACAGTGGCGCGGACCCCTCAGAAATGGCCAGTCCACTGAAAAACTGGCATCGCATGACTGGGAAGCCAACCCCCCGAAACTGCTGTGGACCACAGAAGGCTTCGGTGGTGGCTACGCCAGTGTTGCCGTCGTCAATGACGTCATCTATACCGTCGGAAACCTCGAAAATGGCCAGGCTGTACTCGCAGCCAGTGCCAAAGACGGCAGCATCCTCTGGAAACAACCAGTCACTGAAGCCAATCCCAAACACTCCTACGAAGGCTCTCGATGCACCCCCACTGTCGTTGATGACCTGCTCTATGTCATCACCTCCGATGGCTCCATCGCCTGCCTGAAAACGGCTGGTGGTGCCATCGTCTGGCAGCGGAAATTCAGCGACTGGAACGGCAAACTGATGTCCGGCTGGGGCTTTTCTGAATCACCGCTGGTCGATGGTGATCGTGTCCTGTGCACGCCCGGCGGAAATGATGCCCTCGTCGTCTGCCTGAATCGCCTGACCGGTGAAGAAATCTGGAAATGCAGCAGCACCTTCGAAGGCAGTGCCGGCAAGGATGGTGCAGGTTACTCGTCCATCGTCACCTCGGAAGCACTCGGGATCCCCCAGTACGTGCAGCTCACCGGTCGCGGACTGATCGGGATCGATGCCAAAACAGGCCAGCAGCTGTGGACATACAATCGCGTTGCCAATGGCGTGGCCAACATCCCCACACCCATCGTCGACGGCAACTTCGTATTTGCCTCCACCAGCTACAAAACCGGTGCCGGACTTGTGGAGCTGAAGCGTGACGGTGACAAAATCGTCGCCGAAGAAAAGTACTTTCTTGAAGGTCAGGTCTTCAATAACCATCACGGCGGCATGATCCTGCATGAGGGACACATCTACGCCGGACATCAGCAGAACGAAGGGTTCCCCACCTGCGTGAAAATGCAGTCCGGGGAAATTGTCTGGGGAGGCCGGTTGCGAGGACCCGGCAGCGGTTCTGCTGCCATCCTGTTCATCGATGGCCACCTGATCTTTCGCTACCAGAACGGAATTGTCGCCCTGATTGAAGCCACATCCGCAGAATATCGCCTCAAGGGCAGCTTCAAACCGGATTACCAGGAAGGTGCCAGCTGGGCACACCCGGTCGTCGTCAACGGCAGGTTATACCTGCGGGAACAGAACAAACTGATGTGCTATCAGGTTGGTCCGTGAAATACCGGAAGGCAGGGATAATGGGCTCAACGTAAAACGACGTGCGCGGTGGTTCCCCCTCGGAGGGCGAGGCTCCTGCTGAGCCGCGGGCATCCTCTTCCGGGAGGGCGAGTCCCCCGCCGAGCCGCAGGATCCTCTTCCGGGAGGGCGAGTCCCCCGCCGAGCCGCAGGATCCTCTTTCGGGAGGGCGAGGCTCCTGCCGAGTCGCGGGCATCCTCTTCCTCCCAAAGGAAGAATACCCTGACGCCGGAACCCCCCGTTTCGGGGTCGTCGCGGTTCTCCGCAGACCACTTCTCGCGTTGATCCGGAAAATACAAGGAGCCCGGCAAATGCCGGGCTCCTTCGCTTTCACTCTCGCAGCAACCTCAGAACTCACCCATCACTTCGCCGCCCTGAGTTGTCCCGGCGGCCTGCCACAACTGAATCGAAATGCTGTCCGAGAAAAACCGGACACTGCCGTCACACAGAGCCGCCTGCACTCCACCCGTGTGACGACTGCGCGCTCCCTGGCGACGATTGAAGGGACTGGGCAGGGCCGCAGATGCCGTTTGACACGGAGCATTCAGGACGTTGCCCGTGTTGCACCACGCCCCCGTCATCACATCGGGATCACGGGCATTCGGACCGTACAGCGTGATAAATCCACTGGCCCCGCCCCACCACGCAAATCCGCGAGCATCCAGGCCCTGGCCCTGACGTACTTCGGAAACCATCAGTGTGCTGGTCAGCCCGTCTGTAATGTCCCGAAATCGTATCGGGGAACCATAGACGTTGGTAAAGGTCAGCGCCTGAGCCGCATTCACCGGACCATCATCCGACAGGGAACCCTTGTAAGCCGTGAATGGGGCCCCCTGAAACCGAATCGTAATTCCAGCCACAGTGACATTCTGCTGAAAAAACGTCGTGTTGCCGTAGTTCACAACGTAATTGTGAGATGTGATGTTCGAGGCCGGCGAATTCGGTGTATCGCTGGGACAGGTGTAGACGGGGAAACGCCGGGTAGCCACATTCGCGTTATTCGGGTTGCCGGCATAACGGATCCCCGTGGCATCACTGCCACCCAGGTTCTGATACGATTGAAATACCGCCGTCTGTTCAACATACGGCAGCAGATTGACAAGCCACGTGCCCCAGCAGCAGCCGAAACGCCCCACACCAGGTGGCAGCATGCCATAGGTGGATTCATAGTTGTGCATCCCCAATCCAATCTGTTTCAGATTGTTCTTGCACTGAGTTCTGCGGGCCGCTTCCCGCGCCTGCTGCACTGCCGGCAACAGCAATGCCACCAGAATGGCAATGATCGCGATCACCACCAGCAGCTCAATCAATGTGAAACCGCGCTGTCGACGCCGCATAAAACTGCTCCCTGTCAATAAGTGGACAGAACGAACACACAAAAACAGAACTCAAAGCGATCCGGCCCGATCGCCGCGAATGCCGCGCACACAGAGACGCAGCAGAAATTCATGTCTGTCTCGCGGCGGACGTTTTCAGGGAATCGTGAAGTCAATCACGTTCTGTGCCTGGTCCTTAACTTCCGCCTCCAGCTTGCTCTCCGTGTTGTATTCCTTCGGAATACGATCCACCGAGGTGAAGTTGCCGGAAGGACCGGGCGGGGTGTTGGGGTCAGCCGGCACGTCACCGTCGGCACTGCTGATTGCCACCTTGTATCGACCCGGCAACAGACCCTGTTCAGGCGGAATCTCGTAGGTGCCGTTCGCAATCACAGCGCCCGTCTGCGATCCCAGTCCGTCCGGTGGCACAAACATGATGTTGCCACGATCCAGGGGCTTACCCTGAAACGTGATTGTGCCGGACACCGATCGCCGGCCGTCATCGGCAGGACCACAGCCGGAAACAAACACCAGCAACAGCAGACTGGCGTTTACAAACCCTCTGAGCGGAAACGGCATTGCAGGCCTCGCGTTTCTGAAGCTGGAATACAGCCTGTGGGAACCAAGCCCAGTCTTCAGTAATCGCGAGGTTTTGTCCAGCCGAACCGCCTGTTTCAGGCTGCGAAAGTCCGTTGATTTCGGGCATCACCCGCTTCCCCGGAACCGCCCACAGACTCTGTTTGTCCGCTCTGTTGGAACGCAAATGCTTGTTATAACACGATTTGTGCCCAATCAGGAGAGTCTCTGAATCAGCGGGCCAGCTTCTGTCATGCTGACCGATACCGCGACCGCCGTCCTCGCGACGGACTGAGTCACACCGGCCCGAGGACTGTCGGCGGTCAGCGATGATCCCCCGTTCAAACTGCCCGCAGCACGACGACGGCCTCCCGTTTCCTGCTGCCATGCATGCCACAAAATCGCTCCGAACGGCAACCACCAGATCAAATCATTCGTGATGATTGTCAGGCCAGCCGCCCACGGAAACTCGCCCTTCATGGCAGCCCCGACGAACCCGATCGGACCGAAAATCTTGCCCAGCAGCCCCACCAGCACAATCGGCCAGTGGCGGACAGGATCGAGGGCCGCTGCCCCGTAACCAATGCCGTAAACACCCACAATCATCCCGATGCACTGCCACAGACCCGGGTAATTTGGCGGATCCACACCCATCCAGCGAAATGGAACCAGCGGGAAGAAAATTACCCACGCCCCCCAGACCAGATTGTAGACCGCTGCCACCAGCAGAACGCGACGCATCCAGATCGGAGAAGGGTACATTTCAGGTCGGCTGCTGCTCATTCTGTCGCTCGCTGCATCAGATTTGAAATTGCTGCGTGATTGGCTCGGAAAGATCCTAGTCCGGACAGTGCAACTATCCAGCGGCAACTTCTGCAGAAGTGGTGCGGGGGGATTCTTCTGCGATTTCGGCGGGAAACCGGCTGTCTGCGGACACTGGACGGCCTAAAACCGAACACTGCAGGTGGTATGAAACAGTGGCAGACAACAGTGCGGATGGGAGTGGGTCATGGGGCGAGTGGCAATTCTGGGCGCAGGAGGCACCATTGGGTCAGCGCTGGCACGGCGACTGGTCGCCCACGGTACGCAGCTGCTGCTGGTCGGTCGGCCGTCTGAGCGTTTGTCAGCGATCGCTGCGGAAACCGGGCAACCCGAACTGAACTGCGACTTTCAGGCCTCACAGACGCTTGAGGATCTGCTGCGGACGGCAGTCAGCGCCGAACAGCCGCTGACGGGAATCGTCAATTGCATCGGGTCTGTCCTGCTGAAACCAGCCCATTCCACCTCTGACGACGAATTTCGGCGGGTCGTGGAAACGAACCTGTTCACGTCATTCGCGGCCGTGCGTGCCGCCGCCAGACTCCTGCGTGAGTCCGGTGGTGGTTCGGTCATCCTGTTCGCGTCGGCAGCGGCGGAGATTGGAATTCAGAATCACGAAGCGATTGCTGCGGCGAAGGCCGGAGTCATCGGGCTGGGACGGTCCGCCGCCGCCACCTACGCGGGCGCAAACATCCGCGTCAATGTGATCAGTCCTGGGCTGATCCGCACCGAAATGACTCGCCGTATCTGGGAACAGCCGGCGTCGGCTGCTGCCTCCACCGCCATGCACGCACTCGGCAGACTGGGTGAGCCCGAGCAGGTCGCGTCCCTCGCTGCGTGGCTGCTGCAGCCGGAGAATGATTTCGTGACAGGTCAGGTGTTCGGTGTCGACGGAGGCCTCGGACATGTTCTCGCTCGCCGCTGAATTCCCCGCCGGGCAAACCGCCTGCACAGCTTCAGAAACCGCCATCAACGTTCGCGAAAACTGAATCATGCGAGCCGCGCTGATTTACCCGCACCAGCTCTTTCACAAACACCCGGCTGTGACCAGCGCGGCAAAAGTCTACCTCGTGGAAGACCCACTGCTGTTCAGGCAGTACCCGTTCCACTGTCACAAACTGATACTGCACCGGGTGTCCATGCAGTGCTATGCCGACGAGCTGCGGCGGGCTGGCGCGGATGTCGTCCACGTGCAGACTCATCAACTGGCTCGCACAGAGGACATTGCCGGAATCCTGGTTGCCGACGGGGTTCGGCAGGTGCAGTTCTGCCAGCTCAATGATGACTGGCTGCACCGACGACTTTCCGCAGCACTGCTGCGACACCAGATTGTCCCCACAGAATTGCCGGATCCGGATTTCCTGACGTCGCTCAGCGTGTTTGACGAGCTGGCCGGGAAAAAGAAGAAATGGTTCTTCACCGACTTCTACATGTCGCAGAGAAAACGGCTGCACATTCTGGTGGATGATCAGGATCGGCCCGAGGGTGGCAAGTGGAGTTTTGATCCGGAGAATCGCAGCCGACTGCCCAAAGACTGCCGGGTCCCGGAAATTTCGTGGCCGCAGGCTGCCGGTTCCACCACAGAATGCCTCGCCACCGCCCGTCGCTGGGTCAGGGACGAATTCCCCGCAGCTCCCGGAGACCCCTCCGACTTTCACTACCCGGTGACTCGCCGCCACGCACTGGCCTCGCTGCAGCAGTTCCTTGAACATCGGTTCGAAAACTTCGGGCTGTACGAAGACGCCATTCACGATCGTGAAACATTCCTGTTTCATTCCGTACTGACGCCGGCACTCAACATCGGACTGCTGTCACCACGGGAAATTGTGCAGCAGGCCCTGCTGTATGCGGATCGCGTGCCGCTGAATTCACTGGAAGGCTTCCTGCGGCAGGTGATCGGCTGGCGAGAATATATGCGGGGTGTTTATCTGCACTTCGGACGCCGACAGAGAACAGCCAATTTCTGGCAGCACCACAGGGCTCTGCCAAAGTCCTTCTATGATGGTACAACCGGGATCGAACCCGTTGATACCGTGATTCGCCGCGTGCTGCAGCATGCCTACTGCCATCACATCGAACGACTGATGATTCTGGGCAGCTTTATGCTGCTGTGCGAGTTTTCTCCGGATGCCGTCTATCAGTGGTTCATGGAATTGTTCATCGATGCATACGACTGGGTGATGGTGCCGAACGTCTACGGTATGAGTCAGTATGCGGATGGTGGTCTGATCACAACCAAGCCCTACATCTGCGGTTCAGCCTATGTGCTGAAGATGAGCAATTTCAAAAAGGGGCCGTGGTGTCCTGTCTGGGATGCGCTGTACTGGCGGTTCATTAACCAACACAGCCAGATGTTCGCTAAGAACCCACGGATGTCGATGATGGCACGGCAGTGCGAAAAGATGGGGCCAAAGCTGGACCAGCACCGCACTGTGGCTGATCGCTTCCTGACATCACTGAAGTAGGGGTCCGCTGCGCCGGCCCGTCAGCACAGACGCTCAGGCACTGTCGTCAGCATCTGCTTCGGCATCAGCTTCGTCGGCTTCATCTGCTTCGTCGGAGTCAGCAGCTTCGTCTGTGTCAGCTTCCGCTGCGTCCGCTTCGAGCTCAGCGACTCGCTCGCCCTCGGCCGTCCAGCCTCCGGGTTTCGTCATGATCCAGATCAGCATTGACGAAAGTGCCCAGCAGTCGTGCACGACCCAGCCGGGGACTTCCGGCTCGTCGAAATGTTCCGGCGTCCTGAGCACCAGAATGGCGTCGGGGGTTGAAAGCGTATCGCGGGCCAGCAGTTTCAGGACAGGTGCCAGAGTGCCACGAGCGCGGATCTGCTCGGCAATCTTGTAGGGCGGATCGAAGAAAATCAGTGAATACGGAATGCAGTCATCGCCACCGCGTGGTCGGAAGGACGTCCTGCGGACGTCTGTCTTCCAGCAGATTGCTCGCGCGTCCGGAGCGATGGTGGAGATGTTTTCGCGCAGCAGCGCGTGTACGTCATGGCCCGCCTCAAAGAATACGCATGACGCGGCGCCCCGACTGAGTGCCTCCATGCCCATCGTGCCCACTCCGGCAAACACGTCAGCCACTCGAGCACCGGGGATGAACGCCGCCAGCCGATCAAACGTGATCTGCCGCACTCGGTCCGTGTACGGGCGAGTGGAATCATCGGAGGGTGTCTTCAGCAGACGACGTCGGTATTTTCCGGAAATGATGCGGAGAGTCATGAAGCGGACAATCGCAGGAAGTTCCCGGAATTGCAAACGGGCGACGTGGTTGTTCGGGGCGGTTTCCACACAGGCTCGACACACAGCCCACCGACCGCCAGAATCGTCACAGTGCGGCAGGTGCCGCAGACTATGCACATGCAGGCAGGTGAACAGATGAAACGCAGACGACTGGGTGGCAGTGGCATTACGGTTTCCGAAATCTGCATGGGGACCATGACGTTCGGCAGCCAGTGTGATGAAACATTGTCGTTTCGCATCATGGATCGCGCGCGTGACGCCGGCGTCGATTTTTTCGACGCCGCTGAAATGTATCCCGTACCCCCCACCGCCGAAACCTTCGGAATCACCGAAGAGATTCTCGGGCGCTGGATGAAAACCGTACCGCGGGAGTCCGTGATCATAGCCACCAAAATCACCGGGCCGGCTCACGGCTGGTTCGTGCCTCCCGTCAGACACGGTCACTCCGCATTGGATCGTGTGCAGATCGTACGCGCTGTCGAAGCCAGCCTGCGCAGACTGCAGACCGATTACATTGACCTCTACCAGACTCACTGGCCCGATCACGGCATGCGGTATGAAGATGTGCTGGAACCACTGACAAAGCTGGTGCAGCAGGGAAAGATTCGAGCCATCGGGTGCAGCAATGAAACCTGCTGGGGGCTCATGAAAAGCGTGGCCGCTGCCGAAAGATTCGGACTCTGCCGGTACGATTCCGTACAGAACAATTTCAGCCTGATCAACCGCCGCTGCGAAAGCGAGCTGGCTCAGGTCTGCCGACGCGAAAACATCAGCCTGCTGCCCTTTTCGCCACTGGGGGGCGGAGTTCTGACGGGGAAGTATCAGGATGCTGAGCCTGCCGGAGCCCGCTTCACCGAATACCGACGGCTGGGTGAACGTCAAAAACGACTGGCCGATCGATTCCTCAATGACAGAACCCGCGAAACAGTACGCCGACTGAAAACCATCGCCGATGACCTCGGAATCACCCTGACGGCGCTCAGCGTGGCATGGAGCCGCCAGCACGACTTTGTCGCCTCGACCATCGTCGGTGCCACCAGCGTGGAACAGCTGGAGGAAAGTCTGGCGTCCGCTGAGCTGATCCTGGACGCCGCAACACTGAAACGCATCGATGAAATCGACGAAGCCATCCCCTGCCCCATGAAGGAAGATGGACTGCGAAGACTGTGATCAGTCAGCACAGCACAGCTTAGCGACGAACCTTGCGCTGCCGAAATCGCTGGCTGAGACGATTCAGAATCCCCAGCTCAGCCGCATTCAGCGACTGCTGACCGTGCGCATGCAGCTTGGTCAGAATCCGATCCAGCTCGGCTTCGTCCAGATCGTCACGGGTGGGACGCGACTCTTCGTCACGGGTTGTCAGAGTGACCCAGCCCTCAGACTCGGAATGAAAATGGAAGCTGTTGTTGAACAGCATCCCCGCAGGATCGTCCGGGTCCGGCGTGTCGTCCTCGTCTTCGTCATCCGCCTCGTCAAAATCCAGCAACTGTGCCAGTTCCCGGAATCGCTTCTCGGCACGCTCCATCAGCGTGGCTTCATGCACACGCCGCAGCTCTTCGTATTGAAGCAGAGTCAGGAATGCCCCGAAAGCCGTCAGCGAACTGTGCCCGAATACAAATCCCGACAGAACACACATGCCGGAACAGAACATGCCCAGTCGAGCAGAAATGGCACGAGCCGTCAGATGGGGCAGGCGACGACACAGAAACACATACAGGACCTGACCCAGATCCTGGGGCCGAGCCGGAAACAGGCAGGCCAGCAGCAGGTTCCAGTTCACCACAAATCCCAGACGCAGACAGCGAGTTGCAAAGGTGTCGGTCGGGGCTGATGCAGGCAGAGTCAAAGGCAGCAGCAGGTCGGCCGAAAATAACTGCTGCTGCCGCAGCAGACCCAGCAGAACCACACAGGAAAGCAGACTGGCGCCCAGTGCGTACAGACTGCTGCGCGCGTGAGCCGGCAGATCCTGAGGGAACGGCGGTTCTGAGCTGACCCGACCACCCGGCCACAACAGCAGCGAACCGGGAAAAATACCCGCACGACGGCACGCCACCAGCCACGCCACGTTCTGTATCAGCAGCGCACAAATCAGGCCCGCCAGCAACAGCACCGCCGCCACCGGATCCCACAACTGCCAGCCCGCAGCAAATGCCACGACCAGGATCAGACCGCTGAGTCGAACCGGAGTTCCCAGCAGCGTGCCGATCGGCAAGGAGGCAACAAGAGATTCAGGTGATGATCGCATACTGAGAAATCTTACCCAGCGACGCTGGTGGTTGAGAATTACGAATCTGAAAAAAACGTGGAAAAGGCGGGATCCCGTAGTTCGGAATGCGGTTCCCATCCCAGGGCGCACCGCTGGTGCGACGTACCCACCCCGCAAACTCGCTTTTTCCGCCTTTCCAGCCTATTCTCAACATTCGCCCACAGCACCCGCTGCGGGAAATCCCTGGGAAATCTCTGTGCGAGCGACCCGTTATGACCCCTCAATTCGCCGTCTCCTGCTCCTGCCTCGTCCTCGCCGGTCTCCTGCTCAATGCTGCGATCGCCGCGGATCCCCCCAGCGTTCAGCCATGGCAGTTGAGGCTGCGTTTGCAGACCCCCGCAGGTGCACCAGACTCCCGCCAGCCCCACACATGGCAACGCCACGAAACATCAGAACAATGGGAACCCGCCAGAACGGCTGTCATCGTCTGCGATGTCTGGGACCGACACCACTGCCTCAATGCCGTACGCCGCATGACTGAATTCCTGCCACGCATGAATGAGCTGCTGACGGCCTGCCGCAACCGCGGTGCCACCATTATTCACTCCCCCAGTGACTGCATGCCCGCTTACGGACAGCACCCCGCCAGACTCCGCACACTGCAGCTTCCTGTCGCTCCCGGAAGACCGGCCGATGTCGAATTCTGGTGCTCCGCCATACCCACCGAAGAACAGGCACTCTACCCCATCGATCAGTCCGACGGCGGTGAAGATGATGACCCCGCCGAACATGCCGCATGGGCTGCCACCCTGGCGGCAGAAGGACGCAACCCCGGATTGCCGTGGCAGGCTCAGAATGCAGCCATCACCATTGATCCGCAGCACGATTTCATCAGCGATCGCGGTGATGAAGTCTGGAACATCCTGAAACACCAGCAGATCGAAAATGTGATCCTTGTCGGAGTCCACACGAACATGTGCGTGCTGGGACGCCCCTTCGGACTCAGGCGACAGGTTCGTTCCGGCTTCAATGTCGTGCTGATGCGGGATCTGACCGATAGCATGTACAACCCCCGTCGCTGGCCCTTCGTGGACCACTTCACCGGAAATGACCTGATCGTTTCGCACGTCGAACGCTTCGTCTGTCCCACCATCACCAGCGATCAGATCCTTGGTGGTCTGCCCCATGTCTCAAAGTACGACCAGCGGACAGAACGCGATGTCCTGACGGCCACCCCGGGGAAGCCCGCTGAAACTCCGGGACGCGGCTGGTGGACCACCGTTGTGCTGCCCGGATCAATGCCCGCCGCAGTGGGGAACGCATCGCAGCACACCGCTGTCTGGTTGCGCTGCACCGTGCGACTGCCACAGACCATGCTGACAGGCGGCCCGGCAGTACTCCAGCTGCCCGCAGATGCGAACGCCACGGCGTGGCTCAACGGTAAACCACTGACCCCGCCGGCAGCAGGCGACACCGCCCTGCCACTGCCCGCCGATGCCGTCCTCGCGGATGGCATCAACCTGCTGGTGCTGAAGCTGCAGCCCGGGCAGCCCCCGCTGTTGCTGTCTGATGCTCCCGTCATTCGCTGCGGCCCGCATTCCCTGCCTCTGGCCGGTCGCTGGCAACTGCAGCTGGACAGTGGTTCCGACCTGTCTTCCATCCCGCTGCCAGCCCAGTTCGGTATCGGGTCCGATGTACTGTTTGAGCCGGCCCCGGCAGGGCAGGACAATCGCTGATCAGAGCAGACAGCGATTGCTGTCAGTGCGAGTGGCTCATGGCCGTTCCACGCCGGCTCAGGCGGCCGCGCTGCGCCGTGCCCGTCGCGGCAGTCGTACCTGAAATGTGCTGCCCTGCCCCGCTCCCGCACTGAACGGCGTCACTGTGCCGCCGTGATCTTCCACAATTCGATGAATAATGCTCAGCCCCAGCCCCGTGCCACGACCGGACTGCTGGTTCGAGAAGAAGGGGTCAAAGACCTGCTGCTGAGTCTCGTGGTCCATCCCGCAGCCATTGTCCTCCACCGCCACCACGACATTATCGACCTGCTCCGTCAGCCGCACACAGACTCGTCCGCCGGCATCCGTGGCCTGCAGCCCATTGGCCACCAGATTCAGAATCACCTGACGGATCTGAGCTTCGCTGACTTCCGCCAGAATCACTCGCTCACACTCAAATTCAATCGTGCGATCGCTGAACTGGCCCAGATGCCGCACCATGTCCAGTACTTCGCGAATCAACTGCGTCAGATCAACCGTGCTGCGGACCGCCCGATCCGCTCGCGAAAAGTCCAGCAGCCGCGCGGTAATCTCACCACATCGCAGTGATTCACGACGAATCATGGCGACTCGCCTCAGGATCTCCTTCGCCTCGGGCGAATCGGCATCCTCCCGCTGGCACAGCCGCAGCTCCACGGTCTCCGCCGCCATCGAAATTGCACTCAGCGGATTGTTGATTTCATGAGCCACCCCGGCGGCGAGAAATCCGACATTCGCCAGCCGCTGCGATCTCAGCAACTGATCACTGCGCTCCCGCACCTTCTGCTGCAGATCCTCCTCAGACTGCTGAAAACGATCGGCCATGCAGTTCACACCCGCCACCACATCAGCAAACTCGTCCTGCACTTTCGAGATCTGTGCCAGCCGGTAGGAGGTATCACCGTTGGCGATTCGAGTGCAGCCGCGCGCTATCTCACGCAGCGGTCCCGAAATCCACCGCAGCGCAGCGGTCAGCGTCACCAGAAACACCACCAGACCCACCGCCGTGCTCCACGACACAATCTTCAGCAGCGTCGCCGATCGATCATGCTCACGCTTCTGCGACTGCTGCAGCCAGTGCCTCGTCTGCCACGCCGGCAGGGTCTCCAGAGTTCGCTGAATCTGGGAAATCGCGAGGCCACAGCGATGCTGCAGATCCCGAAAAGCCAATAGCTCCGTCGTCGCAGCCACACCCGAAATCTGCGCATTCAACTGCCGCAACTGATACAGCTCGCCATAAACCGCATCCAGTCGCCCCAGCGCAATCTCACGCTGACGCAGATCCTCCTCGTTCTGAAACGGCAGATGCTCAATCCGCCGCCGAAATTCAAACAGCTCCTCCTGAGCCTTCTGGATGCAGCCCGCACAGTTCTGCTGCACCTGTTCCGCTGCACCGGGTTTGCGAGTATCCAGGCGAGTGTGCAGAGATTCGCCGATCCGCGAGACTGCTCGGCTGAGCTTATCCTGGTCAGGACTTTCGTGCAGCAGAAAGTCCAGATCATTCACTGCCTCCAGATGCCACAACAGTCCCTGCAGACCGGCACCGCCCAGCAGCAGGATCAGACCCAGTGCCACGGAAAACAGCAGAATCAGCCTTCTGCGGATGCTGCGAATCAAAAACACATTGGCCTCCAGGTCAGCCGTGACCCCGATATTGCCGTCCTGACAAAATTCGCCCGCATTCTGCCACAAAATCCCAGCCAGTGCCAGACCGGTCATTTCTGCCGGTTCTCAGCAGAAATCGCCACGTTTTTTGAAAAAACGGGGGATTTGACGAGTTGTTGCAGAAAATCAGCAGCCATTCAGCCGTCTGCACCGCGGATTTTTATTGGATCAACGCGAAATCCTGTGCGCAGCGACAGATTGCCCTGCCACGGGCGTTGTCCCTTCGGGAGGGCGAAGCTCCTGCTGAGCCGCACGTCTTGTCTGTCCTTTCGCTCCCTCTGTTCCGCGTCAGCCTCAGCCCTTCGGGAGGGCGAAGCTCCCGCTGAGCCGCACGGCTTGTCTGTCCTTTCGCTCTCTCGGTTCCGCGTCAGCCTCAGCCCTTTGGGAGGGCGAAGCTCCTGCTGAGCCGAACAGCTGTCAAGCCGCTGAACCCCACGGCTCGTTTCAGCCTCAGCCTCCCAACGGGGGACTTTGCGATTACTGAACACTGAACACTGAACACTGACGTCCGGCTCGCCTCTGGATGACTCTGTACGTGGTGTCTTCCGTGGTCAGAATACTCCTTCACACCGCGCACTTCATTTTGCGTTGAGCCTTTTTATCGACCGGCGGACCTCAGATCAGTACCGCCGCGATGCACCCCGTCATGCAGCACGCCAGCGTCCCACCCAGCATCGCCCGGAAGGCCAGTCGGGTCAGATCGGCACGTCGCTCCGGAGCCAGTGCACCAATGCCACCCACCTGAATCCCGATCGATGCAAAATTCGAAAAACCACACAAGGCATACGTCAGGATCACAGCCGAACGCGATGAAACCCCCGGAGTCGTCTGCTTCATGATGTCTCCCAACTGCTGATACGCGACAAATTCCGTCGCCACCATCTTCACGCCCAGCAACTGCCCCGCCACGCGACATTCCTGCCACGGAATCCCCATCAGCCATGCCAGCGGAGCAAACACAGTGCCCAGAATGCGCGACATGGTCAGCGGCTCTGCATCCACGTGCAGCTTCCCCAGCACCCACACCGAAATCTCAGTCAGACAGTAATCCGCCAGAGCAATCAGCGAGGTGAATGCCACCAGCATCGCTCCCACATTCAGCATCAGCATCAGACCGTCCGATGCACCACTGCTGATCGCTTCAATCAGATTGCCGCTGGTGCGAGGCAGCGACTGTCCCGTGGATCCGGCCGTTTCCGGTGTCTCAGTCTCAGGCTGCAGCACCTTTGCGATCAGCAGTCCGGCCGGAGCAGAAATCACGGATGCCGTCAGCAGATGCCCCGCATCCATGCCGAAGCTGACGTAAATCGCCATCACACTGCCCGCAATCGTCGCGAACCCGCCGACCATAATCGCCATCAGCTCTGATGATGTCATACGCGCGACATAAGGTTTCACAACCAGCGGCGCTTCCGTCTGACCCACAAAGATATTGGCGGCTGCCGACAGACTTTCCGCACCCGATGTTCCCAGCGTCCGCTGCATGACCCACGCGAGCCCCTTCACCACCACCTGCATCACTCCTGCGTGATACAGAACGGAAGTCAGTGCCGAAAAGAAAATAATGATCGGCAGCACACTGAAGGCAAAGACATTGCCCAGGCC
>CAITYU010000200.1 GCA_903896675.1 uncultured Planctomycetaceae bacterium
CAACAGACAGCTCCATCGGCTGCACCAGCCCCCGCACCAGCTCAGTCAGTTCGAAACGGCTGGGATCGGCCGATTGCTGGTACGCTGTCGCAGCAGCACCGCAAAACAACAGACAGACAGGAACCACACAGCGGGCAGCACGCGACAGAAGCGACAGAAGCATGAGGCAGGACCGGTGAAGATGAGGTGGGGGGGGGGTGGGAGGGGCAGAGCAGGGCAGGGCAGCACACCGGTGGCCTGTGCCCTCACAGCCGCTGCAGTGTCGCAAAGCGACCGGGAAAACACCAGGGAAATCCGGGCTGCAGCCGGCATTCGCAGTCCGAGTTTTCCGGATTGCCCGCTTTTCATCGGTCGTGACGACTGTTCAAATACCCGCTATGACCACCTCGCACCTTCAATCACTTGAACAGCATGTGCTGCAGTCTGTGCAGCCGGTCCTGCCGCAGCAGCGAACCGTCGGTATCGGCTGCATCGGCGCCGGCTTCATCATGGCCGATTGTCACCTTGCCGCCTATGCACGACATCAGCTGCGACCGGTGGCGATCACCTCACGCACACGCAGCACCGCCGCAGCCGCCGCAGCCCGCTGGCACATCCCGTCCGTCTGCCAGACCGTGGAAGAAGTCGTCGGGCACCCGGACGTGCAGGTGCTTGATGTGGCAGTGCCACCGGACTGCCAGGCCGATGTGATCCGCCGGGCACTTCGCGCTCCCCACAGACTCCGCGGTATCCTCGCCCAGAAACCACTCGGCACAAACTGTCGTGAAGCCGTGGAACTTGTGCAGCTTTGTGAACAGCAGGGCGTCGTGCTGGCGGTCAATCAGAACATGCGGTACGACCAGTCCGTGCGTGCCTGCCATGCACTGCTCAGCCGACAGGCTCTGGGGACACCGGTACTGGCCACCATCGAAATGCGTGCCATCCCGCACTGGATGCCGTGGCAGGAACGTCAGGGCTGGGTCACGCTGCGGATCATGAGCATCCATCATCTGGACACGCTGCGGTACTGGCTGGGTGATCCTGAGCGTGTCTATGCCAGTGTGCGACCGGACCCCCGCACAGCTCGCAGCTTTGCGCACACCGACGGCATCGCTCTGTGCATTCTGGAATTTCCCGGCTCTGTGCGTGCGTCCATCTGGGATGATGTCTGGACCGGACCAGCGCGGGAAGGCAGTGGCGGCGACATTGGAATTCGCTGGCGAGTCGAGGGGACGGAGGGCCTCGCCGTGGGCACCATTGGCTGGCCCGACTATCCGACAAGAACTCCCAGCACACTGCGTTATTCCACCATTTCTGACGCCGGCGCGTGGCATGCGCCGCAGTGGGACTCTGTCTGGTTTCCGGACGCCTTTATCGGGCCCATGGCCGAGCTGCTTTGTGCGCTGGAACAGCAGCGGGAACCGGAAATCTCCGGACGTCGCAACCTGCTGACGATGGCACTGGTCGACGCCTGCTACCGCTCGACCGAATCACAGCGCGCCGAATCACCCCACGCCATCCTTGACGAATGCCTGCGTGCGCCCTGAAAAACACTCGCTCCATCCGTGGCAATCCCCTTCGAAAACCACCAACTGTTTTGCGTTTCCCATTGCTTTCGCTAGAATTCCCGGCGTTGTGAATCTGCTTTCTGAGTCTCGTTAAATGTGAGTAACACGGTCCATGATCAAGATTGGTATCAACGGCTTCGGACGCATCGGGCGCATGGTTTTCCGTGCTGCCATTCAGAATTTCTCCAGCGACGTGGAAATCGTCGGCATCAACGACCTGCTGGAACCCAGCTATCTGGCCTACATGCTGAAGTTCGACTCAGTGCACGGTCGTTTCAAAGGCGACGTCTCCACCGAGGGCAACAATCTGGTGGTCAACGG
>CAITYU010000201.1 GCA_903896675.1 uncultured Planctomycetaceae bacterium
AGCGCCCAGCGGCGTTGTGGAGAATGCATCACTGCGTCGTCCGACCAGTTTTGAGCCCTGGAGTGAACCGTCGCTGTCGAACAGGGCATCGGCAAAGCGTTTCTCGCTGGGGTTGCGGAGTGTGGCTGCGACATCCGCCGGTGCGGTACCGGGTGTGGCTGCGGTGGCTGCGGGGCCAGCCGGGCGCCCTTCACGCATGGCGGTCAGTGATCTGCGGGTTTCTTCTGCGGCCTGATTCAGGGCTCGCTGACGCGCGTAGTTTTCGGCAAACTGTTCAGCCATGTGCTCGGCTTCCGCTGCACTCAACCGGCCGCCTGCGGGATTTGCGGCGCGCGTGGTGGCTCGGTTGCTGTAGAACGAAGGTGGCGGAGCGACACCTCCGGCATAGTAGCGATTCTCCAGGCGCCGGCGGGACTTCGACTCCTCCTCCATCACTCGCCCATCAGATCTGACGGAGAGTCGACGTTCAGGTGGCTGCTCGGCAGCGGGCTGCTGTCCGGCGGCCAGTCCGCGGCGGGACAGTTCTTCCTGAGTGATATCGAACAGTCGAGCGTACAGTGCTTCGCGACGGCGGAAGGCCTCCTGCAGTGCCAGTTGCACCGCGGGTGGTTCGAGCAGATCGGTTCCGTCGACGACAACTTTGCGGTCGGCAGTCAGCAGCTCATAGCCGTAGTGGATCTTTGCTTCTGTGAGGATTCGCTGGGCTCCGTAGAAGGGCAGACTGCCACCGGGGCGTACCAGCAGCAGCACGTAAGGCTCGGCGGTCAGTGAGCGTCCGCTGCGGTGCTGATGAATGGCGAGGATGGCGGACAGCAGCGGATTGTCACGAACCGGGAATTTTTCCATATCGGCCATGGTGACTCGGATGGTATTCGGCAGGAATTCGAAGCCGCCGGCGGAAACATCAATGACGATGGGTGTCCTCGTCGTTCCGGTGGAGTTGCTGAATTCCACGAGCGTGCGAACTCCGGATACCGCTGCGGCCTGTGCTGTGGCCGACTGGAGCTGTTCTCTGAGTGCAACGATGGCCGACTGTTTTTCGAAAAGCAGCAGTTCGGCTTCCTGCACGGCATCTTCGGCGCGTGTCAGTTCATCGCGTTTGGCCAGCAGGGCCTGTTCAGCCGTGGTCAGTCGAGCCAGCAAATCGGCCTCTTCAGCCTTCAGTTTCTGCAGATCGGATTCTGTGGAGGTTATGGGGTTTTGAGCGGTGGCTGTCTGCAGTTGGGCCTGCAGGCTGGCCAGCTCGGCGCGGGTCTGGGCGAGCTGCCGGCGTTTCTGTTCCAGCTCAGTCCTGAGTGTGGTGACTTTGAGCTGCAGTCCGTGCAGTCGGGTCTGCAGTTCCGCAGCGGATTGTTCCATGGCCAGCAGTTCGGCCGAGCGATCGACGGGCTGAACAGCGACCGGGGTGCTGGCGGCGGACAATTCGGCCTGCTGATCGTGGCGAATTTTTCGTGTCATGACCAGCAGCAGCAGGATCAGCGAACCCATCGCGCAGACGAGAACTGCGAGAAAGGGGAACAGTGAAACGCTGTGCTGATGTTGCCGCCGAGCCATGATATTCTCTGATCAAGCAGACCGTCGCGGGGGAATCAGGCGGCCGACCGCAGGTGAGTTCGAGCGGAGAGAGCCGCGACGGCAGCGTTGAGACTGCTGACCGTCTGTTCGAGGGAATCGACGATCTGCAGGGCCTGCAGATTCTGGTTCAACTGGTCCTGCAGTCGGGCAAGGCGTTCTTCAGATTCGGTAAGCTGGAGCAGTGTGCGACCGAGTCGATGCAGTTCTTCGGTCTGACCGGCAGCGGCCATGGACGTGGTCTGCATGGCGGACTGCCAGACATCAACTCGCTGCACAAACGCGGACATGGCCTGCTGGAACTGCTGGGCCACGGTCTGAGAGCTCTGCTGCAGTGCACTGGCGTAATTGTCCCGAGCCAGCGACAGAGACTCGCGGTGCTGGCTGAGTGTGGATTCGGTATCGGCGGCGAGGTTGCGAGCCAGTTGGGTGGTCTGCTGGCTGAGTGCGGCCTGCCAGTCGGACTGCAGCGAGGCGAAGCGGGCATTCCAGAATTCGGCCTGCTGAGCCAGCATGCGTGCGGTGAGTTCGGCGGCTTCGGTGCCGCTGTTGAGCTGTGAATCGCTGCCGCGACCGAAGGCGGGCAACAGCGCGTTGATGCCGAACTCCTCGAGCTCATTCAGCACCGACTGCTCGGCTCGTTCAATGATGAATGTGGCAAAGACGAGGACCATGGACATGCCGAGTGCCTGAGCGGTGGTGTCGAAGGCCACAGCAAGTCCGGAGGTGACTTCCGGCAGGGAGGAATCGAGTTGTTCCGGGGTCACATTGGCGATGGCCATGGTGATCCCGATGACGGTGCCGAGGAATCCCATGATGGGTACGGCCCACGTGACGGTGCGTACCAGTTGAAAGCTCTGCACAAGCCGATCGGCGGCGAGGTCAGCGAGGTATTTGAGGTGATCATCGAGTGCTGCATCAGCTCGTCGAGTGACGTGATGCAGGATATCGTGGAATCTTTGACCGACGGCCGTGGTGGTGGTATCGGCAGTGGCGGAGTTCAGAAAGGTTGTCATCTCTGCGACGGCCTGGTTTTGTGATGTTTGGCCGGCCGACCAGTTGTTTCGGGCAGCGAGTTCGCGTGCTGCTGCGAGGGCTCGTCGTTCCCTCGGCAAGGCTCGCAGCTTGGCCCACAGGATGGCCATGCCGAGAAAGAAGATGGCGGAGGTGACGTATTCGAGCGGATGTCCGCAGAAATACCGCTGGAAGAATTCTGCGCCGTTTAAGGGAGCGGCGATCCACGGGCCTATCACATAGAACAGAACTGTGACTCCCAGCGAACCGAAGGCGGCGGGCCACAGGGAGGAGGAAGCAGATCGCGTGGCGGGCTGAGCGGATGCGTCACCGGCCTGATGAGTGCTGTGAGTCTGCACAGGTTGATCCTGCTGTTGAGCCATGAAAAAGAATTTCTGCGAACGATACTGTTTCCGGAGTCTGTGGCTGGCCGTGTTTCCGGATTGAGAAGTCCGTGGAGGGTGATTGAGTGGGGGGTAGAGGCCTGGAATCGGCGAATGCTGCGGAGTGAAGCTGCACCAGTGGCAGAAACTGCAGCAGCAGCGGGCGTCAAGGTCTGCCCTGTCGTCAGCATCGTCATTGTCGGCAGTGTTGATTGAGTGAAAGTTCGGGCAGGTTTCGTGCGGCGACTGGGGTCCAGCGCAAACAGACAAAGGCTCAACGTAAAATGAAGTGCGCGTACCGAGCCGGCGCACCTTTGGGAGGGCGAGGCTCCTGCCGAACCGGCGCACCTTTGGGAGGGCGAGGCTCCTGCCGAGCCGGACGTCAGTGTTCAGTAATCGCAAAGCCCGCCCGTTGGGAGCTTCGCTCTCCAAGGATCGCAGTCAACACCTCGGGCGATGCAGTCTGCGGTTGCGCACAGGAATTCGTGTTGAGCCCTTTTTTTGAGCCGCGGAAGAACGCGGAAAA
>CAITYU010000202.1 GCA_903896675.1 uncultured Planctomycetaceae bacterium
CCGATTGATTTCATCGCCCGTGAGCAGCCGATCGCGATTCAGATCCCACCTGCTGAACCGGCGAGCGATGATGTCGGCGAATTCTGAAGGCAGCCACGAATTGGCCCAGTTGCCGCTGCACAACAGCAGCAGCCACGCAAGGCACGGGAAGATCCGGGAGGGGTCGAGCATGCAGGAAGTCCATCATCAGCGAACGGGGTTGTTCGCGTGGTCGCATGACGATCGACACCCCGTCGAACGCTGTCCATGCGCAGATTCTGACAGATATTCAGGCCGACGAGATCGAGCAAGATGCAGTTCCCCAATCGCCGCATTCAGCGACGAAAGGCGGATGCCGGATGTCTGTCCTGCAGGGATGTTGCGGCGAGGCAACAACAAATGCGGCGAAAAGGCAGCAGTGGCATCAGGAGACACGCACGAACTGTTCTTCCAGTTTGGTTGGTGACACGCTGATGGCGGTGCCCAGCTTCTGAGCAAACAGTTGCACTCGAAATTCCTCAATCATCCACCGCAGGTGTTCCAGCATCGGATCCACTCGCTGCTGCCGCTGATGTTCGCGCCGTTTCTGTTCATACTTCATCAGCCATGGCTGCAGTTCAGCTTCCAGATTCATTTCCGTCCGCAGTCCACCGGAGCCGAGGCGAATCAGTCTTTGCCGTATGGCAGTCAGATATCGCGGGAACTGGATCAGCCACGGCCACGGTGTGACGGCCAGAAAATCACCGCTGATCAAGCCACTCAACTGCTGCTGCAGGCCCTTGACGATCGGCTCCCACCCCGGTCCTTTGGCCAGTTCGAGGGCTGCTCGAGTTTCATGGTACTGCTGAAACATGACGGGCAGAAACTGAGTCAGTTCCTGAGCAGCAACGGGCAGGCGTTCGCGTCCGAGGCGCAGTGCGGATTCAAAAGCATGCTTTGTGCGTGGCAGTTGATTGTCGGCCAGCCACGCTCGATCAGTCATCAGCAGCGCCACACTGCTGGTGAATTCCAGTCCCTTGATCGTCGTCGCAAGGACTCGCGTCTTTGTGATCTGCGGAAGATTTCCGACCTGGGTGAGGATGCGTTTTTTTTCCACCAGCAGGAACAGGCGTCGCAGTCCACAGCGGAGCTGGCGACGGGCATCTTCGGGCGTCTGGCACAGCATCAGGGCGACAGTTTCGCCATCGTCGCGCAGTGCGGGAAAGGCGCGCAGGGCCATTCCCGCCCGCACAATCTCAATATGTTCGGGCACATCAAAGAAGTCCCAGTTTTTGAATCCGGTCCGCAGCCATTGAGCTTCATCGGGTGTGGGGCCGACCGCAGCGGCCCGCCGGTCCGCCTCGCTGGCCGCCCGCACGGCCCGTTCCGCCAGCGTCGCACGCAGGACCTTCAGGTCACGTCCCTCGATCAGCGTCTTCCGCTGATCATCCAGCACTCGGATGTTGAATTTCAGATGATCCGGAATCTGTCCGGCGTCAAAGTCCTGAGCCGAAATGCGTTCCCCGGAAAGCTGCGACAGCCGTACGGCGACGCTGTGCAGAAAGTCGCCGCGGGCAAATTCAAGATCCGACGCCACAAGTCGGGCGGAATCCGGCGCTGGTACGAAGTGTCTGCGGAAAGACTTGGGCAGTGCCCGAATCAGCGCCAGCACCTTCTGCTCCAGCAGCCCCGGGACCAGCCAGTCGAGCCGGGATTCCGTCAGTTGCGGCAATCCTTCGAGTGGCAGACTGACAGTCACCCCGTCAGCCTCCTGCCCCGGATCGAGCTGGTAACTGAGGGGCAGATGCATGGCTCCGAACTGCGCCGATTCCGGAAACAGACTGACGTGCTGCTTTCGCTGAGCTTCGTCTGCGAACTGATTGATGTCGAACTGCAGCAATCGGGGCAGACGGCTGTGGGTTCGCTGATACCAGCGTCGCAGGCGATCACGATCCGTACATTCCGCCGGAATCTGCGAAGCGTACAACTCGAACAGGACTTCGTCCCCAGGCAGCAGATGGTGGGATCTGGTTTTTGCCTGCAGTTCCTTCAGTTGCTGCAGGACCGAGACATTGTGCTGCAGGAACGGGAATTCGTGTCCCCAGCCACGGCGCTGAGGTCGCCGCGGATTGGCTGCCGCTTTACCCGGACGCACCCGGGCCGCACCACGAGTCAGCGCGTCCTCTTCGTCTGCATAGTCGTCCTGCTGCGGCGGTCCGGACCCGTCCGACAACTCTCCGTACAGCAAGCCCAGTTCCACCAGACCATGCTGAATCAGCATTTCACGGGATTTCACGGGATCGATGCGTGCCAGCGTGACCCGTCGACGCGTGACGATTGGAAGTCCCCACAGGCTCACCTTTTCATAGATCATCACGTTGCCGGCCTGCGGGTCCCAGTGCGGCTCGAAGTATTCGCGGCTGAGCAGATGCCCGGCCAGTGGTTCAATCCATTCGGGCTGAATTCGTGCGATGGTGCGAGCATACCTGCGGGTGGTTTCCACCAGCTCAGCGGCAACAAACCACTTCGCGCCTTTGGGGGCCAGTGCCGAACCGGGCCAGATGGCGAGGCGACTGCCACCGGCACCGACAAATTCGCCCTCCGGCGTCTGCATGGCGATATTCGGCAGCAACCCGGTCAGTAACGCTTTATGGGTGGCAGCGAAGTCGTTATGCCGCTGCTCAGCCAGTGACTTTTCCGGATGCTGTCGCTGTTTGGCCAGCGCCCTGGCTGCCTGCTGAATTGCCGGATCATCGCTGTCCTCCAGCAGCTCCCGCAACTGTCCGTGCACATCCACCCATTCCCGCATCCGCAGCCATGAAAGGAAATGCTGCTGGCACCATTTTCGCAACTGGCTGTTGGACAGCTCGCGCTGTTTTTCGTGCCACGCATCCCACAGATTCAGGATGGTCAGAAAATCGGAATCGCGATTGAAGAATCTGCGATGGGCTTCATCGGCAGCCTGCTGTTTTTCCAGCGGGCGTTCCCGTGGATCCTGGCATTCCAGAAAAGCGGCGATGGCCAGCACTTCCGGCAACGCGTGCATCTCAACGGCGGCCAGTATCATGCGTGCAATCGCAGGGTCCACCGGCAGAGTCGCCATGCGGCGTCCGATGTCCGTCAGATCCCCGGCCTGCTGTCCGCGTTTAGCGGGCTTTGCAGCAGACTTCACGTCTTCAGCCTCATTGGCAGTCTGCGCTGGATCCGCGGCTGAATCCTGTCGCGCGGCAGCGGCTTCCGCTTCCGTCACAATCGCTCCCAACTCTTCCAGAGTGCGGTAACCCTCGCGGATTACCGACACCTTTGGAGGATCGAGGAACGGGAAATCTTCGAGATTGCCAAGTTTCAGGCTGAGCGTGCGCAGGATCACAGCCGCCAGATTTGTCCGCTGAATTTCGGGGGCAGTGAAGGCTTCCCGAGTGCTGTAGTCGGCCTGACTGTAGAGTCGAATGCAGATCCCCGGCCCCACACGGCCGCAGCGCCCCGCGCGCTGATTGGCGGACGCCTGAGACACAGGTTCCACCGGCAAACGCTGCATGCGGGAACGAGCTGAGTAACGGCTGATGCGAGCCGTCCCGGTGTCCACAACTGCTCGAATGCCGGGCACCGTCAGCGAAGATTCCGCGACATTGGTGGCCAGCACAATGCGTCGATGCGGGCTGGTAGCGAAAACCCGAGTCTGATCTTCCATCGACAGCCGCCCGAACAGCGGCACAATCTCCGTGGTGCGTTCTGGCAGGTCTCCCGGAAGCCGACGTCCCCCGAGCACCTTTGCGGTTTCGCGAATATCACGTTCGGTGGGCAGAAAGACCAGCATGTCGCCGGAATTCTCGCGAGCCAGTTCGTGTACAGCATCAGCCACGCCATCCAGCCAGTCGCGAGGCTCTTCGTCGGCACCATCGCCCTGCGGCTCATCCAGCGGTCGATAACGAATCTCGACCGGGTAGGTTCTGCCGGAAATCTGCAGCACAGGTGCCGGTCGACCGGCGGAACCAAAATGTTCGGCGAAGCGGGCCGCATCAATGGTGGCCGAGGTGATGATCAGTTTCAGATCGCGCCGTCGCGGCAGCAGACGTTTCAGGTAGCCCAGCAGAAAATCGATGTTCAGAGACCGTTCGTGAGCTTCGTCGACGATGATGGTATCGTAGTGGTCGAGATAGCGATCATTCTGAGTTTCGGCGAGCAGGATGCCGTCGGTCATCAGGCGAATGCGAGTCAGCGGGCCACTGCTGTCGGTGAAGCGAATGCGATATCCGACCTCCTGCCCCAGTTTGCAGCCCAGCTCTTCGGCCACGCGAGCAGCCACGGAACGGGCTGCGATACGGCGCGGCTGAGTATGCCCGATGACTCCGGCAATTCCGCGACCCATGTCGGTCAGGATCTTCGGCAACTGCGTGGATTTCCCGGATCCGGTTTCCCCGCAGAGCACCACCACCTGGCTGGCGGCAATGGTGTCCATGATTTCCTGGCGGCGTGCCACAACGGGGAGATCGGGGTCCCACTGCAGTCGAGGTTTCCACGCGGCCCGCTGCTGTCTGCGCTGCAGGCTGCGCTGCAACTGTGCCTGCAGTCTGTCCATCAGCCGATCAAACGGACGTCCGGATTTTTCAGCAGCAGCCACACTGCGCAGCAGTTGGCGCAAAGCAAACTGATCCGCATGCATGGCATCGGAGATTTGTCGCTCGATGTCTTTGAAAGCCGACATGCAGGAAGCCAGGGAGAATGCGGAAAGCTCTTTGGTGAGGGGGCAGGATACACAAGATTGAGAGGTAAAGTGAGTCCGGGGTGAGGGCGTACCGGATTTGGCGACCGGGAGCCCGGGCGACCGCGTGGCAACCGGCGACCGCGCCTACTCCGCGGACGCCGCAAGGGCCTTTGACAGCACAGTATAGGTGCTGTTGATCGCTTTGCGGGCGTCATAGCCGGGCTGGCCGGAAACGTGGCCACTCACTTCCACGCAGACCGGGCCGGAGTAGCGCAGGTGTCGCAGCAGCCGAAAATACTGCACGTAATCCGTCCGGCCCTCACCCGGCAGCAGGAATCGGAATTTGCCGGCATCCCCGGTCGTATCCTTCACATGAATAAAACGAGTCCGCGGCAACAGTTCGGTCAGAGTGCCCTGCAGTTCCAGCCCCTGCAGTTCAAAGTGGCTGAAGTCATAAGCCGCCTGAATCGCGGCGGACCCGCATTCCTGCAGCAACCACAACAGTCGGGCAGGCGAATTCATGGCACTGCCAACATGGGCTTTGATCGCCAGCAGCACCTGCTCACGCTCGGCCAGCTCTGCCCAGCCTTTCAGACGCTGCAGCATGCCCGCTTTCTGTTCGTCCCACTTCGCCGGACTGCCCCCCACAACGGTCTCCAGAATCGGAGGCTGATCCGGCACCAGCTCACGCCCCAGCGCCGCAGCCTCGGCAATCGTCCGCAATGACGCCTGATGCATCGCGTCATCACACACCAATGGAATCTGAATCATCAGACAGGGCAGCGTGAGCTGCAGTTCCCGCAGTCGCGCGGACGTCGTCCGGCGGGCTGCTGCGTCAAACACCGCTGGTTCCGTCGGAAATCCCGCGTTCAGACAGAATTCGACATGCCGAAAACCGGCCGCTGAGCAGGCCTGCAGCGATTCCTCCAGCGTCAACTGCTTCGTGCCGTAGAGGCTGAATCCCAGACTGATGCCGGAGTCAATCTGCTCGGCAGACGCCAGCACACTGCTGCATCCGGAAGTCTCCCGCCCCACCGCCAACACCGGCAGTGCCATCAGCGAATGCAGGAACTGTCTGCGCTGCCCAACTACCGCGTCGCCCTGCCCGCTCATGTCACGTCTCCCGTATCGAGCAATTGAATCACATGGCGAACCTGATACGGTCGCTGCACCAGCCCCGCGCGTCCCGCCGACTGCCACTGCATCATGCACACGTGATTGCTGGTGGCCAGTATCACCGGATCTCCCTCCGCAGTGTTCAGAAACTGCGACTTGCCCTGCAGTATCTGCCGGGCATTGCCGGGCTGCTGCAGGTTATAGACACCACCCGATCCGCAGCAGTCACGAGCCCGCGGTGCCAGTTCCCAGCGATACCCCGTGGCATCCAGCACCGACTGCGGAATGCCCGGCAACTTCTGGCCGTGCACCAGATGGCACGGCAGATCCACGTACACCCGCGCTTTATCCGAGCGCGGCGAATTCGCCCGCACGCCAGTTTCCCCCAAAAAGTCCAGCACATCCCGCACTGGCAAATCACCTCCCAGCGTCTTCATCGTCGACAACCCACAGCCCGACGAGTTGGCGACAACGGCAGCGACGTCCGCAGCGAGGAACGCCTGTCGATTCTGTTCGCGCAACTGTTCAACTGCTGCCAGTCCCAGATGCTCATGCATGGCCCCGCAACAGCCCTGCTGCTCGGGTACCACGACCTGCAGATTGTTGCGGATCAGCACTCGCACAGTGGCAAAATTGATTTCGCGGAAGACCGCTTCCATCAGACAGCCTGTCAGCAGGGCCACCCGCGGTCCCGTCGGTCGCTGCCGAGCCATCAGTCGCGCCGCGTAGGCCGCTGTCGACTCCAGCACGGCCGGTTGCCCGGCAAACAGCAGCCTGTGAGGCAGCAGCCCCGCCCGCCTGAAGACTCGCAGGGGCAATCCCACCAGCGAAAACAATCGCGGTCGAGCAGCCAGCCAGGCAGCCAGCCGCAAGGACAACGGCGGCAGATGTCTACCGCTGTGCACATGCTGGTGACGGACCTCTTCGAGGATCTCGCCATACGGAACCCTGGCCGGACAGGCCGGTTCACAGGCCAGACACCCGACACACTCCTGTGTGTACTGAACAGTCCACGGGTCCGGTTCCAGGCGTCCCTGGGCTTCCTGTCGCCACAGACGCAGCCGGCCCCGCGGAGAATTGTTTTCATCACCACTCTGCTGATAGGTCGGACACACCTCCAGACAGAACCCGCAGTGCACACAACTGGTCAGCAATGCTGACGATGCATCCAGCACGGGCAGGTCGAGAGCGGAATTCTTCGGAGCAGTTTCGGGCTTCTTCATGATCGCTGAAACTCCTCCAGCAGCAGGCGTCTCCACTGGACCTCTGCCGCCATGCTTTGCCGATATGGCCGATGTCGGCTGTGCCAGTCACCACCGGTCTGCTCAAGCTGCCACTGCAGGTCCTGTGTGAGCACTACCGTTTCAGCCCCCGGGCCGTACACATGCAGCACCCCCAGTGCCACAATCTGCACAATACGCAGCCCCGGATGACGCTGCAACTGCTCAGCAACCCGCGCCGCCGTCTGCGGCTGGACGCGCACGGTCAGATCCGGCAAGCCATCCAGCAGACCGTCTGACCGGGACGCGATTGACCGCAACTGAAACTGCCGCGCCGCCGACTGAAGTTCACGCTCGAACACGGCAACCTCAGCCGATGGGCAATTCCACGCGACACGCAGTACCGCCCCGGCCGTCCCCGCACCTGTCGCACCCTGCCACACAACATCAATGGCGTCAAACCAGTGGACCCAGTCACGTGATGCCAGTTGCCACGCTGCGGCGAGAACAGCGGGCGCCGGTCCCTGAAACTGCACCAGCCGGGATTCGCCGCAGTCCGGACGCAGCCTGACCACAAAGTCGACGGGTGCGCCGAAATCTGACTCAGCGTGCAGCAGGAAACGGAACAGATCATACCCGGTTGTGGATTTCACCACTCGCTCGCCGATCCGCACCACTCGGCCACCCGGCAGTCGATAATTCATCCCGCAGATGTTGTCGCAGAGGGCTCCGAAGCGAGACGACATGGGGGCATAACCGCTGGCATGCAGTTGCTCAACCAGAGTGCTGGTGGAAGACAGCAGCAAGGGAAAGCGGAAACCGGCCGGCGCAGCCAGCTGCTGCAGCAGCCCGGCAGCAGCCGTTGCCGGCACGCAGGCCGTACCATCGACTTCGTCAAACCAGTGGTCGAACAGGGCATCATCGCGAGTCTGAAATTTGTCCTTTTCGTGGCCGTTTGCACCTGCCGATCCGCCCTGCCCCGTTGCTGCAGCAAAGCTGCGACTGCGAAAGACCTTGAGCGGGTTCAGTTGATGGGCAGGATTGAAAACCGCCGGAACCGCCAGTTGAAGACGCAAGGCACGTGCACCGAAAATCAGCGGCATGTAAGCCGTTTTGTCGTTGCCAATTCCGTGTTCGCCGGACAGCGTTCCGCCGACGGCTACGACGCGCTGCATCAGTCGCCCGCTGATGGCTTCCACCTGCTCAACCTGTTCAGGACAACGTGAATCGAACAGGAAATTGGGGTGCAGATTCCCATCACCGGCGTGGAACACATTGATCACCGGCAGTCCGGCAGCATCGGCTTCGTCGTACACCAGTTGCAGAATTTCAGCCAGTGCGCGACGAGGAATCACAGCGTCCTGCACGAGAAAGTCCGGACTGAGCTGCCCCATCAGCCCACCGGCCACCTTGCGCGCCTTCCAGAGACTCTGCCGTGTGGCCGCATCATCGCTGTATTCGACCGCAGCCGCTCCGGATTCCCGCAGCACCGCAGCCACAGCCTCAGCCCGCTGATCCACCAGCTCCGCCGGGCCGTCAATTTCCGTCACGATCAGGAAACAATCCTGCGGCAGTCCCACTGCGAGCGGGCTGTTCTCCACCATCGCAACATATCGCGGGTCCATCAACTCGATGGCTACCGGGAATGACGAATGCAGAGCCAGCGCCTGCACCGCACGTTCGGCTGTCTTCAGATCGTGAAAGGTGGCTCGATAGGTCCAGCACTTCCGCGGCCGCGGCACAACTCGCAGCCAGAACCTTGTAAAGGCCGCCAGCGTTCCTTCAGAACCAACCAGCAATCGCTTCCAGTCGTCCCGCCATGCCCCACGGCCACCGGCAGGTCCTCCGAACTGATGCACTTCGCCGTTGAGAAACACGGCTTCGACACCCAAGACGTAGTTACTGGTCACACCATAGCGGAAACAGTGGGCTCCACCGGCATTCATGGCCACGTTGCCCCCCAGAGTGCAGACGGGGCCGCTGCTGGGATCCGGTGGATAGAACAGACCATGCGGTGCAAGCGCAGCGTCCAGTTGATTCAGAACAACTCCGGATTCCACTTCGCAGCAGAGATTGGCGGGATCAATGCTGCGGATGGCGCGGAGTGCCGAAGTGTGCACCAGCACACCACCCTCGGCCGCCACTGGTCCTCCGGACAGCGATGTCCCGGCACCACGAATGGTGACCGGCACCCGCAGCTGCGGGGCCGCCTGCATCAGTCCGACCAGTTCCGCCGCGTCGGCAGGCAGCACCACAGCCTGCGGGCGATACGAACGGTAGCCAATGGCATCGGTGTCGTAACCAGCCAATTGCGCAGGAGCAGTGAGAACGCGACCGCGGCTCACCAGTTGCTTCAGTTGGGCATGCAGTTGATGGTCTGTCACGCGAGGATTTCCCTTTCAGGACCAGCAGCCTAACGACGCCGGTGCCACAGATCCAGACCGGGACTCCATGCGGGCACCGACGTCGGAGAATTCCCAGTCCGAATCCCACCACAGCACTTGCTGCACCAATGGGGCGGTTTTGAGGGGCCACAAGCCACGCCGTCCATCATCGTCGGAAAAACGGCTCAACATAAAATGAAGTGCGCGTGCCGAGCCGGGCGGCAGTGGTCAGTGGTCAGTGGTCAGTGGTCAGTATTCAGTGTTCAGTGTTCAGTGTTCTGTGTTCTGTGTTCTGTGTTCTGTGTTCAGTAATCGCAAGGTCCCGTTTGGGAGGGCGAGGCTCCCGCCGAGCCGGCAAACGTGGGAGGGCGAGGCTCCTGCCGAGCCGGGCGTCAGTGCTCAGTAATCGCAAAGTCCCCCTTTGGGACGGATGCTCCCTATGACCCGCGGGATACAGCAGCGTGCCGAGGAGTTCGGCTCAGTGGGAGCTTCGCCCTCCCGAGGAGGGTGAACACTCGAGGCAATGCAATCTGCCGCTGCGCACAGGATTTCGCGTTGATCCGGAAAAACTCAAGATGCGTGGGTCATCGCAAGGGGCGATCATTGGAGTGCCGACAGGGCCTGAACTGCCAACACCTGCGGATTGTCTGTGGCTTTTTGGCAACATGTCAGCAAAGTCCGCAGCAAAGGTCGAAATTCCGACCAGCATTACGGATTCTTGTTGACAAAGGGGGCTCACCGCGTCTGCGGAAAGATCTGCTCGGACCGGTTAAACAGCACCCAGGACGTCAGAATATATTTGTGTCCGGACTGCGGTACATGCCCGCAGTGGGAATGCGTGAAGTAGGCCGGAGCAATCACCATGCGGCCCGCCCGGGGACTAATTCGGACCTGCTGATAATGGAACTCGGTTTCACCGCCGACCTCCACATCGTTCAGATAGAACATGAACAGCAGGATGCGATGCAGCGCGTCGTTATCACCGCCCTCCGGATAGACTTCACTGTGCACGTACGGATAGCCACCTGCGGACTGCTCATACCTCTGGGCGTTGATCTGCCCGATGCGAAACAGCCGCTGCAACAGCATCGGCAACTGAGGCTGGGCAACCTCCGCAAAATTGTCGATCGTCACCCCGACAATCTCGCCGCTGACCGGATGAGCCATCTTCAGCCCCAAGCCGCTGATCATTGCCAGCGGATGTTTTCGCATGTAATGCAGGATACCCTGAGTTGTGGCCTGCATGACCGGTTTCAGCAACGAGCGAAACTCAGCCCTGCCCGTCACATTGATGTCCCGACTGCGCTTCTTCTCTGTATCAACACCGCCTCCCGTCTTCCCAGCACTCTGGTGCGGGGAACTGTCGAAAGCAGCCAGCCATTGCTGACACAGCTCCGGGGAAAGTGCGTTGTCAATCACTTCAATCAGATGCGGCATGGAAACAAAGATCCGATCGCAGTTGTCAGTGGTCAGTTGTCAGTGGTCAGTGGTCAGTGGTCAGTGGTCAGTGGTCAGTGGTCAGTTTTCGGTTTTCGGTTTTCGGTTTTCGGTTTTCGGGTGGCGGGTGGCGGGTGGTGGGGGTCAGGGGGACGTTTTCACTGAGGCAGCAGACTGCAGGGTCTGGGGAAACGAATTATGACACAATATCATGGACGACGTTGCCGTACACGTCCGTCAGACGGAAATTGCGACCGGCATAGCGATATGTCAGTTTTGTGTGGTCCAGCCCCAGCAGGTGCAGAATGGTGGCATGCCAGTCGTGCACGTGACATTTGTTTTCCGCGGCTACAGCCCCATGCTCGTCCGTACTGCCGTAGCTGAAACCGGCTTTGACGCCGCCACCCGCCATCCAATAGGTGTAACCGCGATGGTTGTGATCGCGACCGCTGCCGTTCTGTGCATCGGGGGTGCGTCCGAATTCTCCACCCCACATCACCAGCGTGTCCTTCAGCAACCCGCGCTGGTCCAGATCCGCCAGCAACCCGGCAATCGGCTGGTCCACTTCACGGCTGCGTGCCTGCAGGTCAGTTTCCAAACGGGTATGGTGATCCCAGTTGCCATGGTTGATCTCAACAAACCGAACTCCGGCCTCGACAAACCGCCGTGCCAGCAGGCATTGTCGACCGAACGCCGACGTCTGAGTTTCGCCGAGTCCGTACAGCGTCTGTGTGGCCTGAGTTTCCGCGGACAGATCCATCAGATCGGGCAGACTGTCCTGCATGCGAAACGCCAGCTCATACGATTCAATAACGCCCTCCACTCCCGGCTGCACCTGCTCGCGTTCCAGTTTCTGCCGATTCAGTTCCTGAATGAAATCCAGTTGCCGTCGCTGAGCGTCCCGTGACAGCCGCGGGTTGCGAATATCGGGCAGTGCCGGCACATTACCTGCCATGCGAGCCTGTGCAGGTCCGCGCTGCACACCCGGCCCGACGCGACTGCCCTGGTAAACTGCCGGCAGAAACGCGCTGCCGTAATTCTGCGCGGATGCCGGCGGAGCATTCAGCGCGACGAAGCCCGGCAGACTGTCATTCTCGGTGCCCAGCCCGTACAACGTCCACGCTCCCAGTGACGGCCTTACAAACTGCGCGTTGCCGGTATGCATCTGAGTCACAGCGCGCGGATGGGTCGGCTGATCACAGTGCATTGAACGCAGCAGACACAGTTTGTCGGCCTGTTCCGACAGGCTGGGAAACAGATCCGACAGCCACAGACCACTCTGCCCGCGCTGTCGAAAGGGAGCAACCGGCGCCATCAGCGAACGGCGTCCGGCACCCAGCGTTTTACCGGCGTCCGCAATCAGCTGCGGCTTGTAGTCAAAAGTGTCAACATGCGACGGTCCCCCCTGCATGCACAGAAAAATCACGCGCTTTGCCCGCGCTGGAAAATGCGTGGGCCGGGGAGCCAGTGGCTGAGTTGACTGCGGAGTCACCTCCGGTGTCGAAGCCGATTCTGCCGCTTCGTCAGCCGCCCGCGCCAGCATTCCCGCCAGAGCCACATAGCCGAAACCCGCCGCTGCCGTCTGCAGCATGCGACGCCGTGATTCACCAGTCGCTTGTGTCATCGCTGATTCCTGTTGCTCAATTCACGTAACGAAATTCGGCCGTGGCAAACAGGGCCTGACAGAATTCCGTCAGCCCGGCGGAAGCGTCCCGCGATCCCTGCAGAAAGTTTCGACTGGCAGCCAGCTCCTGCTCAGTCGCCGGTCGCCCATAAACCAGCCGGAATGCCAGTTGCACCTGCGATGTTGGGTCGTCAGCCTGCTGCTGCAGTCGACTGGCCAGCACCTCAGACTGTTCAATCACAAATCGGTTATTCAGCAGGTACAATGCCTGAGCGGGTGTGTTGGACGCCTCACGCTGCCCAATCACCATGCTGGGTTCCGCAAAATCGAAGACTTCGAGAGCTCGAGGCAGCAGCCCGCGAGCCACCGGCAGATACACGGAACGATACGCCACACTGGCATCGAAA
>CAITYU010000203.1 GCA_903896675.1 uncultured Planctomycetaceae bacterium
GCCTGCACGCGATGGTGGATCTCCTTGGTCGCCTTGAAGATCAGAAATATGCCGCCCAGGATCAGAATCAGATCCTTCCCGGTCACCTCCCGCCCGATCAGCCTGAACAAAGGTTCCTTCAGGCCCATCACCCAGCCGATGGCCAGCACCAGCAGAATTCGGGAAACCACCGCCAGCCCCAGTCCCAGTCGCCGCGCCCTGTCACGATCCCGCTCAGGCAACCGACCACACAGGATGGCGATGAAGATCACATTGTCGATCCCCAGTACCAGTTCCAGCGATGTCAGAGTCAGCAGGGCTGCCATACCCTGCCCTGTCAGAATCTCACCCATGTTGCTGCCGTCCTGCCTGAACCGCCCGTTGCCCCGATCGTCGCCCGCCCAAACTCCACCTCAGAGAATAGAAAAACACCCCCGCAGAATCGATGCATCCCGTTCTGAAATCCACCCGATTCAGGGGTTTTCCCGGTTCTGTGCGGAGGAATTGCGCGTCGGATCAGGGAGAATGGGTGTCAAACTCCGATCGCCTGCATACACTGCAGCACGGTTGATTCGCTTTTGTTCCGCGTGTCAGATCATCCCCCCCTTTTTTTTCCGGAGCTTCCATCGTGCGACGCGTTTTGCTGCTGACCTGCCTGCTGCTGCCTGCCTATGGCTGCGGCGAATCCGCTGACCCCGCATCTGTAGCCGCTCCCGCTGCCGCAGCGGCCACGGCTGCTCTGCAGGTTGTGAATGCCAAATGCCCCATCATGGGCGGCGACATCAATGCTGCAGACCTGACCGCCGAGCTGGTCAGGGAATGGAACGGGCAGAAAGTCGGTTTCTGCTGCCCACCGTGCCTCGAGGAATGGGACGAGCTGTCCGATGAACAGAAGGCCGAACGCCTGAAGAATCCCCCCAAAGGACACTGACCACTCACATGTTTGAAGGCTTCGAACAATTTCGCAGGCTCCGCGAAGCGTGGTCCAGGGTGCGTATCGAACGCCCGGTACAGACAGGTCTGTTCACCTTTGGTGATTCCGACCTGCACTACTTTCTGGTGACGTCATCCGAAACCGAAAAGCTGGTTCGAATCCGCCGGGGTTCGATCACCATCAGCCGCGCCCGCATTATCACCCCGGAAAACATGCATCCGGAGCTGCGGAATTTCTTTGAAGAGCACGAGGATGCGGGCTTCATCGAATTCCTGATGTCCCGCACCGCGGCGTTCTCCAACCTGCGGCTGACCAATCAGGCTGGTCCCGAATCCATCGTGACAGACACGATCGAAGAAGCGGTCGCAAAGCTCAACAGGCAACTGGACAGCGAAGATGAAGACCAGATCGCGGTCCTGTCAGCCCCTGCCGACATGGCCGGATTTGCCGTTTTCCGCTACGCCACTGAACGCATCATCTCAAGTGCACCTGACAATATTCAGGAACTCCGAGAACGCGGTTTTCTGCCTTAGTCAATGCACGCTGTCCGGTGTTGCTTTACAGTAACCCATAGCGGGCCAGCGTTGTTCTCAGGGCTGATACCTGAGCATCCGACAGGGCGGTCAGCGGAAGACGAACTTCACCACACTCTCGCCCCAGCAGTCGCATCGCGGCCTTCACCGGGATCGGGTTGGTGGACAGGCCCAGCATATCCCGGCACAGCGGAAACAGACGATGATGCCACTGCATCGCAGTGGCGGTATCACCGCAGGCAAAGGCCGTCAGCATCGCCTTGACATCACGCGGCACGATGTTGCCGGCCACCGAGACCACTCCGGTCGCCCCAATCGACAGCAATGGCAACGTCAGGCTGTCATCCCCGGACAGCACAGTCAGCTCAGATGCCGACAGAATCTGCGATGCCTGATCCATCGAACCTGTGGATTCCTTGATTGCCACGACACTGGGACAGGTGTCAGCAATCCGACAGATGGTCTCAGGCTCCATATTCTTCGCGGTCCGCCCGGGGATGTTGTAGAGCACGATTGGCAGATCCACATGCTCGGCAACAGCGCGAAAATGCTGGAAGAAACCATCCTGAGTGGGCTTGTTGTAATAAGGTGCGACCATCAGTGCACCATCAGCGCCGGCCTGCTTGGCAGACCGCGTCAGGCGAATGGCTTCGGCGGTGCTGTTGGATCCCGTACCAGCCATCACGCGAATTCGCCCGGCCGCGTGTTCGCAGGTCAGAGAAATCACACGCTCATGCTCGTCATGCGTCAGCGTCGGGCTTTCACCTGTGGTCCCCACCGGCACAACACAGTCTGTTCCGGACTCAACATGAAAATCAATCAGTGACTTCAGCATGGATTCGTTGAGCGAACCATCACTGGAGAACGGAGTCACAAGGGCTACGGAGAGCCCGGAAAACATTTCACCGCGTCGCTTCATGATTCATTCATCCTTTTCCGGTCCGCAACGACCACCATCCGGCCGTCACATCACATGGCACGAAGAATAGCGGGCTGTCGCGGGAGTTCAAATCCGGCGGGGTGATCCGCAGCAGCAACCCGGCCAAAATCAGCTGACCCCGCCCCCGGCACCATGTCGCTGACGCCAGTCAAGCCCCGCCATCTGTCCCAGTGCAAGGATCAGCGACTGCGTCCCTGCGCGGCCGTGGCCCTGAGCCTGCACGGCCCGATACAACTGCTCAGCCAGTGCCAGCCCCGGCATAAACAGCCCCATCCGCCTCGACTCATCAAGGACAATTCCAATGTCCTTGATGATGTGCTCAACGTAAAATCCCGGATCAAAGTTGTCGGCGATGATGCGGGGTCCCAGATTCGAGAGCGACCAGCTGCCGGCAGCACCGCTGGCCACCGATTTCAGCACCGTCGGCAGATCCAGACCCGCTCGATAGCCATACAGCAGCGCCTCGCAAACACCAATCATGTTCGATGCAATCAAAGTCTGATTCACCATTTTGGTGTGCTGACCACTGCCTGCCGGGCCCTGATACACAATCGTTTTGCCCATCGCTTCCCACAGCGGCTGCAGGGCTTCGGTCACGTCCTGATCTCCGCCCAGCATGATGGACAGCGTGGCATTTCGCGCACCCAGGTCACCACCTGACACCGGAGCATCCACGGAATACACGCCCTGAGCCGTGGCCGCTTCATGGATTTCCACAGCCAGTGATGGCTGACTGGTGGTCATGTCGACCAGTACGGTTCCCGGAGCCGCTCCACGCAGTGCCCCCTGCGACCCCAGCAGCACTTCCCGCACATCCGCCGGGTAGCCCACAATCGAAAACACCACATCCGACTGTTTTGCCAGTGCTTCCGGAGTTTCTGCCCACTGAGCACCGCGGGCCAGCAGGGGTTCGGACTTCTGGCGAGTTCTGGAGTACACAGTTGCCGAATAGCCGGCCGAAATCAGATGGCCACACATGCTGGCACCCATCACACCGGTGCCAATCCAGCCAATTCGTGTTTTTCCGGGAACAATCTGCGGCACCGCCATCGCACCACCCTCCGCCAGCCAGAATCAGCCAGATGCAGCGTCGGCCGCATCGCACAGGGCGCATCTTACGCAGCCGCGGGAGAGGGATCGAGCAAGCCGGGGGAAAAACGCAGCCGGGTGGTTCAGCTGAGAATCGTTCAACAGCGCAGGGAGCGCAAGAAAATGGGCACCGGCATGATACCGGTGCCGCGAGGGGACGCATCAGCAGAACACAGAGAGGAGAAGAGAGAGGGGAGAAAAGGGGGAAGGGCTTCGTACCGAGCCGACAGGGTGCCGGCTCGTTGTTCAAATCAGACTGCCTGCAGCATTCACGGCCTGTCATCCGAGTCAGAGATATAGAGCACGGGGGCCGCACTGGCAGTCAAAGCACTGTCGGGGCCGCGACGGCTGGCACGCCAACCACCGGAACTGCCGGCAACACGTGATTCACCGGAAGTTGAACGAGCCTCAGTGAGGCCGTTCTCACGAACTCGCGAAGGCTGTTCGCGGCGAGTCTGCGGAAGACTGAAATTCGGGTCAGCCTCTTCCTCGGAAGAACGACGGAAGGATGATCGCTGAATACTCTCGTCTTCATTGCCACTGCGACGGAACTGCTGATCACCATCAGCCGGATCTGCTGAGTCACCGCCGGCCGCGGAACGATTGAAGGCCGGATCCGGAGTCGGGCTGGCGGCAGTGCGAGACTGCACAGGAGCACCGTACACAGTCTGCACACCACCCCACGGTGTCATGGCCACTGCCGTTCCGATCGGCACGGTTCTCCACGTTGTTTCCGGACGCATGACCGTCCGCTGCTGCGGCTTATACACCAGCTTCTGCACGGGGACACGTTCGTTGCGAACATCCCGCACGAGGCGAGTTTCCTGGACCGTCATCCGCTGCGTTCCGCGAACCGCCACCTGGCGAGTCACCGGGACGCTGAACGCCATCACATTCGGCATGTACTCACGAGACGTCGTGTAGCTGGGCATAAAAGCTGTACGCATTGAATAGCCCGTACGATTCAGCCAGCCCACAACGCCCGGACGCGGATCAATCTGGCAGGGCGAGCATTTTGCGACGGGATGATAGCGAGTGATCCATCGCCCCATGTCGCGATTGACGGTCTGGTATTCCACCACGTTCTGGTACGACACAGTCGGAACTTCAACCGTGCGTGCCACGGTTTCCGGACGCAGTGTCGTCACCTCACGATTCTCGTAAACCGTCTCCCACGTCGGGACCTCTACGGTCTGCTTCTCCTGCACATAGGTGGTCACCGGCACCGTCTGGTAGCAGGCAGCGGCAGGCTGAACCGCCCACGCGTTCTGAGCAGGTCCGCAGGCACACGGGTTGCCAAACAACTGAGCTGCAGCCGGAGCACTGTGCAGGCTGCACAGCAGGATGCCGATCGCGGCACTAAGGGAGATTCTTCTGGACAGCATGTGCTTCTTCCCTGAAGTTGAGAGTCGCTATCGCGGCAGATCAGAACAATACCGCGGCAGAAGAGAGAACACTGGTTGAACGCACACACATCCCGCCATGGACACGCAGTGCGAAAACCGGAAGTTCAGGAAACTGAAAAAAAGGCCAGGGCAGTACGCCCTGCTGAGGCAGGCAGAACAGGAGGACGGGGTGAGAGAATCCCGCTGAACCCGATCTGCAGAACAGGACAGGTTCCGCTTCAGACTGGCGATTTCTGCCGACAGATCCGCAACGGACGGGGCGAGATTTAGTGCAACCCGGAAATTGGGTCAATACCTGTTAAAGTTTTGGTTGCAATTCAGCGAACGACACGCTCCCCAGCCACCACCCGGTACCGCCGCAACACCATGCACCGGCAGATTCTGCCGCAGCACACCCGCATTCGCAGAATCTGCCGGAATCTGCGCTCAATTCCTGCCCGAGGGCCGGCCTGCAGCGGCAGATTCCTGCGCTACTTTTTTCCCAGTGCACGCTGCTGCCGAAAAAATTCCTGCAGAATTGCCCGACAGTCTTCCTGCATCACGCCACCCAGCACAGCCGCCTGATGATTCAGTCGCAGATCACCGGTGATGCTGAACAGGCTGTGGCAGGCACCCGCCTTCGGATCCGCTGTGCCATAAACAACAATCGGTATACGGGCCTGCACGATCGCTCCCGCACACATCGGACAGGGCTCCAGAGTCACATACAGCGTACAGTCCAGCAGACGCCACGACTGCAGCACTTCGGCCGCCTGAGTCATTGCGATTACCTCGGCATGTGCCGTCGGATCCTGCAGCATCTCACGCTGATTGTACGCCTCAGCAATCACACGATCCCGGTGCACAATCACCGCACCCACCGGTACTTCACCCTGATCAAAGGCAATCAATGCCTGATCCAGAGCCTTTTTCATCCAGTAGTCGTGAGGCGTCAGTGGATTCTGCAGGATCAGATCTGTCATGCCCGAGGCAATCTTTCCGTCAGTACCGTGTCAGGGTTTGGCAGCAGGAACATTCTGAGCGGCAGCATCGGCCTCAGCACGCAGGCGACGATAGACTTCCAGAATGCTGTCCGCAGGAATCGCATAGGTCGGGTAACGATCGGCACGGGCAATCACCAGACCCAGTGCCTGCCCCTGCAGATCCAGCAACGGGCCTCCCACCTTGGAAGGATACACATCGGCATCGATCTGCAGCACTCGGGGAAATCCACCGGCATGCACACTGGCAAACTGCCCCCGCGTCTCCAGACTGTCGTACAGCGGCAGCAGCGGGTTCTCGTTGGTAAATCGAGGCGTCAGCACGATTTCCATGGACTGAATCTTCTCACCCCGCATGAACTGCACGCCAACCCGATCGCCGGGCTGAAAGTCACGCACCCTCACTATGAGCTGTTCCGCTGTCTGTACGTCCCGACCTCCCACAGAAAGAATCAGATCGTCCGCCTTCAGCCCGTTCCGCTCCGCTGCTCCACCAGGGATGATTTCAGAAATGCGGACACCATTTTCAGCGGTCGACGGCTTGATTCCCAGGAAGGCACGGCGGGAGTTCTCCATTTCGTGGGCACGTACGCTGATCACTGTCGGAATTGACGGACGACCACGCGGATCCTGAATCAGTGCCAGCTCGCCGACCGTCGCCGGAGATTCGCGGAACTGTGCCGGCTGCAGTGACACACCGTCAGCCTTCAGCAGCGCAAGATCAAAGGAATAATCCCGGGCCAGCTCACGCACAGGAGCCCGCCCACCCTTCGGAAAGACAATTTCCGGACGCAGCGCGTTGCTCAGCTCAGATGCCTTCGTCAGAATATAGCCGTCCTCGGTCATCACCGTGCCCAGGCACAGCAAGGGCCCGTTGTCACGAATCGCCACAACCCCCTCACGATGCTCCAGCGCCAGGGATTCATACAGTTTCAGCACTCGGGAATCCCGCTTTTCATTGGGACCAATGCGTCGGTTATCGCTGAGCTGCTCCATGATTTCCTGCTGTCGCTGCTCGTCGTCCTCCTCCGCCTCAGCGGCTTCCCTGCGGCCACCGTCGCGTTCAGCCGTCTCAGGCTTCACCCCGGTCGTCAGTGACAACTCAGTCTCCACACCGTCACGCAGCACTCGTACCCTGACGGCCTGATTCGACTCCAGCAGAGCGAGCGTCGTGCCAAGGTCAAGCCGGTCTGCAATCCGACCGTCACCAACCCCCAGCAGCACATCACCGCGACGCATCCCGGCTTTCTCGGCCGGTGCCGCCACTCGAACTTCCAACACTGTCGGTACAAAATCCTGCCACTTCAGCTCCACACCAAAAAAGTCCGTGGCCGCGAGGTTGTTGTCCGCAGCCCGCAGCTCACCCCACCGCTCACCCGCCAGCAACCGATCCCAGTCACTTGTAAACACATCAATTGCCACGTGTCGGTTTTCAATGATCAGGCTGGTGATCATGCTGTGAATGCCAATCACCTGACCTTCCAGATCAAACAGCGGGCCACCCGAATCTCCCAGCAGAATGGCACAGTCCGAGACAACTGTGCGACTGCCCACAGACAGCACCCGCCCGACACGCAAAGGTGCCTCACGGTCCTTGCGATATCCCCCGGGATGGCCGAGCGCAAAACACCACTGCCCCGGAGAAGTCTGCGAAGTACGCCCCATTTTCACATGTGGAAATCCGCTGTCACCCCGCGGTGGTTCAGTAATTCGCAGCAGCGCTGCATCAGCATCGGCGTTTCTGCCAAGAATTTCAGCACGATACTGAGACCCGTCCGGCATCAGAATGATCACCGTTGGATCACCCCCGCCGTTACGACGAAACCGACGCCGACCACCCTCGACAACATGCGACGCCGTCAGCACATAACCGTCCGCACTGACGATCACACCACTGCCCACCCCCATGCCGTCGGAAACACCCACAACAGCC
>CAITYU010000204.1 GCA_903896675.1 uncultured Planctomycetaceae bacterium
GCGAGGGGCACTGGACCTGTCCAGTGTCGCTGCCATCCGCGCCGGAGGTTCAACGGGAGCGGCAGTGATTTCAGGAAAACCCGAAGAAAGTCTGATTTACGTTTTGCCGGCACATCTGGAAACACCGCGAATGCCACCCAGTGGCAATAAGCTGCCGCAACGCGAATTGGATCTGATCCATGCGTGGATCAGCGGCGGACTTTCGGAAAAAACCGCAGCCGTCGCTCCGAAAACGGCGACAGCGACGACTGCAGTGCGAGCACCGGCAAAACGTCCGACGGCAGCGACAAATGCAAAGCTGTCCACACTGACCCCGGACATGGTGCTGCAACAAAGCATCAGGGAGCCAGTCACGGCACCTGCAGCGACCCGGCCAGTCAGGCAGCAGATCAGACCAGTCGCAGCGCTTGCCACCAGTCCCACTTCGTCACTGGTTGCAGTGCCGGACAGCCAGCGAGTGCTGGTTTATGACTGGACGGATTTGTCGGTGCGACAGATCCTTGAGTTTCCCGGAGATGTGTTCGCGCTGCGATTCTCTCGTGATGGCAGGATCCTGATTGCGGGTGGGGGTGTCGGCGGTCAGTCCGGCCACGTCATGGGCTGGGAACTGACTACCGGCGAAAAGTTGTTTTCCGTCGGCAGCGAACCGGATGTTGTCCTCGCTGCCGATATTTCACCGGATGGTCGCCTGATTGCTCTCGGTGGCCCGTCGCGGCTGGTGCGAGTCTTTGATTCCGTCTCAGGGCAACTGGTCGGAGAGCAAAGGAAGCACACGGACTGGATTCTGGAACTGCAGTTCAGTCGTGATGGACTACTGCTGGCCTCGGGAGATCGGTTTGGAACTGTACTTGTCAGCGAAGCTTCGTCCGCCGCGGAGTTCGCAGTGCTGCGAGGACACAGTGGTCCGATCAGCGGACTTCACTGGTCTGCTGAATCCGACCGTTTGATCACCGGCGGGCACGATGGTACGGTTCGCACGTGGGATCTTCATCGTGGCACCGCGGTCAGCCGGTTTTCCGCCGGTGCTCCTGTGCTGACACTGGACCATGATCCGGCTGGCACGTTGCTGCTGGGGCTGAAGTCGGCTCAGGTGGTACTGACCGGCCCGGACGGCAGTCGCCTGCGGAACTGGGCACTTCCGGACGAGGCCAGTCAGCTGGTGCTGACGCAGGACGGCAGCCATGTGCTGGTGGCGGACGCGACCGGAAATGTCCAGTTGTTCAGAACTGCTGACGGACAACTCGTCGGCGAATTCATTCCGCCCGTCACTGAAGTTCGCTGAGGAGTCTGACTGTGAAGCTGATCGCGCATTGTTTCACCGCAGCACTTGCTGTATTGATTTTCTCTGAGTCTTTGGCGGCTGAAGACTGGCCGAGCTGGCGTGGTCCTCGCGGAGACGGCATCAGCAGCGAGCAGGCAGCGCCACTGACGTGGGGGCCCGCACAAAACCTGCGGTGGAAGGTGCCCATCCCGGGAATCGGACGCTCGTCCGTGGTCGTCAGTGGGGGCCATGCCTTCCTGACCTCCGGCACGCCGGATGACCTCAGCCGACGTGTACTGTGCTTTGACTGCAGCACCGGAAAACTGCTCTGGAATACCGTCGTGCATCAGGGGCCCGGTGGTAAAATGCATCAGGATAACACGATGGCCTCCAGCACGCCGGCCGTCGATGCTGAGCGAATTTACGCGGTGTTTGTTGATGATGTTGGAATGACAGTGGCAGCGATTGATCGCGCAGGACGCATCGTCTGGAAGGTCAATCCGGGAACTTTTTATTCCAACCACGGTTTTGCTGCATCCCCGGTTCTGCACGGTTCGGGTGTCATCGTCAACGGACATCAGGATGGTAATGCCTTCGTCTGCATGCTGGACCGGGTGACGGGAAAGGAACTGTGGCGGTACACTCCGGCAGTCAATCTGCGATCCTTTTCAACGCCGGTGCTGACGGAGCACGAAGGGCGGACGCTGATGATCCTGACCGGATCCCGCCAGACAGCAGCTCTGGATCCCGACACAGGAAAACTGATCTGGAGTGTCGATGGTCCCAGCGAAAAATTTGTCTGCACACCATCCGTTGGCCACGGCATGGTGTTCAGCTTCGCCGGGTCCCCTGACAAGAAGTCCCTCGCCGTGCGTCTGGGAGGTACCGGGGATGTCACAGCCACCCACGTCGCATGGCGTGCCGAGCGAGGTATGCCCTATGTTCCCTCGCCGTTGCTGTTTAACGGACGCCTGCATATCATCAACGACCTCGGGGTGTATTCCTGTGTGGAGCCGGTCTCCGGAAAGGTGCTGCACACCGCCCGGGCCCTCGGATCCACATACAGCTCTCCCGTGGCCGCGGCCGACAGAATCTATCTGTTTGAAGATACCGGACGCTGCACAGTGCTGGCCGATGGAGCC
>CAITYU010000205.1 GCA_903896675.1 uncultured Planctomycetaceae bacterium
CAATCGCAGCTCAGGCAAATGCCCCTGCACCGCCCGACCATCGTTGTCCTCCATCCGTACCGTCACCGGCCAGCCCGGAAACTGCTGCGAATCTCCCTGTGTCACATCACTGAAACGAGGCCAGCACTCAAACCGCACCTGCCCCGCAGAACGACGAAACACCGCCAGACCATAACCGTCGCCCCGCTGCCGCTCGTCACGCACATCCCCCGGATTCGCGTAAGCCAGCATCGTCAGCGGATTCCCCAGACCGTCTTCATAATCCCCCGTCCACGGCAGCGGACTGCCCGGCACCGGGTTCACGCCCGCTCGCTCCTCCAGCGGATGCCACCAACGGCCGTAGATCGTGTTCACGATCGCCGGAGCCGTGAATGCGTACGGACCGTCCCCAGGACCCTCAATCCCATGACGCACCACCACCGCCAGATGCTGGTCGCCACACAGATGCACAGCTCTCGCCTGCCGCAACAGACGCAGCGCTTCCCGACGACCCGACTGCGGCCAGCCATTGCAGTCCAGATCGGCCAGCAGTCGATTGTCCGGCTGACCATGCAGATGCACAGCACCGCAGAACGCCGTCTGCGACAGCACACACTTCAGCGAAACACCCGTCCAGTCCTCCGTCCAGCGCCGCAGAAATCGTTCCTGACGAGCCCCCAGCAGCTGCAGCCCCGGCAGATCCACCGCACCCCGATCATACGCCGGATCCGTGATGTGATCCGGACGAGGCCCCATCTGCGGAATCGCCCCCTCCGGTCCCGTCTTGAACTTGCGATCCTCCAGAATCGCAAAATCAATCCCGCCAATTCGCAGGCGAGTAAAGTAGACGCCCAGTTGCTGCTCCACCGGCTCAGGGTCCGCCGGATCCGGCAGATGCCACGTCTGACAACGCTCCACCATCCGGACATACTCGGCCGGATAATAGTACCCGCCATCCGTCCCCGTCGGCTTCTGCGACCGCACACCACCTGCACCCCACAGATTCGGATGGCCCACATCATGGTCATCCGGTATCGTCACCACCGGTCGGTCCCGCAGCACATCCCGAAACTGCCGACCCCACTCCAGCCAGCCAAAAGTGTGCTGAGTATGGTGGTAGGACTGGTCACCCGCAAAGAACAGCAGGTCCGGATCCTGTCGCAGCAGATTCTGCACGATCGTTTCACGGGGCCCCGGAGTCCGGCTGGAGTTGCAGGACAGTACCGCTACCCGAATCTCATCCCGCTCCACAGGATCACGCCGAATCAGACCCTCAAATCGACTCTGTTCACCCAGTCGCACCCGGTAAGGCACATTCTGAGTATTGTCCCAGCCGGTAACTCGAAAATGAGCACTCCAGCCAGGATACACCACTCGCGACACCGCCGCAGGCTGCCACTGACCCGCCCGCTGAAATTCCAGCTGCACCTCCCGCGGCTCCTCCGGCAGCAGCGGATACAGCTGGGCCGTCAGCTTCAGGATTCCGTGATCATGAGTATACAGTGCAAACGCCAGCACTTCGTTGCGAGGCACCATCAACTGCGGCTGCTGCTGCTGACCCTTCTTCGGTCCGCGCGGGATGACCGACGGCTGCCACCACTCACCCGTGGCATCGGAATCCAGCCGTGGCCACTCCGCCCCAAACGGCTGCTGCCATGCGGTGTCCTGCGCCACCAATGACCCCGCCGACAGACAGCACAGCCCCAGCACATACAACCAGGATCGCCGAATCAGCCATTGCCCGCCCGTCATCTGATCCCCCTCCTCAACCACGCTCTGTTTGTTCCCGCCATGCTCCGGATATTCTCGCAAGCAGCACCCGGGGAATGCAACACAGCGGACTTGCCGGTTGCCGGTTGCCAGTTTTCGGTTTTCGGTTTTCGGTTTTCGGCAGGGCCGGATGTGTCCTGTTCGCGGCTTCGCGTGAGACAATTGCACTGCTGAGCACTGCGGGGATCCTTGTGTTTTCTTCTTTCAGCTTTCTTGTGTCTCCTTTCTGTGGCAGGCGCACCTGGCACCCCTCGCCCCTGGAAGGGGAGAGGGGCCGGGGGTGAGGGGTGAAGCCCCCCTGATTTCACGTGGGCCACCTGGCAATGCCGCACCACGCCTCACGCACCACGCTCCACGCGGTCAACCACGAGCCGCGACCGTGAGGGAACGGGGACGACGCGGGCAGCCTGCGTGGAACTGGTGCCCGGCTTGTGGGCCATAACGGGAGGGCGAAGCTCCTGCTGAGCCGCAGCACGGTTGAGCACGCAGGGGGGCTCAGCGGGAGCCTCGCCCTCCCAGGGGGCGGGTTGCCCCCTCACCCCCGACCCCTCTCCCCCTGCGGGGGCGAGGGGGGGATTTTGTGTGTTTGTGCTGCATGGGAAGGCGCACCTGGCACCCCTCGCCCCTGGAAGGAG
>CAITYU010000206.1 GCA_903896675.1 uncultured Planctomycetaceae bacterium
CGGGCACTTCGAGGGAGACGAGGGTGGCGCCGTAGGTGATGAGGACGGCTTTCATGCCGGAGTCGTTGGTGAGGGTGTAGGCGGTGACGGGGTGTCCGTCGGGCATTTTGCCGAACTCGGCCTGGTCGATGGTACCTGCGCCGGCGAGGCTGGTGACGCAGCAGGCGCTGGCAAGGGCAAGGGGCATGAGTAGTTTGCGCATGTGTTTTTCTCCCGGGGGTTGTTTGCGCGATGGTGCCCGGTATGGGGCGGGGAGTGCAAGTGGAGTGATCAGTGAACGGTGATCAGTGATCGGTGGTCAGTGATCAGTTGAGAAGAGGAGAGTGGACAATGGAGAGTGGACAATGGACAGAGGTTATTGGACAAGGGAACACTGACCACTTACCATTGACCATTGACCACTTACCATTGACCATTGACCATCGACCATCGACCATTGACCATTGACCATTGACCATTGACCATTGACCACCGACCACTGACCACCGACCACTGACCACCGACCACTGACCACTGACCACTGACCACTGACCACTGACCACTGACCACTGAAAACCGATAGCGTACGATCTCGCAGCCATCGCTGCCAGCACACCCGCACATTTCCCCGGAATCCCACGTTCCTGCCGGATTGCTGGAGATTCCCGAACCATCGTGTAAACTGCTTGCATGGCCGAGCAACCCCTGCGAGTGCTGCTGCTGGACGGCGAACTCACCTTCCGTGGTTCGTCGCTGCTCACCCTGCGCATCGCCCGCGGTCTCGAAAAACGCGAACTTGAAACCGCCCTCGTCTGCACCAGCTGCTCAGGACTCGACCCGTCCCTGCTCCACGCAGTCCGACTGCACGAAATCCCCGGACTCGATGTCCCCGTCTGGGGACGACTCGTCGCACGCACCATCTACCGCGATATCAAGGACCAGCGCCCCGACGTCATTCACCTCCTCGACAGTCGCCTGCTCCACACCGCCTCACGACTCGCCGAAAAACTCAAACGCCCCCTCCTGCTCAGTGTCGGAGGCCACGACGAAGCCGAATCCCTCATTCTGCGCAGCCCCGTACCACAGCTCAGAACCATCATCTCCGTCAGCGACAGCGTCCAGTCCAGACTGCCTCCCGGCCCCGTCATGGACAAACTCGAAAAACAGGTCATCCTTCCCGGAGTCGAAGTGCCGGACTCCACCGGAATCGATCAGCCACTCGATGATGATCGACCACCCGTCATCGGTATGGCCGGTCCACTCGAAGTTATCAAGGGCGCCTCCTTCTTCCTCCGCGCCTGCCATCGCGTCGTTGATGCCGGACTGGATATCCGCATCGTCATCGCCGGCAGTGGACCCGAAGAACACAGCCTCCGCCAACTCGCCGCCTCACTCGACCTCTCACGTCGCCTCACCTTCGTCGACGGCGGTGTCTCCATGACAGGCTACCTTTCCGCCATCGATATCTTCTGCCTCCCCTCGCTCCAGCAGGGCATCGGAGTGCTGATGCTGGAAGCCATGGCACTCGGAAGACCCGTCATCGCCTCAGGTGTTGGCGGAGTCCTCAGTGTGATCCACGATCGCGAAAACGGACTCATCGTGCCGCCCTCCGACAGCCGCCTGCTCGCAGACCGCATCATCGAACTCCTTCGCAATCGCGACATGGCACGCAGCATCGCCGCCGCCGGACAACAACTCGTCAGCACCAGATTCCGCGAAGATCGCATGCTCGATCAGCTCATCAGCCTCTATCGCGAAGTCCAGCCAGCCTCCCCACGCTCTGACGAAATCCTCCCTGTCCACGGACGCGCCAGCAGTCGAGACCGCTCATGACGTGGCGACTTCTGTTCTCCGGCACCAACTCTCTCCCCTGGACCTGCCTCATTGTCCTCGCCGCCGGCACCGCCATCGTACTCAGTTGCTGGCTGCTGCGACTCGAAAGACGCATGGTCTCACCCACCATCGGCTGGACACTCCTCACCCTCCGCTGCACAGTCCTCACACTGCTGCTCGTCACGCTCCTGCAACCGGTCCTCACCAGACAGTTCGATCTCCGCCGGCAGAGCAGGGTGGTGGTCGCCGTCGATGCCTCAGACAGCATGGACACCCGCGACAGTCACGCCACGCTTTCCGAAAAACTCCGCTGGGCTCAGGCCCTCGGGATGCTCGGAAATGACGAAACACGACCACTCATCGAACGCTGGGCCGCCGCCGCGGATGCCGGTACCGAACCACCATGGCTCGGCTCCGACCTGCCACCCCAAACGGCCGCAGATCAGGCCGCCGCCACGGCCCGTCGCGATCAGGTTTTCGCCTCTCTCAGCGAATTCGATCAGATGCCACGCACGGAATTCGCCCGCCGACTGCTCACCGCCAGACCCACACAACTCCTCGAAAATCTCCGCAAAAATCTCCCCGTCGACCTCCGACTGTTCGCCACCGAACAACTGCAGACCACACCCCAGCTGCTCGCACAACAACTGCAGGCCGAACGCAGCAAACTGCTGCCCGCAGCCACCGATGCCCTCGGCCTCCTGCAGAACACACTCACCGAAGAATCCGCCGGACAGATCCGCAGCTTCGTGATCCTCTCCGACGGACGACAGACTGCACCCGCTGACATCGCTGGCACCGCACAACTGCTCGCCATGATCAATGTCCCCGTCTACGCCATACCCATCGGCTCCGCACTGCAGCCCCGCGACCTCGCCATCGCCTCCATCGATGCTCCCGAAGCTGTCTTCCTCAAAGACAAAGCACTCGTCCGAACCGTCCTCGGTACCGCCGGTTTCGAAGGCGAAGAACTCACTGTCCGACTCGAATCCAATGGAACCATCATCCAGCAGCAGACTATCACTCCCGCCACGGATTCCACCGTCGTCGCCTTCACTCTGCCCGCCGATCAGCCCGGCCGATTTGACTACCTGATCACCAGTGATCCCCGACCCGGTGAACTTCGCAGCGACAACAACTCACGCGGCTTCAGCCTGAAAGTCGTCGATAATAAAGCGCGAGTCCTGCTGCTGGACGGAGATGCCCGCTGGGAATTCCGCTACCTCAACAACCTCCTCGAACGCGATCGACAGGTGGAAGCCACCACAGTGCTCTTCCGACAGCCGTGGCTCGAAATCCTCAACCAGCCCGCCCTCCCGAACACACTGCCACCAGCCGCAGCCTTTCGCGAAATACTCGCCCGCACTGACCTGCTCATCATCGGAGACCTCAATCCCGCTGAAGCCGATCCTCAGACATGGCAGATGGTCGAAGAAGCCGTGACCCGCGATGGACTGACCGTCATCATCATCCCCGGCCGACAATACATGCCGCTCGCTCACCAGTCCGATATTCTCAGCAACATGCTGCCCGTGACCAGTGTCCGCCAGAAACTGGCCGAACAGTTCCTCGCATCACCACCCGCAGGCGAACAGTCCGCCTTCCGACTTACGCTCACTCCCGCCGCACAGAATCTCCCCATGTTCCAGTTGCAGGAACAGCCCGGCAGCCGTGATATGTCGCTCGCTGAACTGCCAGGACACCCGTGGATCGCCATTGGTACGCCCAAACCCGGGGCCACAGTCTGGGCCACCGCCGCCATCCCCGGACTGACTGCCGCCGGTGATCCCGTCATCGTCCAGCAGGATTACGGCTTCGGCCAGGTCGTCTGGCTCGGTCTCGACAGCACCTGGCGCTGGCGGCGCCGCGCCGGAGATGAGTGGCACTACAAATTCTGGGGACAGCTCATTCGCTGGGCCGCCCGCAGCAAAGCCGCCGCCGGCAACAGCTCGCTCCGCATGTCCGTCTCCGATGTCGTCGTCGACGAATCCGAATCCCCCGAAGTCGTGGTCCGCTGGGATCGTCGACTGCTGCCGCAGGTCCTCAACGCAGACATCTCCGTCATCGCCGAACGACCTGGCTCAGATACACCACCCATCACCCTGCAACTGCAGCCGTCACCCGAAATGCCCGAACGCAGCACCGCACGCCTGCACGGACTCACCGAAGGTAACTGGACTCTCCGACTCAAAGTCGAAAATACCACCGTCGAAGTCCCGCCGAACCTGCAAACCGAACTGATCGTGCGCAAACAGATCTCCGCCGAACTGGCCGATGTCAGCTGCAACCGCACGCTGCTGAAACAACTGGCCGAACAAAGCGGCGGCGAACTGATCGAACCGTGGGACGTCGCACGCATCTCGGAACTGCTGCTGCCCGCTGATCAGCCACAGCAGAAATTGCAGGAACGCAGCCTCTGGGATCACTGGACCCTCATCGTACTCTTCTGCTGCCTGCTGATGGCCGAATGGGTCGTCCGCCGCGTCAACGGTCTGCCCTGACCAGTACCCACCGACAACGACGGCTAAACACCGGCCGCCACACCCGCCAGTCCACGCACCACATGCTCAATCGCCGGCTCAGCCATCCGATTGAAATAGCTCCACGCATGCCCGCCAGCCGTAATCAGCAGATCCCGCTCGTGCAGAATCCCCGACGAAGATAACTTCATACCCAGCCGGGCTGCCCCGTCATACCACTCCACATCCGCCGGATCACAGCAGAAATACTGATACCGCGGCCACTGCAGCGGATGCAGATTCAGTACCACAGTCGCCTGCCGCGCCGCTTCAGCATCAGGAAACATGCCGTCCAGAGGTATCCCGGCACCATACAGCTGATGAAAATCCACCGCCGGGGAAATCGCCGCCACCACAGGGAACTTCAGCGCATACCGATAGGCCAGCTGCAGCACGCCCTGACCACCCATACTCACGCCCAGCAAAGCAATCCGCGGCGGTTGCACCTGCAGCGTCTGCTCAATCCACGGCACCAGCGACTGCACCAGCCACTGCTGCGGAGTAACTACAGGGTCAAATTCCTCACACACCACGTCCAGCCACCAGCTTCGACGACCCGACGGACACACTGCCACCAGTCGATGCTGCTGAAACAGGCGAGTAAACACGGGGTTGCCTGACAGCAGTACCTCACCGTGGCCATGCAGAAACAACACCACCCCCGCAATCGGCTCAGATCCCGCCGGGATAAACAACTCCAGCTCTCGACCCGCCGCCTCCAGACGCTGCCAGCGCGACTGCAATGCCGTATCCGAAAGCCCACCCGATGACGATATTCCCAGCCCGGGAAACAGATTCTTCAATGCGTCAAACATCACTCGTTGCCGTTTTCCAGCCGCCGAATTGTGGCCTTTGTGACAAACTCTGTTCTGCCCTACAATCATCCCAAACCAGTCCCGCACTCCTCGCATCAGGACCACATCCTATGCTCCTCCCGGATTATGAAGCCCGCCGAAACCGAGTCCTTCGAAAATTCCGAGAGGCGGGGATCGACAGCCTGCTTGTCTCCAGCGTCGCCAATGTCCGCTACCTGACCGGATTCACCGGCGATTCCTCCTGGCTGTTCCTCGCTCCCGGCTGCCAGATCATTCTCAGCGATACCCGCTACGAAACACAACTGCAGACAGAATGCCCCGGACTGACCGCCGAAATCCGCGACGCTGGACGCACCGTCCTCGACCTCGCCATTGACCGAATCGCTGCAGCCGGAGCAAAACGCGCCGCATTCGAAGCCGAACACCTCAACTTCGCCACCTGGCAGGCACTCTCCAACCGCCTCGCCACCGGACCAGCCAACCTCCTCCCCGCCTCCGGACTCGTCGAACGCCTCCGCGAAGTCAAAGACCGCTCTGAACTCGCCCAGATTCGCGAAGCTGTCCAGATCGCCGAACGGGGCATCGGAGTTGTCCGCAGCAGCCTGCGACCCGCTCAGACCGAAACCGATATCCGCTTCCTCCTCGAATCCGCAATGCGCGACTTTGGCGGATGTGGCACCGCCTTCGAGCCCATTGTCGGAGTCGGCCCGACAGCCGCACTGCCACACGCTCACGCCGGATCTCGACGCGTCAGCGAACACCCGGTACTGCTGGTCGACTGGGGAGCCGTCAGTTGCCACGGCTATCGCAGTGACCTCACCCGAGTTTTCATAACGGGAAAACCAACGAAACACATCGAAAAAGTCTACAACACCGTGCTGATGGCGCAACAGGCGGCCATCGCCGCGATCCGCCCCGGAGCCCTCTGCTCCGACGTGGACCGCATCGCTCGCAGCCTGATCGCGGATGCCGGCTTCGGCCGTTTCTTTGGCCATGGCCTCGGACACGGTTTCGGCCTCGAAATCCACGAATCTCTGCGTATGAGCCCGCTTTCGCAGCAGGTTTTTGAGCCGGGTATGGTGATCACCGTGGAACCGGGCATTTATCTGCCCGAAAAATTCGGTGTCCGGATCGAGGACGACGTGCTGGTCACTGCCACAGGCTGCGAAGTCCTCACTTCGGTTCCTCGCGAATTTGAGCAGTCGATCGTTGGCGTCCTTGCATAAATTCCCCGATTTTACGATGCTGCGGCATCATCACGAACGTGGCTGCTTCACCGCCCCCGGCCTCAGAATTCCTGCTGCCGGGCCCGTCGGACACATCAGCCGGAGTCATCCTTTACTATGGCGAAACCCGTGGAAACTGAACCCAAACGCAAAGCATTTGATCTCGATGATTTCCGCAAGCTGCTGCAGCTGATGGAAAAGTACGGCGTCTCGGAAGTCAGCCTGTCCAACGAAGACGAATCGTGGAAGGTGCGACGTGGCCCGCGTCAGGTGGCCTACGCCCCGGCTCTGCCGGAATTCGCCCCGGTTGCTGCAGCCCCGGCGGCTCCTGCTGTCGCTGCACCAGCCGCACCGGCCGCAGCAGCACCCGCTGCCGCTCCGGCCGCAGCACCAGCCGGAATCCTGATCACTGCTCCCACCGTCGGCACCTTCTACGCCGCTCCCAGCCCGGAAGATCCCCCCTTCGTCAGTGTGGGAACGGTCGTCAAGCCCGACACCGTGGTCTGCATCATTGAAGCGATGAAGGTCTTCAATCAGATCCAGGGCGAAAAAGCCGGACGCATCGTCGAAATCCTCGTCCAAAGCGGTGACGCGGTCGGATTCGGTCAGCCCCTGTTCCGCCTGGAACCGGCCTGATCCCGCCTGCAGCACGGCACAACCGAAATGCTGACGCAGTTCCGCTGCGCGATTCGTTCGCCAGCGAACTGCGCCGGTTCGCATACCATTCCCATCGCATCCCTGCTGTCTCGACTCGCCCACCCGGCACCATCCTGACAGCCTCGATCCTTCTGGCGTGAGCTGACTTTCATGTTTCAACGAATTCTGGTTGCCAATCGCGGCGAAATCGCCCTCCGGATCATTCGCGCCTGCCGCGAAATGGGTATCGAAACCGTGGCCGTCTACAGCGAAGCGGATCGCGGTGCACACTACCTGTCACTCGCCGATGAAGCGTGGTGCATCGGACCGCCGCAGGCACTGGAAAGCTACCTGCAGATCAAACGCATCATCAGTGCGGCCGAGATCGGCAATGTGCAGGCCGTGCATCCCGGCTACGGGTTCCTCGCTGAAAACGCACACTTCGCCGAAGTCTGCCGCAGTTGCAACATCGAATTCATCGGCCCACCGGTGGAAGCGATGCAGCAGCTGGGGGACAAAGTCAGCGCCCGCGAAATCGCTCGCAAAGCCGGAGTTCCCTGCGTCCCCGGCAGCGACGGACTCATCACCGATGTCGAAGACGCTGTCCGCATCGCTGACAGCATCGGCTACCCGGTTCTGATCAAAGCCACCGCCGGTGGTGGCGGTAAAGGCATGCGAGTCGCCGGGAACGAGATTTCTCTCAGAGCCGGACTGGCAGCCGCCAGTGCCGAAGCCGAAAAAGCTTTCAAAAACGCCGGTGTCTACCTCGAAAAGTACATCGAAAAACCACGCCACGTGGAAGTGCAGATCATCGGCGACAACTACGGCAACGTCGTACACCTCTATGAACGCGACTGCTCAATGCAGCGCCGACACCAGAAACTCATCGAAGAAAGCCCCGCACCCAAACTGCCACCCGAAGTCCGCGAACGCATCTGCAATTGCGCCGTTCAACTGGTCAAAACCGCCGGCTACACCAATGCCGGCACCTGCGAATTCATCGTCGATAAAAACTTCAATTTCTACTTCATCGAAGTCAATGCCCGCATCCAGGTCGAACACCCGGTCACCGAACTGGTCACCGGAATCGACCTCATCAAGCAGCAGATCCTTGTCGCCGCCGGCGAAAAACTGCCCTTCACACAGGCTGATATTCGACACTCCGGGTGCGCTATCGAGCTGCGAGTCAATGCCGAGGATCCTGATAATGGATTCCGCGGCAGCCCGGGCACCATCACCCGACTGCGACTGCCGGGTGGCCCCGGAGTCCGCTTCGATTCACACGTGTACGAAGGCTATACCATCAGCCCGTATTACGACTCCATGATCGGAAAGCTGATCGTCTGCAAACCCACGCGACAGGAAGCCATCGAATGCATGCGACGCTGTCTCCATGAATTCGTGATCGAAGGCATCAAGACCACGCTGCCGCTGGCAAAGAAAATGTTCAGCCACGCCGACTTCGTCGATTTCAATGTCGACACCACCTTCGTCGAACGCACCTTCTGACCACTACCTGTTCCGCCCCTTCTCTGATCTTCAGGATTTCGTGTTATGTCTCAGGCAATCAAGCGAGTTGCCCTGCTGTTCTCCGGTGGCCCGGCTCCCGGAGCCAATTCCGTCATTTCCGCCTGCGCCATCTCGTTCATTCGAGCCGGTATCGAGGTGGTTGGAATCCGCTACGGATACTCCAACCTCATCGATTACACCCCCGCTCAGCCGCTGGTCGAGGGCGTGCACTACATGCGTCTCACAGAACCCGCCCTCCGTCGCACTCGCAGCAAGGAAGGCATTCTGATCGGCACAGCACGCGCCAACCCCGGTAAAAACATCAAGGCCCCCGCAGACCTGCACGATGCTGAAAAAGTCGCGCCCATGAAGCGAGTGGACGAGGCACTGCGATCCATCGGGGTCGACGCACTTGTGTCCATCGGCGGCGACGATACCCTGAAAACCGCCAACAAGTTCAAACTGTTTCAGGAACTGCTGCCCGCCGGTCAGAACCGCATTCCCGTTGTGCACGTCCCTAAAACCATCGACAACGATTACTCCGGAATTGACTTCACCTTCGGCTACTTCACTGCCGTCGAAACTCTCGGTACCGAAATCCGCAACCTCCACGCCGACGCCGAAGCTGCTCGCGCCTACTTCGTTGTGGAATGCATGGGACGCAGCGCCGGTTGGCTCGCCTACGGGGCCGCCATCGCCGGTGAAGCCAGCATGGTGCTCAGCGTGGAAGACATCACCGAAGAATACCTCGCTCCGGAATCTTCGCCCAAACGCAAAATCATGGACCTGAATAAGGTCGTCGGTCGGATCGTGACCATGATGCGAAAACGACGCGAACAGGAAGGGAAGGACTACGGAGTCGTGGTGCTGGCGGAAGGACTCGCCGAATACCTCTCCGATGAAGCTCTCGCTGGCGTGCCTCGAGATGACCACGGCCACTTGTCCGTCGCCAACTGCGACCTCGGAAAGATGGTTGCCAAACTGGTCGCCGCCGAATTCAGGAAGCAGACCGGAGTGACCCGGAAAGTGAACGGACTGCAGGTTGGTTACGAATCCCGCTGTGCTCGCCCGCATGCCTTTGACGTCATGCTGGGCTGCCAGTTGGGCGTAGGAGCCTTCCGGGCACTCGCCGAAAAAGGCCTGAACGGAGTCATGATCTCCGTCGCCGGCCAGTTCGATCTGCACTACGTGGACTTCGAAAAACTGGTCGACCCCCAGAACCTCGTGACTGTCGTCCGGTTTATCAAGCCCCACAGCGACTTTCACAGGCTCGCCAAATTCCTCTCCAGCTTCCCTGAAGGCTGATCGCCACAAACCATGGTGTCCCGGCTGCTTCAGCAATGCGTCGGTGCCCGTCCGGAAGAAATCTTCGAGGATTTCTTTCCGGATGGGATCGCAGCAGTCGCCATGGCCTGGGAAGCCAGCCGAATTCTCGTGGCAACGGGCAACGGACGGCTCTGCCTGCTGACTTCACAGGGACAACGCATCCGCGAAGTCTTCGAAACTCACGACGTCAGCAAACTGGCCCTCGCTCACACCGGCGCCGTGGGACTTGCGGTCTGCGGCGAGCGCGGACTGTTCTGCTTCGATCACGACCTGCAGCCGCTGTGGACTGGAAAAGTCACCGGCAGGATCACCGCCGTCGCCGCCGCACCACACGGCAGTCACCTCGCCTTCGCAACAGACTCCTCAAAGATCCACATTGTCACCTCCGAGCGACGTGAAGTCGCAGTCATCGAAACCCGACGACCCGTCAACCACCTGCACTTCATGGCCGAATCCACCGAACTGATCGCTGCCGCGGAATTCGGAGAATTCTCACGCTACGACCTCGAGGGCCGAACCATCTGGGCCGAACCACAGGTCAGCAACATCGGCGATATGGCCGTCGCCGAATCTGCCCGCCGGATCCTGCTGGCAGCCTTCAACCACGGCGTTCAGGTCTTCGACCTGCAGGCCCGACAACTCGGAGCCTTCAACGTGGATGGCATACCCTCCAAAGTCGCCTGCACCGCCACCCGCAACCGCCTTGCTGTCGTCACAGAAGAACACCGCATCTTCTGGCTCAGCTTCGAAGGCAACGTCCTCTGGGCCGCAGACCTCAGCCACGATCCACTCCGGCACATCGCCGTCTCTGCACTCGGTGACCAGCTGTTACTCGCCTCCGCCTCCGGCTGCCTGCTCAACTGCGGCTGGTTCTGAACCCCTCCCCCCAACTCGCAATTCAGAAACCCCACTGCCGACCGAGAACCGGAAACTGCCCGCGCCCCCTCCCACGCGATTTTCCGTGACATTCCGCGTTCGCCCGTGGCAAAAAACGGCTCAACATAGAATGAAGTGTGCGGTGCAAGGCAGCCAACGAGTGTTGTCCTGTCGCTGCGGGCCCCTTGGGAGGGCGAGGCTCCCGCCGAGCCGCGAAATCGCATTTCGGGAGGGCGAGGCTCCTGCCGAGCCGCGAAATCGTACTTCGGGAGGGCGAGGCTCCCACCGAGCCGTGGGATCCAGCAGCCTGACGAACCGTTCGGCTCAGCAGGAGCTTCGCCCTCCCACGATCGCAATCAAGACCTCCGGCAATGCCGTCTGCAGCGGCGCACAGGATTTCGCCTTGATCCAAAAAACCGACCACCGACCACCGACCGCTGACCACCGACCACCGACCACCGACCACCGACCGCTGACCGCTGACCACCGACCACCGACCACCGACCACCGACCACCGACCACTGACCACCGATCACCGACCACCGACCACCGACCACTGACCACCGACCACTGACCACTGACCACTGACCACCGACCACCGACCACTGACCACTGATCACTGATCACTGATCACTGACCACTGACCACTAACCCATTTCCTGCCCGGTCAGCCGCGCTACCTCGTTGACGTCCTTGTCGCCACGTCCCGACAGACACACCACGATGATGTCGTCCGGACTGCGCTGAGCCGCTGAACGCATCGCCCACGAAATTGCATGCGATGTCTCTATCGCCGGCAGGATGCCCTCAGTTCGCGCCATGATACTGAACGCCTCCAGTGCCTCGTCGTCCAGTACGTTCACATAGTTCACCCGACCACAGTCCTTCCAGTAACTGTGCTCAGGACCCACACCCGGATAGTCCAGACCGGCAGAAATCGAATGCACATCCGCAGTCTGACCGTCATCGTCCTGCAACACGTAACTGTAACTGCCATGCAGAATCCCCGGACGACCATGCGATAACGTGCTGGCATGGTCACCTGGCTTGCCACCTCGCCCACCCGCCTCCACACCCGTCAACTCCACACCAGCATCGTCCACAAATGGATAAAACATTCCTGCGGAATTCGAACCGCCACCCACACAGGCAACCACCTCATTCGGCAAACGACCGGTCTGCTCCAGACACTGCTCACGCGCCTCTCGGCCAATGATTGACTGAAAATCACGGACCATCATGGGAAACGGATGAGGCCCCACGACGCTGCCGATGATGTAGTGAGTATCCCGGACGGAAGCCATCCAGTCCCGCATCGCCTCGTTGATCGCGTCCCGCAGAGTCCTGGAACCGGTCGTGACCGGACGCACCTCCGCTCCCATCGTCCGCATGATAAACACGTTCAACTTCTGACGACGCACGTCCTCCTCACCCATATAAACCACACACGGAAGCCCAAACCTGGCACATGCCGTAGCCGTCGCCACACCATGCTGACCAGCACCCGTCTCGGCGATCACCCGAGTCTTCCCCATGCGCTGAGTCAACAGGACCTGACCCATCGTGTTGTTGATCTTATGAGCACCCGTGTGGTTCAGATCCTCACGCTTGAAGTAGATCTTTGCACCACCACACTTCGCCGTCAGACGCTCTGCAAAATACAGCGGATTCGGACGACCCACGAAATGCTTCAGCAGCTCACGCAACTGACGGTCAAATTCGACGTCCCCGCGAGCCTGCTCGTAGGCGTCCGTCAACTGCTCCAGAGCATACATCAGCGTCTCGGGAACAAATCGCCGGCCATACTCGCCAAAACGTCCACGCGCATCAGGCACGGCACTCAGACGAACCTGCGGAATTTCTGTCGTTGACATACGATCACGGTCTCTGCAGAGTATCAAGGCATCAGTCACAAAGGCAAATTCGATTCTACACACTCCGCAGGCAGGCGACGATACTTCACCCGGTCAGAATCTGACTTCCGCGGTTTTTCCTGAAGTCACCCGCCGCAAAACGGCCCACTCAGACGCAACCCAGCCCCCGCCGCAAATCAGCCAGCACACTCGCCGACACCGGCCCGGTCGCTGTGAAACGAAACGATCTCGCCGTTTCTCCGGTGTGAGAAATACTCAGCTCAAGACGATCCGCCGGTAACACCCCACCCAGACGCTCGCCCCACTCCACCAGACACAGCCACTCTTCGCTGTCCAGATACTCCGCCCCGCCCAATCCCAGAAACTCGTCCACATCACCCAGACGATAGACGTCAAAATGCGCCAGCGGAATCCGACCATCAACATACTGCTGCAGCACCACAAATGTCGGACTGCTCACATGCAGCTCGTTCACGCCCAACCCAACCGCAAGCGCTCTGACGAAACAGGTCTTCCCAGCCCCCAGCTGGCCGTTCAGGGAAAGTGTCAGACCGGGCTGCACCACCCCGGCCAGAACCGTGGCCAGATGCGCCGTCTCGGACTCACTGCCACTCTGAAAAATCAAATCCCCCGCCACACACCAATCCCCCACCATTGCGTCCGCAAACAACCGAGCTCAACACATCACAAGTCTTCCCCTGCCTCAGGCTGCTCCGCCGACTGCTCCGGCACACTCGGTACCTCCGGACGATATGCCGGCCCCGTATCGCCACTGCCGCTTCGCAGCACATCCCCCACACTCCACAGCGCATCACCCCGACTGCCCGAATCGTTGTAATTCCAGCGCCGCAACCGATGTGACTGCAGATTATGACAGCCCCCCACGCCACTCACCAGCAGCAACAGGACCACACTGCACAATAACCACCGGACAGCAGACTGCATCTTCCAGACTCCCGCCATCGACCCATCCTCAGCAGACTCAGTCACCCCGGCCGCAACGCGGTCACAGCCTGCGACGCCCCGCATCTTAACCGGTCCGCCACCCCCCGGAATACACCCCACAGGCCAAATCCCTCAGGCCAGCCACGCCACACAGACACCGGACCGAACAGAATCGGCAGATTCCGCTGGCCAAAATCGCGAATTCACCCAGCTCCCCCGCAACTCACCCCTCGACTTTTCCCAGCCCAGTCACTTCAATCCCCACATGAACCCAAACATACTCACCGATTCGCAGTTTGATGATCTGCTGGCCGACATCCATCGCCATGGCACCAGCCACGATGCCACCACCACCGACCGCACACAGCAGATGCTCAACATCACCCCCTCGACAGGCCGCTTCCTCGAACTCCTCGTGCAGGAACAACGCCCACAACGCATTCTCGAAATCGGCACCTCGAACGCCTATTCCACTCTCTGGCTCCTCCGCGCAGCAACCCCCGCAAAGATCCACGTCGACTCCCTCGATCACTCACCCCATAAACACCACCTCGCACGACACAATCTCCGCAAGGCAGGCCTCGAACACGCCGTCACCCTCCACACCACGGACGCACTTCAGTTCCTCAGCCAGACTGCCCCCAACACCTACGACTTCGTGTTCCTCGATGCCGACCGCTCACAGTACACAAACTGGTGGCCCGCACTCAGAAAAGTGGTGCAACTCGGAGTCATCGTCTGTGACAACGCCGTCTCACACGCCGCCGAATTTCAGCCACTGCTCACACTCGTCGATGCCGAACCAGGGCTGCAGCGAGCCATCCTGACGATCGGCAAAGGACAACTGCTCATCCGCGAAAACCCCGCTGCCACCCCCTCCGGCACACCACTCGTCCAACTGCAAACTTCACGCATCCGCCGCTGAAACTCACCGAATCACCCACCGCTCTTCCGCACTCATCCTGAATCGCGCGGGGCATCACAACCAACAACCGCAGCGGCAGAACCAATCGGCACTTCCCGCCGATTCCCACAACCAACCCGGCACAGCACCCCCTCACACACCCCACCACAACACCACTGACTCGCCACTGGACCTTCCACCCGATCACAGGACCCGACTAAAATTCCCCCCTCCACGCTTTGTGGCCGTCAACACCGGAACATCAGCCCATGACCGGATCCGTCAACAGAATCTCAGCCCTCGCACTGCTGCCACTGCTGCTCACCACAGCGGGCTGCCGCTACGACGGCTCCTTCCTGCAGATGGACAGCAACGCACCATTCCCCTTCTTCGGGCTGCAGCTCTCCGTTGACTCCGGTTCCCGCCCAACGCATCGCCCGCAGTCCCGCGAACTGCACAATCCGCTCGAAACAGTCAACATCAGAAGGCAGGGCAGGGCACCCCGGCACACACACAGCCATCAGCTGCAACTTGTCAGCCTGTCCCCCCAATGAACCAACCCGGCCTACCGCACGCCACCCGGCAATAACCGCAGCGCCCTCACACAGTGATTGTTGCTGTCACCGATGTACAGCACGCCGTCCGCCGACACATACACACCGTGCAGTCGATCCATCCGACAGTTGAGCGGTGCACCGTCGGGACCGTCCCCCTTCTGACCATCTCCCACCACCGTCCGCACCACACCCTCGGACGGGAGATACACACGCACCGTGTGACTCTCCGTGTCAGCGAAATACACATTCCCATCCGGACCAACTGCCACACCCTTGGGACCGGACAGCAGGGCATCTCGAGCCGGTCCGCCATCTCCCGCATAGCCACTCTTTCCCGTACCCGCCAGATGCTGCAGCGTCCCCTTCTGCAGATCCATCCGATACAGCGCATTTCCCTCGCGCAGCGCCAGATACAGTGACCCCCGGCCGTCGTAATCCAGTGCCCGCGGCCCGTTCAGCGGCGTTCCCGTGATGGGCGCACCGTCCGGCGTCGCACGCCGCTCACCCGTCCCCGCAAATGTCCGCATCATTCCCGTTCGCAGATCCACCGCACGCACCCGATGATTCCCAATATCACAGATATACAACGTCCCCATCCCGTCCAGAGCAATCGAGTGAGGTTGCCTGAGCTGCGCTGCAGTCGCTGGACCACCGTCACCCGAAAACCCCGCCACACCCGTGCCCGCAACCGTGCTGATAATCCCCGTGGCTGCATCCACCCGCCGCACCACATGGTTCTGCATTTCCACAAAATACATCGAACCATCACGATCAAATCGCACCTCATACGGCTCGTTCAGCAGCGCCGCAACGGCCGCTCCCCCATCGCCGGCATACCCCTTGACACCAGTGCCCGCCACCACCACAGTCCTGCCGGTGTTCAGGTCCACCCGCCGAATCACATGCCCACCCACCTCGCACACGTATAATGCGCCCGGCTCACGCATTGACAAACCAAAAGGCTCGTTCACCGCCGTTGTCAAAGCCTCACCACCGGACGAAAATGGCCCCCGCTGCCCCGTACCGGCCACTGTCCGCACCAATGCCGCCGGCTCGTCCGCAGAGCTCACAACCCCGCAGCACAACAGCACCAGACACCACAC
>CAITYU010000207.1 GCA_903896675.1 uncultured Planctomycetaceae bacterium
ATGCTCACGCAGCTTCGCTGGCGGCAAGCCCGTGCGAGACTTCGGGTGTGATGTCGAATCCGTGATCTCGGGCGACTTGAACCCGTGCCGATCACAATAACCGTTCACCTGCCCGAACAGCATCTGCACTTCACCCTTCCAGGGCATCTGTGCAAACTTGTCCACAGTCGCCAGCAGCAGCGTCGGCAGGCGTCGGTAAATTTCCTCGTCCACCACCACAATCGGCAGACCCTCTTTGGCAGCCTGCTTTTGACTGAAAGGGCAGGTTCCGAACTTGTCACCGCAATACGTCAGCGTTCTGGCGGCACCATGCGGGTAGGTGTCGACTGCAAGATGCTTGCCCGCTTCGATGGCACTGCCACACCACGGACACGTTGTCAGTTGATACGGGCTGCCCGAACCACTGCTGAAATACTCATTACCACGCAGCTGCTTGATCGCTTCCGCGGCTTCGTCGGTGCGATTGGGAGTCGTCTTGCGGCCGACCCACAATCCGATGCGGAAGGGAGTTCTGCCCCAGCGTGAATCACCCTGTTCCATCGCCTTCCGGCGAATCACCTCGCACGCACAGATCAACGCGGTCGCGCGCTGAAACTGCTGAATCGTCAGCAGCCGCAGCGTGTAACGCATGAGCACCGCGACACCCTCATCGCCAACGCGACCGTCCACGATCCCCTGCAGGCGTCTGAGCCCCATGGTGTAGGCCGACAGCCCCAGATAGGCTTCTGTCTTGCCGCCCCCGGTCGGGAAGAACAGCAGATCTGCCAGTGCTTCCGGCCCGGTGCTGCGGTCCGGGTGATCCAGCCGAGTCACACCGGGGATGTTCAGCAGAATGAAGGCAATCTGAAATGGACGCCAGCTGCGGTTTTTCGGCTCATCCACGTCCTTATCGAAATCGACCTGTTCACCGCGACGGATACGTTCGGAGAAAATGGAATGCGTCCGCTGCATCCACATCGCTCGATTCATGAACAGAAACGCTTCACAGGCTTTCGAATCCTTCGTCAGCAGTTTCAGCCCTTCTTCGATACGCTGCAGCGTCTGGCGACAGTTGTCGATCACTTCCTGGCCGGCAGTTCCAAACTCTGCCAGTCCCTCAGCCGGATCCTGCAGTCGCGCTTCTTCACGGCCGATCCAGTCGCGATAGGCAACCACCAGCGGTTCCAGCTGCCTGATCAGCTTTTTCGCATCGGACTCGGCCAGCACCTTCATATCCAGCACCAGCCCCTGCAACCGCCCGAACGCCGGATTTTCGTCTGCGTTCTTTTCGGTGGGTGGTGCAGTGCGCGGTACCTCGTACGTCGGGATCACGGCGGTTTCGAGGGAAGTGGCGTGGCGGGTGGTGGGGGGCGAGTGACGGGGGGCAGCGGGCGAATCGTCACCAGCGACTTCAGCATGCACTCCGACGCCATGGCCGACGGCGAACTCAATCTGATGCCGGTACAGCATTTCGGTGCGTCGTTCTTCCGAATCCTCCTGCATGCTGACGGTGGCGCGGCGGCAGAAAATGGCCTGACCATCTTTCCCGGTGACCTTCAGCTTGGGCTGAAACAGGTGACATTCGTCTTTGGGGCGGCGTTCCTGCTGGTTGTTGACCAGAAACAGAGTCACAATGTAGTGGGTGTCTCGTTTGCGGATCTGCCCCTGAATCTGGACATCGCGGAAGTCCGGTACCGGTGACCGCATTGCCACCGGCCCGGCGATCACCGGGATCGTCAGCGTGCCTGACTGCGGATATCGTTTCCAGACCTTCTGTGCCTTCCCGTCATGGTCCGACCGTTCTTCTCGTACCTCTCGCTTGTAGTGCCCCCATTCAGCTGTCACCACGAACTCTTTCGCGGCGGCATCGACGCAGAAGCTGAGCCCCACGGACGACGGCAGGTGTGCCTGGGACACCGACACGTCGGCATCCGTGGTGCCGTCATCGATGGAGTCACTGCCGCCTTCGGACAGTTCGTCGAATACTTCCGGATCATCGTCGGCCTCGTCTTCTTCGTCGTCGGCGGGGACCGTGGTGCGTGAACCGGGGACCGTGGACTGGGCATCTGATCCTTTGCGACTGGGGGCGAGGATCCCGACGAGGTAGCGTTCGCGAACGGAGCGTTCGGTAAGTTCTTCATCCGCCCCCTGAGCCGGCCCGAGCAGGTCGAGGATAACCATGGCCTCGAGTTCGGCTCGCAGCTGGTGTTGGGACGGTGGAGCGTTTGTGGTGGACATGATGGGGATCAG
>CAITYU010000208.1 GCA_903896675.1 uncultured Planctomycetaceae bacterium
CAACTGCTGGTCAAGATCCGAGCACAACTGAATGGCTTCGTCGCGGGTGGCGGTGAAGCGTTCGAAGGGTTCGGCAGCGTCGATGATTTTCTGCATCTCAGCTTCGATCCGGGGGAAGTCTTCTTCGCTGATGGGTGTCGCCAGATCGAAATCGTAGTAGAAGCCATTGCCGGTGGTGGGTCCGAAGGCCAGGCCCGTGCCGGGGAACAGCCGCATGACAGCGCGGGCCATGACATGAGCGCAGCTGTGACGCATCACGCCCAGCGCTTCAGCATCGCGTTCGGTGATCAGCCTGAGTGGTACAGGGCGGTGTGTGGTGAGTTCCGCGAGTGGCCGCATGGCATCGACGACTGTGCCGTCAATACTGGCTGCAATGGTAGCCTTGGCGAGGCGTTCACCGATACCAGCGGCGACGTCCAGAGCAGTGGCGGAATCAGAATGTTCGATCACATTGCCATCGGGAAGCTGAACCTGAATCATGGATCCGTTCTTTGTGGTGTGAAAACCGGGCTCCGCCGTCGGCGGCTGCTACAAAAAGTCGCTGATGCGAGCCTGACTCGAGTGCCGTAATCTAGCAGGGACACGCCATTTCCTGCAAATGCGGTAAAAACTGTGAGATTTCCGGGCTGCGGGCCGGATCCGGGTGGTGGGAACGAAAACGGTCTGGCCGGAGTCCGGCCAGACCGCAGATTTCAGGAACCACACAGGCAGATTCCGCGCAGGACAGCCGTTCAGACCGGAGTGGACTCCGCGACAGCCTTCTGAGCACGCTTTTTCTTCCACGCACGACCGACAGAGATGGCGAAGCCACTGGCCAGCAGAGCCCAGTGACCAGGTTCCGGTGTGACGACGGTGAAGAAGCCACCGATTGTACCAACCGGGTTGGTACTGGTGTGGATGTTAATGTAGGCTTTTCCAGTATTCATGTATTCGACGAATTTAGCATTGAGCTGATCAATCGTGAGACCAGAGTGGTCGGTTTTGAAGGTACCACCCCATGTGGGAGCAGCCGCAGCCAGTGACGACACATCAAAGGTGCGGTCATAGCTTCCGGTGGCCTGCGCCGGACTGGGATTCCACCCAGTGGCACTCCCATTTCCAAAACCCAGAGCCGCCGTCGGGTTGGAGGTGGTTCCGAAGGTGTACGGAATCGCAGTACTGGCGGCGTGAATATGGCCGGTGGTCGGTGCGCCATTAAGCCCGGCATAGCTCATCTGCACGCGGATCGTTTTGGCGGTTTCATTGAAGAAGACCGTGGCATTTCCAGTCCCGGGGGCACCTGCGGCCTGAGGGACAAAAGTTGACACCCAAGTCCAGTCTGCCATTGCCGTGCCGGCACTGGCTGCCAACATGACGGTTGCTGTCGCCAGACGCACGGCGACAGCCCACACTGTTCGTTTCATTATCACTGCTCCAGAATAAAGATGAACACCCGAGCATGCCTGCCACGCTCACCAACCCCATCCTGAACAGCCATGCGGAGCAATGCAATTCTTTTCATGCCTTTAGGCACGAAAAAAAACAACTAAAACAGAGGTCTTAATCATCGATAATTGCGAACTATTTTAACATTATGTAAACCATTTTTCGCCGTTTTTCGTTCACTTGTTAACATGGCATTAGCGCCGTTCCCGTGTGTGAATCTTAATCCACTGTTTTAACACAGCGGCATTTTGTAAAGCCTGCCTGTTCAGCTACCCTGACACGTCAGAATTCCCAGAAAACGCTGATTTTGCGGCTCTTTTGGCAGCCGCATCAGTCACCGCGGTGCTGCAGGTACCCCGCGCTGCGATGCATTGCGGATATCAGGGTCTCTTATTGCAGATTCTGCAAATGGCTGAACGGCCGGTCCTGGCGAGGGTCGTGTCATTTTCAGGGCGCTGCACGGGTGGAGGACCACGTTATGGAGTCTCAGGCGGGGTTGTGTCGCCAGCGGAAACACCCGAGAATACGAGATCGTGGATTGTGTGCCGCCGCGGGGTGTGGATGTGCCGGGAGCATTCGTGTGGCTGATGATGACGGACGGTTCCGACGTTTTCTGCGTGGGCGGATCGCCAGTTTTCGCTTTGCACTGTGCGGAATTCGGCTGTTGCTCAGCAGCCAGACAAATGCGCGGATTCACTCTGTGGCCACGCTGCTGGTCGTAACTCTGGCCTACCGACTGCAGGTCAGTGCATTGCAGTGGGGATTACTGGCCACCGCCATCACGCTGGTGTGGCTGGCTGAGGCATTGAATACGGCGATTGAGCGGCTGACAGATCTGGTGTCACCGGAATATCGTCCGCTGGCGGGCGAGGTGAAGGATCTGGCGGCCGCGGGGGTGCTGCTGTCGGCGGTGGGGGCGGTGGCTGTGGCCTGCGCTGTTTTTGGGCCGTTGCTGCTGCAGTAACTGCGATTTCCGCTCAGGCAGCCGACGGCAGCAGCTCGCTGGCCAGCGATTCAATCTGTTGCTCGCCGATCACGGATCGCTGTTCGGCAAAGCCCACCAGCAGGGCCATGTCCCCGATGCGATTGATGCGCCGCGGAATGCCTCCACTGACATCATGCAGACTGGCCAGAGCCTGATCGGTGAACAGCGGCCTGTCGGCACCAGCCTGTCGCAGGCACTGCTGCACATAGTCGGCCGTTTCCACGGCCGTGAAGCCGTGCAGCGGTGATGCTGCAGTCACTCGTTCACTCAATTCCCCGAACCGCCGTATGCGTGGCAGCAGGATCGGCTGACCGGCAAGGATCACAGACAGCCCGATATTGGCGTCGGACTCTGCCAGCGTCAGCAGCGGCAGAACAGTCTGCATCAGGGCTTCATCTGACAACTGGTGCGCGTCGTCGAAAAACAGCAGTGGGCGACGGCCCTGCAGAGCATGGCGTCGCAGGGCCCCGCGAATTTCGCGAAACACGGTATCACGACCGACGGGCAGCGCAGTGTCCTGCTCGATCTGCAGTTCGGCAAGAATCATGCGTGTCAGTTCATCGGCTGCCAGGGCCGGAAAGACGAGGTGCACGAAGGGGCGCAGTCGCGGATATTCGGCCGCAAAATACCGGATCAGGGCGGATTTTCCGGTCCCGGTCAGTCCCGGAATCACGCAGGGTCCGTTGAGATTCTCGATGGCATACTGCAGCCGCAGCAGGGCTGACTGGACGCTGCGGCTGCGATAGAACAGCAGCGGCTCGGCTGTCTGCGAGAACGGACGCTGCTGCAGTTTCCAATACGCTTCGTACATGTGGCCTGTTCCTGTCAATTGGCGATCGCAGGACGATTCATGGGCTGAATCTGTCCGGTGAATCTGAGTGGTCGACCGCTGCCGGCTTTCGGTATTGCGCGAGCCGGCTGCTGGTCCGGATAGACCGCTTCCGCCGCCGATTCATCCGTCTCCGCAGCAGCGGGCTCGGAAAATTCCGGAACGTCTGCTGCTGCATCTGACGTGGCTGCGGTGGTCTGAAGTTTCCCCTGAGCAACATCGCCGGTGGCGAACTGCGGCCCGGCCAGCTCCGCTTCCAGATCCAGTTCCGGGGGCTCAGATTTCAGAGCCGGCCGCGACAGCATCCGCTGCAGCTCCTGCTCCTGCCCCCGTGAATGCTGATCGGCTGTCTCAAACTCCTTCAGCAACTGCTCCACATCCACCGCGTCTTCTTCATTCACGGCCACCGTTGTGGCTGGCTGCTGCAGGTCTGTCCAAACCACCCACGCCATCCCCACGGACAGCAGCAGGGCCGCCACAGTCCGCAGACGATCGCTCCAACTGCCCGCATCCTGCAGGCTGGCTGCAGTCCGGGCGGTACTGGAACCGAAACTGCGCAGGCGGTCTGGCATGCTGAATCGAGCGTGGCGACCGGGCGGAGGCGTTCTGACATCCGGTTCCGCAGCGATTGACGTGGCGGTGGCGATACCGGCCGCCGTGGCCTGAATCGCCGGGATACCCGGATCTCCGGAAGTTTCAACCGGAATCTCAGCTGGCTCGAGCGGGCAGATCACGATATCACGGAAAGCCTGCAGTGCGGACGGCAAAGCCGGCGGCCGCGGCAGCAGAACTTCTGCCACGGCGGTTGTCACCGGGGCAGCGGCACTGATGTCCGGCGGCTGCGGAACTGCAGCCGTACCTGCAGCGCGGCCTCCGTCAGCAATCTTCTGCAGTGCGTCAGCGATGGTATCTTTCATGGGTGTCGCCTTCCGTGCGGTCACGTAACTGTCACTCCGGAATGTAAGTTTTTCAGGCCCGCGGCGAACACAAAAAACAGGCTTGCGACAGATTTTGCATGCCAGCCGCAGTGATGGATCCGGGGAAATCGGAGCAAAGTGCCGAAACCGGAGCCCCTTGAATTCGCCTGCCGGCGATTTCTGCCGCTTTTCCACTTCCTGCGAACCCCCTCGTGTTTTGAGAATCTCCGGGCTGCGTTTCTTGTATGCCGAGTGGCAAGGTGGAATACTGCCGTTTTTACTCCAAACGGCCGGTTCCGGCCTCCAAAAACCTGTTCGGATGCACAGAAGCATGCTGTGGGAAGTGGAAATCCTGCCTGCGGGCGGTGAAAAGGACTACGAGGGTCAGCGGGTTCTGGCAGCAGCCGGGCACCAGGGAATTACCGAGTTGCAGTCGGTGCGTGCCGGGCGGGCCTTTCTCGTGCAGGGTGATCTGGATGCCGAGCAGGTCCGGCGTGGAGCTGCGGCTTTGCTGGCGGACCCGGTCACCGAGCAGTTTACCGTGCGCGAACTGCCGGCAGATGCGGGCGCGGCGTTGCCGGGCGGTTCCATCCTGCTCAATGTGCTGTTTCTCCCGGGCGTGACTGATTCGGTCGCTGAAAATGCTCGCGAGGCATTGCGGCGTCACGGTCTGGCAGTGACTCATGCGGCAACCTGCCGACGTTACTGGATCACAGGACAGTTGTCAGCAGCGCGACTGCAACTGCTGTCGCGGCGGGTGCTGGCGAATGAGGCGATTGAGCACATCGCTGCCGGACCGCTGCAGATCCGTGACCTGTCAGTCGGGACCGAGTATCGGTTTCGGCAGACGATCGTGCCGATTCGTACGATGGATGATGCCGGTCTGCAGGACCTCAGCAAACGCGGCCAGTTGTATCTCAGTCTGACCGAGATGCGGACAGTCCGGGATCATTTCATTTCGCTGGATCGGGATCCGTCGGACATTGAGCTGGAGACGGTGGCTCAGACATGGAGCGAGCATTGTTCGCACAAGACTCTGGCTGGACGCATTCACTATGTTGAGACAGCGGGCGGTCAAGTCCTGCGGGACCAGTCGTTCAGCAACATGCTGAAGGAAACGATTTTCGCGGCCACGGTGGCCATCCGTCGTTCGCTGGGCGATCAGGACTGGTGTGTCAGCGTATTTCGTGACAACGCGGGGATCGTGAAGTTCGACGAGCAGCAGAATGTCTGCATCAAGGTGGAGACTCACAACCACCCGTCGGCGATTGAGCCTTATGGTGGTGCGAATACGGGTCTGGGCGGTGTGATTCGGGACCCGCTGGGTACGGGCCTCGGGGCACGTCCGGTCTGCAACACGGACGTCTTCTGTTTTGCTCGACCGGACTATCCGGCGGCACAACTGCCGCCGGGGGTGCTGCATCCGCGGGCTGTGCTGCAGGGGGTGGTTTCGGGAGTGCGTGACTACGGCAACCGGATGGGCATTCCCACGGTGAATGGTGCCGTGTGTTTTGACGATCGGTATCTGGGCAATCCGCTGGTGTACTGCGGCAATGTGGCGATGATTCCGGTGGACAAGTGTGAGAAGCAGGTTTCGCCGGGCGACCTGATCGTGGCAGTGGGTGGTCGCACGGGGCGTGACGGCATCCACGGCGCCACGTTTTCCTCGGTGGAACTGACGGAAGAGAGTGAGTCGATCAGTGGCGGAGCGGTGCAGATCGGCAATCCGGTGACGGAAAAGATGATGCTGGATGTGCTGCTGGCGGCCCGGGATCGCGGGCTGTATTCAGCGATTACGGACTGTGGTGCCGGCGGATTCAGCAGTGCCGTGGGTGAAATGGGAGCGGACACGGGTGCGGAAGTCTGGCTGGATCGGGCTCCGCTGAAATATTCCGGCCTGTCCTGCACCGAAATCTGGATCTCGGAAGCGCAGGAGCGGATGGTGCTGGCGGTTCCCGAGCAGAACTGGCAGCAGTTCCACGACCTGTGTGCTGCGGAGGGGGTTGAGGCGACGGCAATTGGTCGTTTCACCGACACTCATCAGCTGGTGTTGAAGTACGGCGAGCATCAGGTGGGCAGTCTGAGCATGGAGTTTCTGCATGACGGTCGCCCGCCGGTGATTCGGGAAGCCGTTTATGAAACTCAGGCCGAACACCCCCTGCCGGCGGGTTCAGAGCAGGCTCTGGGGCAGTCGGATTTCACGCACGAGCTGCGCGGCATTCTGAGTTCTCTGAATGTGGCCAGCAAGGAATGGATCATCAGGCAGTATGACCACGAGGTGCAGGCGGGCAGTGTGATCAAGCCACTGACGGGGGTGCAGTGCGATGGTCCATCAGATGCCGCGGTGGTGCGTCCGGACCTGAAGTCTCAGCGGGGCCTGGTAGTGGCCTGCGGGATCAATCCGCATCTGGGCGACCGGGATCCGTACTGGATGGCTGCGGCGGCGATCGACGAAAGTCTGCGCAACTGTGTGGCGGTCGGCGCGGATCCGGATCGGATTGCGATTCTGGACAACTTCTGCTGGGGCAACACGGAACGCGCGGAGACGCTGGGGACTCTGGTACGAGCGGCGATTGGCTGTCATGACACGGCGATCGCCTTTGGAACTCCATTTGTCAGCGGCAAGGACAGCCTGAACAACGAGTTCAGTTATGAGGATGCCGGGGGTGTGCGGCGGACGGTGGCAATTCCCTCGACGCTGCTGATCACGGCTCTGGGTCAGGTGTCGAATGTTGAGCAGTGTGTAACGATGGACCTGAAGCAGGCCGGTAGTCTGCTGCTGCTGGTTGGTGAAACTCGTGCGGAGTTTGGTGGCAGCCACCTGTTTGTGCGTCGTGGGCTGCCGGGTGGCAGTGTGCCGCGAGTGCAGCTGCAGTCGGCTCCGGCGGTTTTCAAAGCTGTGCATGCGGTCATTCGCCGCGGTCTGGTGCTCAGTTGCCATGACCTGAGCGAAGGTGGGCTGGCGGTCGCGGCGGCTGAGATGGCGTTTGCCGGTGAGGTGGGGGTTGAGCTGCTGCTGGATGCGGCGGTTCGCGAACCGGGTCTGGCAGAATTGCCTGAATCGCTGCGAGCTGGTGGTCTGCTGTTTTCCGAATCGAATACTCGCTTCCTGCTGGAAGTTCGCGCGTCAGACATGTCGGCGGTGCGTGAGCTGCTGGGTGCGGTACCGCATCAGGAGATTGGTCGCACGACAGATTCCGGTGAGCTGCGGATTCACAGTGGTGGGCGCACGGTGGTGCAGGCGACTCTCAGTGATCTGAAGGAGTGCTGGCAGGCCCCGCTGCGATTCTGAGGTGACCGAAACAGCCATCACGCGTGAGCATGGGCTGCATCAGTACCGGCCGGGTTACCATCGTCGTCCAGCGGCAGACCGCCGGCGAACCACGGGTAAATGGCCGGTACGACCAGCGATGTCAGCAGTGTGGAGGTAATCAGGCCGCCGATCACTACGGTTGCCAGAGGCCGCTGCATCTCGGCCCCGTCGCTGGTTGATAAAGCCATCGGCAGGAAGCCGAGGCTGGCCACGAAAGCCGTCATCAGCACCGGTCGCAGTCGGGACAGTGCGGTCAGCAGAGTCGCTTCCGGCAGGGGCATGCCTGTCTTCCGGTGATTTTCCGCCGCACTCACCCACACCAGTCCGTTGAGGACTGCCACACCAAACAGCGCGATGAATCCGACGCCGGCCGAAATGCTGAAGGGCATGCTCCGCAGCCACAGGGCAAAAATTCCGCCACTGGCCGCCATCGGCACCGCCAGAAAGATCAGCAGGGCCAGTCGAGTCGATCCGAAGGAGGTATACAGCAGCAGGAAAATGAGCAGCAGCACGACGGGCGTAATCAGCATCAGCCGCAGACTGGCCGACTGCAGGTTCTCGAAGTCACCGCCCCAGCGAATCTCATAGCCGGCCGGCAGTGGGACGTTTTTCGCCACCGCCGCCTGAGCCTCTGCCACGAACGTGGCCACGTCACGACCGCGCACATTCGCTGAAACAAAGGTCCGGCGACGATTGGACTCATGCTCCACGGACGGCGGAGTCTCCTCGATGCGGACATCCGCCAGCTCATCGAGCGGCACCGGAATGCCACCTGCTTCACCCACCGGCAACTGCTTCAGCCGCTCCACATCGCTGCGCCAGGATTCCGGAATACGCACCTGGATCGGGTACCTTGCACGGCCCTCAAACATCGTACCCACTGTGCGGCCACCCAGTGCTTCCACCACATTCATGACCTGCTGTGCACTGATTCCGTACTGCGCCATGGCAGCCCGATCCGGCACGATGGTCACCGTTGTCAGATTCGCCTGATAATCGGCTTTCACGTCAACCGCACCCGGGATCCCCTTCAGCGACTGCTCAATCTTCCCGGAAATCTGTGCCAACTGATCCAGATCATCTCCGTACAGCAGCACCGCCACGTCCGCCTTGACCCCCGCGACCAGCTCATCCACTCGCATTTCAATTGGCTGCGTGAACCCGAAGGACACTCCGGGAACCTCGCGATTCAGCTTCTCTGACATCTCCTCAATCAGCAGTTCGCGAGTCATGCCGGGACGCCACTCGGTATGCGGCTTCAGCATGACCCACACGTCCGTCTGATGCACACCCATCACATCATTGGCAATCTCCGGTCGCCCGGTCTTGCAGAACACCGTCAGGACCTCCGGCGTCGGCTTCAGCAGTGATTCGATCTGCTGCGACATGGTGATGGCGCCTTCGAGCGAGGCACTGGGCAGCCGCACCGCTTCAATCAGCAGATCCCCCTCCTCCAGTCGCGGCATGAATTCGGCCCCCAGATGCAGTGCCGTCGGAATACTGATGGCAAAGACTGCGGCTGCAATCAGAGTAGTGACGAAGGGGTGACGGATCGTACGAGTCACCAGCGGGCGATAAAAGAACTTGATCCAGCGGACCAGAAACACGTCGTGGTCCTGCATCTTTTTTGGCAGTGCCAGCGAGGCCATTGCCGGCATGAAGGTCATCGACAGAATCAGCGAACCGAACAGGGCAAACAGCACGGTCAGGGCCATCGGCCGAAACAGCTTGCCTTCGGTTCCTTCCAGCATCAGAATCGGCAGATACACGATCGAAATGATCAGCTCGCCGAACATTGTCGGTTTTCGCACTTCAATCGCCGCATCCCGGATCACGTCGGTGTGCGGACGGCCCTCGTGGTTGTGCGAAATTCGATGAATGCAGTTTTCAATCATGATCACGGACGAGTCCACGATCAGGCCAAAGTCAATCGCCCCCAGACTCATCAGACTGGCCGTCACACCGAAGGTCTGCATCAGGGATGTCGCAAACAGCATGGACAGTGGAATTGCCAGCGCCGTAATCAGCCCGGCTCGCAGGCTGCCCAGCATGATCAGCAGCACGGCAATCACCAGCGTACCACCCTCGATCAGGTTCTTCACAACTGTGTTCAGAGTTCTGCCGATCAGGGCCGAACGGTCATAGGTGACTTCGAGGGTCACACCGTCCGGCATCGTCTTCTGAATTTCTTCCAGTCGCTCCTTGACGCGCCCCACGACTTCGCGTGAGTTTTCTCCGATGAGCATCATCACCAGCCCGGTAACGGCTTCACCGCGGGCATCCCGGGTCACGGCCCCCTGTCGCGTCAGTGGCGCTTCCCGCACCTGCGCCACATCCCGAATCAGCACCGGCGTCCCACCGGATTCGCGCCGAATCACAATCTGCTCCAGATCCTCCAGACCAGACACCAGCGCCTGACCTCGCAAAAACCGCTGCTCACCATGATGCACCACGTAACCGCCACCGGCTGAGACATTATTGCTTTCCAGTGCGGCAAACACCTGCTCGAAAGTCAGCGAATAAGAATTCAGCAGCTCAGGATCCGGCTGGATTTCCCACGCCTTGTAGAAGCCGCCGTGGGTATTGATTTCGGTGACTCCGGGCACCTCACGCAGTCGTGGCGCGACGTCCCATTCCAGCATCGTTCGTAATTGCGTGGGGGAATACTTTTCACCACGCACTTCAAACTGCAGAATTTCACCCAGCGCGGTGGTCAGCGGCCCCAGTTCAGGAGTTCCATAGCCGTTGGGAATCAGGGACGCCGCCGCACTCAGACGCTCAGCCACCAGTTGCCGAGCCCGATAAATGTCCGTGCCCTCGCGAAACACGATGGTCACCACCGAAATGCCGAACCGGGAAATGCTGCGCAGCTCTTCCACCTTCGGCAGGCCACCCATCGTCACCTCCACCGGCTGCGTCACATATCGCTCCACCTCCACCGGAGACAGCGAACCGGCACTGGTGATGACCGTCACCTGCACGTTCGTCATGTCGGGAACCGCGTCAATCGGCAGATGCAACGCCGCATTGATACCCGCAGCGGCCATCAGAAAAGTGCCGATGAGCACCAGAAAACGGTTTTCCAGAGTCAGCTTGATCAGTTGAGCCAGCATGGCAGGATTCCAGTAGTCGGATCAGGTACAGCACATCGGACGCAGGACAGGCCAGCAGCCTGCCACCAGACTATTCCGATTCCCCCTGCAACAGCAGCTCGCTCTTCAGGAAGAATGCACCTTCGGCGACAACCCGGTCACCCTCCCGCAGCCCCTGCACAATCTCAACAAGTCCGTCAGTTCGCAGTCCCGGCTTCACATCCACCCGCTCATACAGATCCTGCCCGGCCGGCACGAACACAAACGGCTGCCGATCATGTTCCAGCACAGACGATTCAGGCACCGTCAGCGTCGTCCGCGGCTCAGCAACCGGTATCGCAACCCGCACAAACATCCCCGGACGCAGACGCCCGTCAGAATTGTCAATCACCGAAACCAGCGGAACGGCATTCGTGGTTGGATCCACTTCACGACCGGCAAAATGAATCGTCGCCTCACGCGGCTCCATACCCTCCACCGCTGGAATCACTCGCACCTTGTCCCCCGGCTGCAGCTGCAGCGCACGCCATTCACGCTGCCGCAGGTCCGCCGCCACCCACAACGTGGATGTGTCGGCCAGTGTCAGCAGCGGAGCACTGGCTTCCACTCGCTCTGCACTGGAAATGTTCAGTTGCTCCACCGTGCCGGAAAACGGAGCCCGCAGCTGGATGACGGACAGAGCAGATTCCGAATCGCCCGCTTCGGCCGGAACAGCCTCGTCATCGGCCGAACCCAGCAGCGTTCGCACATGCTGCCGCGCAATTCGCAGACGACGCTCGGCATCCTGCTGACGCGATTCCGTCTGCAACTGCAACTGCCGCGCTTCAAAACTACGCTCCTCAAGCTGCGATGTCAGAGTCTCTTCCAGCTGATCATACGCCTGCCGCTTCTCAATGACCACACGACCGGGAATCACGCCCGCCTTCGCATTCTCTTCCGCAGTCTTCAACTGCACTTCCGACAACAACAGCTCGGAATAGGTACTGAGCAGAACTTCGCGAGATTTGCCCAGCACCACGGTGCGGAACTGCTGACGAATACTGTCAATCGAAGCCCGCTCACGAATTGACCGCGACAAAGCCGCGAGGCCCTCGCAGGTTTCCCGCGCCCACTGACTGCTCTCCTGAGCCACCTGCAGTTCTGAAGTGCGCTGCAGCACATCGGCACGAGCATCCCCGACCTCAGAACTGTTCACCTCCAGCAGCACCTCGCCACGCTGCACCTGCTGCCCCGGACGCACCAGCAGACGCACCACAATACCGGCAGTCGCAGACCGCACCACCACATGACGACGGTCGTCATACTGAATTCGACCCGGCACCAGATGCTCGTGCTGCAGCGGCTGCGAAACCGCTGTCGCCATGGAAAACCCGGCCGCAGCCGTTTTTTCCGGAGTCAACTGGACCTGACGCAGCTCGGTCGGCGAGACGGCCACTGTTTCACCGCCATCCGCCACAGGCGATGACGCTGCACCATTCGCCGATACCACACCGGTCGCGGAAAACTGACGCGACCACGCATACCAGCCACCGCCACCAAACATCACAACCGCACCACACACCAACGCTGCACGCTTTATCGACATCGCTCTGCTCCCTGCCCAGATTTCAAACCGGATCACCGCCACGCGGGACAAGGCAGAAACGGCATCACAGCAGAAACGACATGCCCTTGAGCAGGATGGTGCGACAGCCTGTCGCACTGTCAGTGCGGACACTTTCACCGTATAAGAACGGCGCCGCCAACCGTGAAGATGTCAGCAGCCCTGTCGACAGACAACACGACAGCGAGGCCTGCGACCAGCACCAGTCAGCGAACGAGCCCACAGGACGCGGTGAGGTGCCTGCCAGTTGAAACGCTGAAATGTCGTCGTCGCCGGTTTTCTGCGGCGGAGCATTCGGGTCCAGCACATCACGCAGCGGAGCAAAATGCCAGTGCAACGGACATGTCCGAGCACCACCGGAAGCAGACGCACGGCTGCCGTGATACAGCAGCAGATGTCGCTGCAAGCCCGTGCCTTCAGACAGCTGCGCATGGTCGTGCAGCACGGGCATCGGCCCCCGCCACAAACTGCCGATCAGCAGCAGACAGAAAATCTGTCGCCCAAATCGACCCGACAATGGAACTGAGAAATTCATGGAAAACCGACCTGATTACCACAACCGAGGTGCACGTCCGGCAGGCGGCACGCAGCCGCCGCCAGTATACCGCGAAAACAAGGGAAATCCACGCCAGATTCTCGATCGTTCGAGCCAGAGTTGCCATCAAATCCCGGCCAGATAAGCCTGAATTAAGATACGCCAGTCAGCAGACAATTGTTCAGTCACGGTCAGCGCGAGCGGACTGCCACTGTTCCATCGTGCAGATCACTTCCCGGGCATGCTGTCCGTTGTAGTCCCCCACAACTCCGTCCGCCGCCATCCAGTCGATCATCCGCGCAGCTCGACCATACCCGATTCCCAGTGCCCGCTGCAGCAGCGATACACTGCCACGCCCCTCGCGGATCACCACTTCCACAGCAGAATCATACAGATCGTCGTGCGGCCGGTCGGCGGGATCAGTGCTGGCACCGCCGGACGCCTGGCCGGCCTGAGCCGTCAGCCGCAGCAGGTCGGCATTGAATTCCGGCGCCGTATCATTGAAGTAATCAATGACCGCATTGATTTCGTCATCGCTGACGTAAGTGCCCTGTGCACGCGTCACATGGCTGGTGCCCGGTGCCAGATACAGCATGTCGCCACTGCCCAGCAACCGTTCCGCCCCCGATTCATCCAGCACCACGCGGCTGTCCATCTTGCTGGCCACCTGGAATGAAATGCGAGCCGGCAGGTTGGATTTGATCAGCCCGGTGATCACGTCAACGGTGGGTTTCTGCGTGGCGAGAACGAGGTGAATACCGACGGCCCGGGACTTCTGTGCCAGCCGGATAATGTAAGCCTCCACTTCCTTCCCTGAAGTCATCATCAGGTCGGCCATTTCGTCGGCGATGATCACGATGAAGGGCAGTCGATCGGGAACGGCCGAGGCCTCCGGATCATTCTCGCCGACGCCCAGTCGTTCCAGGATTTCCGCGCGGCCCAGTTTGTTGAAGCTGTCAAGGTGTCGAACGCCGGCCCGGGCCAGCAGATCATAACGTTCTTCCATGGTGTCCACTGCCCATGCCAGCACCGCCTCCGCCTTCTTCATGTCGGTGATGACCGGATGCATCAGATGCGGAATGCGTTTGTAGGGGCTCAGCTCCACCATTTTGGGGTCGATCATCAGCATGCGGACTTCGTCGGGTGTCCGCGTCATCAGCAGTGAGATGATCAGGGTGTTGAGGCACACGCTTTTGCCGGTCCCGGTGCGTCCGGCAATCAGCAGGTGCGGCATTTTTGCGAGGTCCACGGCCAGCGGTCGACCGCTGACATCCTTGCCCAGAAACAGCGGCAGCCGCAGCGATTCGCAACCGACACCAGTGGACTGCAGCAGCTCGCGCAGTCGAACCATCACCTGCTTATCGTTGGGGACTTCCACCCCGACTGTGTTTTTTCCGGGGATCGGCGCAACAACTCGCACCGCCGGCACTCGCAGGGCAATGGCGAGGTCATCTTCGAGGGCTGTGACCTTGCTGAGCCGCAGCCCCTTTTCCAGTTCCAGCTCAAACTGCGTCACCACGGGACCCGTGTCGATCTCTGAGACTCGGACGTTGAGCCCGAACTCGGCGAAAGCCTGTTCCAGGGTGTTGGCGGCCAGCCGAGCCTTCTTCGCCAGCTGCTCGTAGGGAAACTCTTCGCCTTCCGCCAGCAGATCGACTGCCGGCAGGCTGTAACCAGGACGCTCTGTTTTTGCATTTCCGGCAACCGGAGCTTTCACAGCCGCCGGTGCATTGATCCGGATGTTGCGACTGGAAGCCGGCAGCACGGCGACTTTGGGCAGCGGCAGATC
>CAITYU010000209.1 GCA_903896675.1 uncultured Planctomycetaceae bacterium
GACCGGCCACCGGAAACGGTGGTTCGGCAGCCTATTTGACTCCGCGTAAGTTCGTCGCACAGTTCACAAAAATGCGAAGTTCGGGCTGTGATGACCGAGTTCCGGTGCTGTCTGAACTTCGACGCAGTCACCCCTTGAAAGGACAACCTGCCATGTTTGCGTTCCGTTTTCTCCCACAGTGCCAGCGCCGTCGGTCCAGTGTCAGGCGCGGAGTTGCCACAGCCAATCTTCGAACTGTGATTTCGGCCGAGTCACTGGAAGCCCGCCAGTTGCTCAGTGCCGACATTGCCCTTGAGTCGATTCTGCAGGGCACTGGTACTGCCTTCAGCAAGGCGGAGTACAAGCTCAGCGATGGAAAACACTCGCTGGAATTCGACATCTACAACGCAGCCCCCGGTGGCTATGACGCCTATGTCGGAACGACACTGCTGGGGCGGATTACTGTACCTGAAACCGGGCTGGCTCAGTTTGAGTTCACCAACGAGGCGAATGAGACCGGCGAGGCGCCGTTTCCTGCCGGTCTGACACTGCCGCTGACTGCGGGCCAGACCATCAAACTGGCTCCGGCCGATTCCACCGGATCACCTGAAATGAAAGGACAACTGGCTGTTGAAAACGAGGATGATCGATTCGAGTCCAGCGTGTCGGTCAACGCGGTGGGCAGCGGCGGGCAGGCGCTGGAATCGGAATACGAAGCTGAGCAGGAAGGCACTGTCAGCAAGCGCAGGTTTGAGCTGAAAGTTTACAATCTGCAGCCTGGCAGTTCGCCATCCGTTGTCATCGACGGTGTCACTGTGGGTCAGTTGCAGGCAAACGCCGTGGGCATCGGCTGGCTGCGATATGCAGAGCCGACGCGACCGGGATTTTCCGCTTTTCCGGCCCAGTTTCCGGCCATCAGTGCAGGCAGTCAGATCGCGGTGGGTACGGTCGTGTCGGGCACGTGGGGCTCTGCCACCGTACCGTTTTCGGATGATCTCAACGACGGGGCTCAGACAAAGATCCCACTGTACGGAGCCGGTCCACTGCAGGGAGTCATTCTGCATGAGACAATGACTCCGGCCGGCAGCAGCATCGAGCAACGAGAGTTCAAGGTTGAAGTGTGGGGCGGTACGCCGAATCAGCAGCTTGTGGTGAAGGTGCGAGTGCCGGGTGGTGAGCCAGTCGAGATCGGCACCATCACCGTGAACATGCGCGGGTACGGACGTTTGCAGTTTGAAAGCACTGATCCGGCAAAGGCGTTTCCGGCTGGATTTCCGGCCCTGACGGATGGCACGGTGATTACCGTCGGCACATCACTGGCCGGTGCGTGGACGGCAAACAACGCGGCTTCGCAGCCATTGCCGCGCAGTGCCGAGCTGGCGTACCAGCTTGATCAGACGTATGGGTTCACCAGCAACGGAGTATACTCGGAGAACTTCGGCAAAAAGGGTGAGAAATGGTTGAAGGACCGAGCTGGCAAGTGGTACTTCATTACTCCGGACGGATCGCTGTGTCAGTGGGATAACAAAGCCGGCGCGAATGGGGCTCGTATCGCCATTCTGGACGACTCGTATCATCTGCGTCCGGAACTGCTGACACAGGCAAAGGCGGCAGGCAGTGGGGCGACCAGCGACGACCTGCTGAAGGCGACGGCGGCGAAACTGGATCGCGAGCTGAATCTGACGCAGGCGGCAGCCAGTAATACCAACTGGGGCGGACTGCAGGAGAAATGGTTCAGGGGTAACGGAAAGTGGTACTTTATTACTCCGGACGGCACCCTGACTCGCTGGGATGGTACGAAATCGGCAACCGGGACTGTGGTGGGGCGCCTTGACGATCGTTTCCATGAAAATCCGGCCCGGCTGGCGGAAGCCGAAACGGAACTGACTGACGCAGAGAAACGTTTTGCGGCCAAAACATCGCTGCAGCTGAACACGTATGACAGCAAGCTGGACAAGTGGCAGGGGATTGACGCGAAATGGGTCAAATCCGGCACTGGAGTCTGGTATTTCGTGCGTCCCAATGACGATGTATTCCTCTGGGACAGAAAGGTTTACGACGTTGCTGGAGGCAAGAAGGAAGTCGCGGGCACGAAGATTTCCAGAATCGCCGGGGGCTATGCGAATCCCACGCTGCTGACGACGCTGCCGGCCAGTCTGCCCGGCACGGTGGCTTCGCGAGCGGTGCTGGATGATCTGTTCGCCGATGCACCGGATTTCGGCTGAGTTTTCCCGAGAATGGCAGGGAACAGCCCGCTGTGACTGACGGTCGGTCAGCCTCCTGATATCATTCGGCAGGTTGACCGATTTGTTTTTTTCACTGTGACGCAATCTGCGCATACTCCGGGAGCATTGTTCTGATGTCCTCACTGATTTCCTCAGTCCATGCAAGGGAAATTCTCGACAGCCGCGGCAATCCGACCGTGGAAGTGGAAATTGAGCTGGAAGACGGCACGCTGGGCCGGGCCGCTGTTCCATCGGGCGCCAGCACGGGTGCTCATGAAGCGTGCGAGCTGCGTGATACCGACAACAAAAGCCGTTACCTTGGCAAGGGCGTGCTGCAGGCTGTGGAAAACGTGAATGAAGAGCTGGCCGGAGTCCTGATGGACCTGGATGCTCTGGATCAGGCCACTGTTGACGCTGAAATGCTGGCTGCCGATGGCACTGCCAACAAGTCACGTCTGGGTGCCAATGCGATTCTGGCCTGTTCTCTGGCCACGGCTCATGCGGCGGCGGCCTTCAGCGGACTGCCGCTGTACCGCTACGTCGGTGGTGTGGGTGCCAATCGCCTGCCGGCCCCGATGATGAACATCATCAACGGTGGTGCGCATGCCAACAACGGCCTGGACATCCAGGAATTCATGGTCATGCCGCTGGGCTTCCACACGTTCAGCGAAGCGCTGCGAGCGGGTGTGGAGATTTTCCATCACCTGAAGAAGGTTCTCGCCGGTAAGGGGCTCAGCACGGCTGTCGGTGACGAAGGCGGATTTGCTCCGGACCTGAAGACCAATGAAGAGGGTCTTGAGGTCATCATGCAGGCCATCGAAAAGGCTGGTTACCGTCCTGGCGAGCAGATCAGGATCGCCATGGACTGTGCAGCGACCGAGTTCTTCGATGCGAAGACCGGCGTGTACACGGTCGACGGCGGGAAACTGGACAGCGCCGGCATGGTCGGGCTGCTGGAAAGCTGGGTCAACAAGTACCCGATCTGTTCAATTGAAGACGGCTGTTCCGAAGATGACTGGGATGGGTGGAAGCAGTTGACCGATAAGGTTGGCAAGCGTGTGCAGCTGGTTGGTGATGACCTGTTTGTCACCAATGCACGGCGACTGGCGGAAGGCATCAACAAGGGTGTTGCCAACAGCATCCTCGTCAAAGTCAACCAGATCGGTACTCTCACTGAAACCATTCAGGCTGTGCAGTTGGCCTATCAGAACGGCTACACGGCGGTGATGAGCCATCGGTCGGGTGAGACGGAAGACACGACGATTGCCGATCTGGCTGTGGCTCTGCGAACCGGCCAGATCAAGACTGGTTCGGCCAGCCGCACTGACCGCATTGCCAAGTACAACCAGTTGCTGCGAATTGAAGAGATGCTGGGTGACACCGCCGTTTACGGGGGCACGATCCGCTGATCCAGGTCAGCATCGGCCCGGAAAAGTCCGATGCTGCAGAATCCCGATCAGAGCGAACAGCAGACCTCCGACGAACCCGCCGCGGTTCGTCCGGGGGTCGCTTCGTTTCTGGCCTCGGTGGCATTCTGGCTGGCTCTGTTTACGGCCGCTGCGGGTTATGCCGTGGTAGCGCTCAGCCCCGGCTATCTTCGCTGGCAGACCGCGCTGCACGAGCAGCGAGACAATGCGGCGGAACTGGAGCGTCTGGCCGGCGAGATTCGTCAGCTTGACGGTCTGGTGGCTGCCATGCAGGCGGACCCCGAGCTGGCGGCGGCCCTGTCAGCGGCTCGCAGTGGCACCGCAAACCCCGACCTGGCGCGACTGACCGCCGTGCTGCGAACAGGGCCTGTGGATGCTGTGCGACCGTCAGATACAGCCAGCCACCCGGATCGCACGCCCGCGGAAAGGCTGCTGCGTCTGGCAGCCGCAGCCGGCCCGGTGAGAAGCCGACTGATGTGGGGGTCCGCTGCACTCACACTGCTGGCTTTCACATTTCTGAACGACGCTGGTGGAGCGATTCTGGCGGGCCTGTTTTTCGGGGCAGTCGGAATGATCGGCGGACTCGTTCGACGGTATGTCCCTGTCGTCGCCGAAAACCAGCCTGAGCGCCCAGAGAATGTCTCCGCAGCACCGTTGACGCTGTTCTGCGAGACCGTTGCCCCGGAGGATTCGGAGGAGCTGTTTTCAGCGGCTCCGGGGTTGAATGCGGAATCACAGCCTGCCCCCCCTTGATTCCGGCGGGGCGGTTTGGGGCGATGATTCGAGCCCTTCACCGAGGGCTCCGCCCTCGGTCTGGGGCACCCCACAAATTCGTTTTCAGGCCTGAAGGGCCGATTTCAAGGCGTGTGTGGGTCTGGGCCCTGGTGGGGTTTCCGGGCCTCGTTTCGTTGTTTGGTCTCGCGTGTGTTTGC
>CAITYU010000210.1 GCA_903896675.1 uncultured Planctomycetaceae bacterium
GTGCAGCCTGTTCAGCTCCGGTTTGGGATCGAACAGATCAATATGACTGGGACCTCCCTGCATGAACATGGAGATCATCGCAGTGGCTCGCGGCGGAGCCGCCGGAGCCTTTGGCTGCAGATCAAAAACAACAGGCTCCAGAGCCGGCTTCGGTGGCTCCGCACCAGCCGACTGACCACGCACCCATGCGGCAGCCAGCCCCGCCAGTCCAAATGCCTGCTGTGCCAGCAAATGACGACGTGTGAAATGAGACATCCCGCTCGCTCCTGTTTCAGCCCATCAAACCAGCATCATTCCGCGTACAGAAAACCACTGGAACACAGCAGTGCGTGACACCACAGCTGCAGCGGATCCACCGCAGCCCCGGCTTCCACTGCAGGCTTTTCATCCGCCACACCACCAGCCGCTGTTCCGGCTGTCGTCGCACCCAACGCCAGAAACTCAACCGCCCCGGCCACGTCCGCAGAGGTCGGCCGACGACCAAACACCAGTCGCCACGCCACGTTAATCTGCTCAGCCTGGTCCTGAGATCCAGCCCGCAGTCGCTCGGCCAGCTTGCCCGCCTGCTGCAGTACAAACGGATTGTTCAGCATCAACAGAGCCTGTGAACTGGTGGTCGAAACCGACCGGCGTTCGCAGTTCGGCGTCATCCGAGGCAGATCAAACGGCTCCAGTACTCCCAGCGGCATACTCCGCCGCACCTGCACATAAATGCTTCGTCGCAGATCTTCCCCATGCAACGCCTCCACCTTGCCCGTCGGACGCCCGGCGGAATCCCGCGTATCGATCGCAATGACGTATTGCCCGACATCATCCGGACTGACGGGGGCCGGGGGCCCCGCCATTTTCCCATTCAACTGGCCACTGACCGCCAGTATGCAGTCGCGAATCGTCTCTGCCTCCAGTCGACGCAGATTCATCCGTCCCAGCAGTCGATTGTCCGGGTCCACTGCGTCGTGTTCAGGACGCCGCACCGAAATCTGACGCCACGCCTGCGTGGAAAGAATCAGCCGATGCATGTGCTTCAGCGACCAGCCACTTTCCATGAACTCACTGGCCAGCCAGTCCAGCAACTCAGGGTGCGACGGTCGCTCGCCCTGCAGGCCGAATTCCCCCGCGGTCGCCACCAAACCCTGTCCAAAATGCAGCATCCAGACTCGATTCATCAGCACTCGAGCCACCAGCGGATGCCGGCCACTGGTGAGTGATCGCGCCCATGCCAGACGTCGACCGGATGTGGGCAGCTCCGGATCATCCTCAGGGATCACCGCTTCCGCCTGCTCCAGCACCGACAATCCACCGGGCGCGACCGGCTGCCGCGGCTGCTGATGGTCGCCGCGTGCAAACAGATGCGTGGGCGGAACCCTGCCAGGCAACTCGGTCAGACACATCACGTAGTCATCCGCTGGTCGCTTCTTCTTCACTTCCGCCGTCAGATCATCCCACTTTTTATTGAACCCAGTCAGCCGATCAGGCAGGTACAGATACACTGAGCCACGATCGACATTCAGAAACGGAAATTCGCGAATCAACTGCTGCTGCTCTTCCGTGCGTTTTTCCTTCGGTGTTTCGCGGGCTGCGCGAGCCAGTGTCTGACGTTCTGCCGGCAGCTTCTGCAACTCACGCTCGAACGTCTCGTGGACAATCCCATCCAGCTCTTCCGTGCGTTTCTTCGCAGTTTCAGCCAGCTCCTGATCCACGGCAGCGGCTACCGCCCTGGTTTCGGCCGACCACATCGAAATGATGCGTCCGCCCGGAGCCCGCCATTCCGCAAGGTTCCACGCCGGCTCAAATATCGCACGCAGCCGGTAATAGTCCACCTGACTGATTGGATCGTAGCGATGATCGTGACACTGAGCACACCCGACAGACAATCCCAGCAGGGCCGTAGACACCGTTTTCAGAGTTTCAGCAACGACTTCATTGCGAGCAGTCGGCTGGTCCACTGAACCGTCGGCTGTCCCGTCCGGAGCCATCCGCAGAAAGCCGGTAGCGGTCAAAGCATCCGCCTGCTCGGGCGTCAGATTTTCCCATGGCGGAGCCACCAGTTCATCGCCCGCCAGTTGTTCGACCAGAAACTGATTCCATGGTTTGTCGGCATTGAGTGAGCGAATGACGTAATCGCGGTACTTCCACGCCCATGGTCGCTCGGGATCCTTTTCGGTGTAGCCATCGCTGTCCGCATAGCCGGCAACATCCAGCCAGTGCCGTGCCCACCGCTCGCCGTAGGCCGGAGCCGCCAGCAGTTGCTCGACAACCGTGCTCCACGCTTCCGGTGACTGATCGGCAGTAAACTGATCAATCGCTGCGGTCCCGGGCGGCAGCCCATGCAGATCGAGCGATAGTCGACGCAGCAGAGTTTCGCGATCCGCTGCAGCAGCAAACTGCAGTCCCTGCTGCTGCAGTCGCTGCAGCAGGAAGGCGTCAATGGGGTTGGCTGGCGCGTTCGGCTGACCGGCAAAGGGCACCGGCGGACGGATGATGGGCTGAAAGGCCCAGTGACTGCGGTCCTCGTCGGAAAGCAACAGTCCCGGTGCCGCCAGCTCAGGCTCGGAGGCACGCACTTTTGCCCCTGCCGCAATCCACTGCTGCAGCACCTGCAGGTCCTGAGGTGGGACCTTTTTTTCCCCCGGTGGCATCTCCCCGCTGGTGATTCGCTGGATCAGCAGACTGCCAGCCGGGTCATGCGGCACAATTGCGGGACCGGAATCGCCGCCTTTCTGTAACTGCCGGGCAAAGCGAGCGTCCAGACCGCCCTTGAACTCTGCATCCTCGCCGTGACAGTGCCAGCACCACGTCTTCAGAACTCGTCTTGCCTCAGTTTCAAAAACCGGATCTTCCGCCAGCACACTCTGAGGCGACAGCCAGCCATACAGCAGGATCGCAGGCAACAGAAACAGGTCACGGCGCTGTGGCGGAGATTGAGAAGAGGTTTCAGGCAGAGCACACATGCGGGAGGCTCCGAGGTCAGAAAGCGAGTTTGGCGGGGCCCGGCAGGACGCCGAGTGAGGGCGGGGAAGAAACGGCCACAAATCGACAGCACCGGAAATTCCGGATCCCGTCGAATTCGGCTGTCTGACTGATCTTAACGCCGAGGCAACCCACGGGAAAAGCAAGATTGACCAAAACCGGGGGGTTTCTGTGTCGCAGGTCGCTTTCGCGGGCGATATTTCCGATTCGAAGCCGTGGCGAAGTCGGATTTCGCTTGAGCAATCTGCCGAAATCGGACAGGATAATCACAGGTCCCCCCTTTATTTCGGCAAGCGAAAGCTGCTTATGACATCCACCTGCAATTTGCTGCTCCGCAGAACACTGCTTGGACAGGCCGGCTGTGGCTTTGGTTCGCTGGCGCTGCAGGCGCTGCTGCCGCAGGTTGCCACCGGTGACCAGTTCGGCCCGCCTGTTGCCAGCCTTTCCAGCCTGCCAATGCTGACTCCGCGTGCCAAACGCATCATCTTCGTATTCATGCAGGGCGGGCCCAGCCATGTCGATTCGTTCGACAACAAACCCGAACTGACGGCTCGACACGGCCAGAACATCGACTTCACCGGTGTCCGCTTCGGCGACTTCGGCAAAGTTACGCAGCAGAAACTGATGAAGCCGCTCTGGAAGTTCCGCCCGGGAGGCCAGTCCGGCAAACTTGTCTCAGACCTGTTCCCCGAAATTCGTCGACATGTGGACGACCTGTGTTTTCTGCATGGGCTGCACACCGAAGGTGTCGCTCACGGACCGGCCACGCTGTTCCTGCACACCGGTGCCACAGTGCAGGTCCGTCCGTCGCTGGGTTCGTGGGTGCTGTACGGCCTCGGCTCAGAGAACAGTGACCTTCCGGGTTTCATTTCTCTGATGCCTTCTGATGCCAACGGTGGACCGCGCAATTTCAGCAACGCATTTCTGCCCACCGTCTATCAGGGCACACCCATAGGTCGGGCCCAGGCTGGTGGCGGCCAGATGACAATAGATCACATTCGCAGTCCGCACCTGTCGGTGCAGCAACAGCGGCAGCGATTCAACCTGACACAGCAGTTGAATGCTGTGCAGGCAGCCGCCGCACAGCAGGGCCGCGACGAAGCGGAGGCCGTGATTCGCAGTTACGAGCTGGCGTGGAGAATGCAGTCCACGGCACCTCAGGTGATGGATCTTTCCCAGGAAAGCCAGCAGACTCAGCAGCTCTATGGCATTGGTGAAAAGGAAACGGATGAATTCGGGCGACAGTGCCTGCTTGCTCGACGCCTTGCTGAATCCGGTGTGCGGTTTGTGCAGGTCAACTACGCTGACCAGTCCACCAATCCCCGCTGGGACCAGCATTCCAACATGCCGCAGCACGCCATTCATGCCAAAGCGACGGACAAACCAGTGGCCGGCCTGCTGCAGGATCTGAAGCAGCGCGGGTTGCTTGAGGACACCCTCGTGTGGTGGGGCGGTGAATTCGGTCGCACGCCGTTTTCTCAGGGTTCTGACGGCCGTGACCACAATCCGCGCGGATTCACCGTGTTTCTTGCTGGTGGCGGAGTCAAAGCAGGGTTCTCGTACGGATCCACCGACGAAATCGGACATTTGGCGGTGGACGGCAAAGTGCACATGCACGACCTGCACGCCACGCTGCTGTGGCTTTTGGGACTGGATCACGAACAACTGCGATTCCAGTACGCCGGCCGGCAGTTCCGTCCGACAGATGTTTACGGCGAGGTCATTCACGACATTTTTTCGTGACTCGGCTGCGCCGTAGCCTCGCACAACGGTCGAGGCTCAGGTGACCCGAAACGCAGGTGGCAAACAACGCCCTCCGGACACAGATGTAACCGACTGTAACGCACGAACAACGCCCGGCGTCAGATGTGCACGGGCGACACACACCACGGAAGAACAGCGGCGCCCAGAGGCCCGCCAAACTTCGCAGTTTCCGTGAAATTGCGTGTGCGTCCGTGGCGACGATACCCATGCCACCATTCGTCCCAAACTCATTGGCCATCCTGATTCGTGTCAGTCGTGGTGCAAGCCGGCAACACCTGCACCAAACCGTAATTCCACGCCGCAAATCCGCACGATTCCCGGCATTTCAGGGAACGCGGCTTGAATA
>CAITYU010000211.1 GCA_903896675.1 uncultured Planctomycetaceae bacterium
CCCCCCCCCCGCTTTGTAGATTCCCGATGTGCGGAATGACATTCAGCAGGGGAAGAAATCGCTTGCTTGAAGGGGTTCCGCTGTCGGCCACGGGGCGTTTACTGCGAACGTCCCGTCGATGGCCGTCCTGCAACAACGGTGCTGAAAAGGGGGAGGGGGAGTATGTCGAAGCGTATTTCCAGGGGGCGTTTGGCGAAATCGGTCGGCCTGCTGGCGTGTGGTGCCGGAGTCTTCGGCGATTCAGAGGTTGAGGGCGGAATCATCTCGGTGACTGCAAGTCCGTCGACGATTCCGTGGTCGGCGGATCCATTCTCTGGTCCCGGCCCCACATCCGTAACCCTGTCGCCTCTCGGCGCCACTTTTGTTCAGGCAAATGACAGTTTTGGGAAACACCTTTTCGGCATTGGCTCATTTGAATTGGCGAATGTTTCCCAGGGACAGCGAATTGATGCCGCTTTGCCCTTCTTTTCTTTTATTCCGATAAATTCAGCAGCCTCTGGGGACTTCCTCTTTGCATTCAGGGTGAACAACCACTACGGATGGATTAAGGAGAATCTGGGTGGCACTGGTGGAGCCATCACGTTCATCAGCGGTGCCTACAATGATGGTACCGATCTTGCCAACGACTACATCGATGCCGGCACGTTGAACGGCAGTGGCGGTGGCGGTGGCTTTGCGGCAGTGCCGGAGCCGGGATCCGTCGGTCTGATGGGACTGGCATCACTCGCTGTCGGTGCCACGGCTCTGCGACGACGTCGGGCAGCAGCCGCTGCTGCCGAAACGGTCAGTGCGGGCTGACCTGCCTGCTGTGTGCCCCGGGCCCTGAGCTCTGCAGCCTGCAACTTTCCAGTTGCAGGCTTCCTTGTTTGTTGCGCGGGGGCAGGCGTGGGATCTGTCTGAGTCAGTTGTTCGCGTAGTGGAACCGTGAGCATGTCGAGCCCGTTTGCGCGCAGGGTACTGTTGATTGGCTGGGATGCTGCCGACTGGCGCTTGATTCAGCCCCTGCTGGATCAGGGCTTGATGCCTCATCTGCAGCGCTTGCTGCAGCGTGGAGCCAGCGGCAGCATCAGCACTCTGTTTCCGGCCTTCTCGCCGATGCTCTGGACTTCCATTGCCACTGGCAAGCGGGCGTTCAAGCATGGAATTCTGGGGTTTGTAGAGCCGGCTGCTGACGGGGTCGGTGTGCAGCCCATCAGCAACCGCAGTCGCAGTGCGGCTGCGTTGTGGAATATTGTCAGTCAGTCGGGCGGTCGCAGTCTGGTGGTTGGCTGGTGGCCGACGCATCCGGCGGAGCCGATCAACGGCGTGATGGTATCCGATCAGTTTGTGCCGTCCATGACGACGTTTGAACCGGGGGACGCTGTGCTGGCGGGTTCCGTGTATCCTGTGCATGCGGCCGAGCGTTTGGGGGCCCTGCGGGTGCATCCGCGGGACCTGACTCTGGAGGATCTGCGACCTTTCCTGCCTGAGATTGAGACCCTGTGGGCCGGTACAGGCTCTGAAGCGCCGTGCTGTGCTCAGTTGTTGTGCGAGGCGGCCACGATTCAGGCCGTTGCGACGGAGCTGCTGGCCACCGAGTCGTGGGATCTGTCGGCCATTTACTTCAACTCGATCGATCATTTCTGTCATCGATTCATGCGGTATCATCCTCCGCAGTTGCCGTGGGTGAGTGCTGACGATTTCCGGAATTTCCAGCATGTTGTGACCATGTGTTATCGATTTCATGACCTGCTGCTGGGGCAATTGCTGGAGCTGGCTGGGTCTGACGCGACTGTGATTCTGATGTCGGACCATGGTTTTCGCTCAGACGAGCTGCGTCGGTCCGAGATTCCGATGGAGGCGGCCGGACCTGCGGCGGAGCATCGCGAGTACGGGATTTTTGTCGCGGCTGGTCCGGGGATTCGTCAGGACAGTCGGATCAGCGGAGCGTCGCTGCTGGATGTGGCTCCCACCATTCTGACTCTGCTGGGACTGCCCGTTGGGCGGGATATGGATGGCCGGGTGCTGACGGAAGTGTTTGAGAGGGTTCCGGACGTTCGGCAGGTGGACAGCTGGGATGCTTTGTGTACTGAGCAGGCGGGCCTGCCGGTTTCTGCGGTTGCCCAGCTGTCGGGGCCCGGGACCCAGCCGGTGGCCACGCCGGCCGAGGGTGCGGGTGTATTGCAGCAGTTGATTGATCTGGGGTATGTGGATGCGGGGGTTGCGACGGCCGAGTGTCCGGCAGTGTCAGCGCAACTGGAGCTGGATTTCAATTACGGACTTTCGTTGCTGGGTGGGCAAAAGATACGCGAGGCGGCTGAGCAGTTTCAGCGACTGTGGCTGCGTCGACCGGCGGACGTGCGGATGCCCATTCGGCTGGCTCAGTGTCTGCAACAACTGGGTCAGTTTGAAGACATGCGGCGGGTGATTGAGCAC
>CAITYU010000212.1 GCA_903896675.1 uncultured Planctomycetaceae bacterium
CGTCAGGTCATAACGAAAACCAGCACCGTGCGGATACACCGCATCGATGCGAATCACCACATCCCGATCGGCCGGATTGCCGTCGTCCACCGGCTGTAACTCACTGCCGGGGAAGTACACCTGCGTGATCACACCGCGCATCCCGACAGCCGCCTTCAGCTCCGCCCGCCCGTCGATTCGTGCCTGCACCGCCCGGTCCGCCGCCGGGGCAGCAGCAGCCGGGGCGGTGGCCGGATCGGTTGGCGAGTCCTGTGCTGCGACAGAACACACGCCCACCAGCCACAGCACCAGCGGAAAGATCACCGAGCCGTATTTCATCGAGCACCTCGGTTGAAGGCGTTGCGCGACATCAGGAAAGCTCGCAGTAAGGCCGACCACGACTGATCCGTCGGCAGGACCAGATGGTCCACTCCCGCACGTTTCAGGAAACGTTCCAGTTGTGGCTGATCCGTGTGCACGTCATGACTGCGGGCCACAAGCTGGCGCCCCGTTTCAGCCTCGACCGCACGCAGAATACCACCACCGACCAGCCCGTCTTCCAGCGGGTCCCGCAACTGTATCACGAGGCACTCGTGCCGCTGATTCAGTTCGCGAATGGCAGCGGCGGCAGCGGGATCATGCAGATCGCTGAGCACAAAGATCAGCGTACGGTTCAGCAGCGTGGGGGCCATTTGAGCAATGCGCTGACTGAGCGTCGTGGGTTCGTCAGAGCGATATTTCCGCAGCGCCAGCAGCCACTGCAGAATGGTGTCACGGTTGAGCGATGGCTGAACATGGAAATCCCGACCACCGACGCCCAGCACTCCCACCGGGCTGACGCGGTCAAGACAGGCCAGACCCAGCCCGGCGGCCACCAGCAGTGCTGTTTCATATTTTGTGCGGCGCTGCGAGGTGACCAGCATGGACGCCGAGGTGTCAATCAGCAGGTAGCAGGGCAGACGTCGCGGTGTTTCAAATTCGCGAACGTGGGGTTTGCCGGTCCGAGCTGTGACGCGCCAGTCCATGCTGCGAATCGGGTCACCAGGCTGATACTGTCGCGACTGGACATACTCAATGCCGCTGCCAAGAAACGGTGATTTGTCCGTACCATAGGCCAGACTGTCGGCCAGTCGCCGGGCAGCGATGGCAAACTGCCGGGAATTCAACGGTACGATTTCTTCCAGTTCACCGTTCGACATCAGTTGCCAGTTTTCAGTTTTCAGTTTTCAGTTTTCAGTTTTCAGTTGTCAGTTGTCAGTGGTCAGTGGTCAGTGGTCAGTGGTCAGTGGTCAGTGGTCAGTGGTCAGTGGTTCGGTGGTTCGGTGGTTCGGTGGTCGGTGGTCGGTGGTCGGTGGTCGGTGGTCGGTGGTCGGTGGTCGGTGGTTCGGTGGTCGGTGGTTCGGTGGTCGGTGGTCGGTGGTCGGTGGTCGGTGGTCGGTTTTTTCGCCGCGGAAGAACGCTGAAAAACGCTGAAAAATGCGGGAGAATGCGGGAGAATGCGGGAGAATGCGGGAGAATGCGGGAGAATGCGGGAGAATGTGTGGGGGTAATCGCGAAGGACACGGATTGCCAGCACTGATGATCGCTGGTGATTCGGGTGTTCGGTGTCCCCGGTGGTATTGGTACTGAACGGCGCGGGATTCGGACTTGAATTGAACGTCGGATTGCTGCCGGCACCCGAATTGTTTGCATCGCCTGATATGACGCCGAGGATAAAAGGTAGCCCGAGCATTCCTGACGCGGGGGACAAAAGTCGGCTTGTGGTATCAACCCGACTTCCTGCGGTTGAAAAACGCGGTATTTTTGGGGTGGAGGGGGGCGCAACTTGCCCGGGCTAAAGCCCAGTCTACGGTTTTTGTCCTCGGTGTCATTCCTGACGTGGCCCCATCCCCTGAAAGACATTGGGGATTTCAAGCATGACGAGAATTTCGTGCCCGGGCTAAAGCCCGGGCTACGGTTTTTGTCCTTGGCGACTGACATGAGCGAGAGACGACACTCGCCTGGAAATTGACCCAGCAGGCCTGAGAGGTGTGTCAGCGCCTGCCGGGAGCAGTGCGATCAGGTTGGGCTGGGGCCGGCGGGGAGTACTTCGGAGAAGAAGCGGATCCAGTTGCCGTGCATGATGGCTGCGATATCGGCGGGTGTGTAGCCGCGGTTTTCGAGGAGTCGTGTGAGGTTCTGGAGGTCGCGGAAGCGGTCGAAGTCGCTGGGCGTCTGTTCGACTCCGTAGCCCCCATCGAGGTCGCTGCCGATGCCGACGTGGCGAGTGTTTCCGGCGAGTTGGCAGATGATGTCGATGTTTTCGACGGCGCGTTCCATGCTGACCAGTCGCTCACTGACTCGCCGAACGTATCCCGGTTGCAGCATGATGATGTCGAAGGCAATCCCGATGACTCCGTCACGTTCGATGACGGCGCGGTATTGTTCATCGGAGAACTGGCGTTGCCATGGGGCCAGTCGGCGGGAGTTCTGGTGACTGGCGTGGATGCGTCCGTTGAAGTTGTCGAGGAGTTGCCAGAAGGCGACGTCTGAAAGGTGAGTGACATCGACGGTGATACCGAGTTGTTCGATGCGTTTGAGGAGTGGGATGGCGTCGAGGGCCAGTCCGACTTCGCAGGATGTGCCGCCGCCGTACCGATTGGCTCCGTAGTGTGTCAGTCCGATGGCTCGGAGGCCATGTTCGTGGAATTCGCTGATGGTGTCGGGTACGAGGATGGGGTCAGCGCCTTCCATGGTCTGAATGAAGCCGAGGGGGGCCTGGGAGCCGCGATTCTGCCAGTCGGCGAGGTGTTGTTGGAGGCAGTTTTTGGTGCGGATGGGGCGGAGGTATCCGGCTTTTTCCATAGCGCGGTGCCATGCGAGGTGTGCATGGGCCATAGCGTAGCAGGTTTGGGGGGAGGTCCAGCCGAAGGAGTGGTTGATTTCCTTTTCCTGGCGTGCGAGGAGTGTGGAGAGGCAGAGTGCGAGTTCTGCGGCTTTCATTTCAGGAAAGCTGAGAGTGGCTCCGGCGCGTCCCGGATCGGTCATGCCGAGGGCTTTTTCCTGGGCGCGCAGATCGTCGACTGAGCAGCGGAGGTCGCGATTCCAGTCAACTCCATTGAGGGCGAGGTCGAGGTGACCGTCGAACAGCATCACGGCGATGTCTCCGATTGTGGGGGTTGGTATCCGGGGAAAGGTGGGAATCTGGACTGGGCAGAAAACTGCAGGGGCGGGATGATATCGGAAGTGGGCGTGGTGGGCGAGTGAGGATGGAGTTATTGGGTGGGTTTGAGCGGTGATGTTCGTGCCGGGGGGAATGCTGCCATGAGGCGTATACATCTGCCGGATCCATTGTTTGAGCAGCGTCTGGAGCGGGGATCGGCCGGTGATCCGGGTGTTTTGTCGGTCAGTGTGTCCGAGCGGGTGGAGGAGTTGAGTTTACTGAGTGGTTTGTGTGCGGGAGCGGGAGATGTGGTGCTGGTGGAGCGTGTGCCATTGGCGGGTGAGTTACCGGAGTTGCTGCGTGGTGTGCGTTTTGAGAGTGTGAAGGATTTTTGCGGCTGGTTTGGGGGTTTGACGGTTGGTGAGCGGGTGGGTTGGCACGTGCAGCCGTGGGGTTGGTCGGAGTGGTCTGTGGGTCTGGTGCGTCGTCTGGGGATATGTCAGTTGATGCCGGATCCGGACGTGGTGCGGGTGGTGAATTCGCGGGAATTTTCGGCGAGTGAGGACGTGCTGTTGTCTGCGGCTGGCGGGTGTGTGTTTGGGCGATTGTGTCGCAGTCTGGTTGAGGTGGAGTTGTATTTGCGGGAGCTGGCGGGGTGTGGGCATGCGGGTGGCTGGGTGTTGAAGTCCAATTTCAGCCATGCGGCTCGGAATCGCCTTGTGGGTCGTGGGGAGGTATTGGGGGAGCGTGAGCGGGGGTGGTTGCTGCGGAGGCTGGAGCGTGGGGGCTGTGTGTATGCGGAGCCGTGGGTGGAGCGATTGGGGGAGTGTGGTTTGCAGTGGGAGGTGCTGGAATCGGCTGGTGGTGGCTGGCGGGTGGAATTCGTGGGTGCGGCCGATTTTCTGACGGATCAGGGTGGTGAGTATCGGGGGAGTATTCTGCGTGGCGCGGGTGTTGCGGGGGAGTGCTGGTGGGAGGCGAGTGGTGTGGTGGGTGTGAGTCGGCGGGTGGCTGAGCGTGCGGCAGCGCTGGGGTTTCGTGGTCCGCTGGGGATTGATTGTATGCGAATTCGATTTGCGGGGCGGGAGTGTGTGCGTCCGGTGCATGACGTGAATGGGCGTCAGACGATGGGGCGTCTGGCGTTGAGTCTCTGCAGTCAGTTGCGGGGTGGTGAGTGTGGTGCGTGGCTGCATTTCCCGGCGGAGTCGGGTGCGTTGCGGCTGATTTCGCGTGTTATTGAGGAAGGTGGGGGTGTCCGAGTGGTTTCGACGGGTGCGGAAGTGCTGAATGCCCGGCCTGCTCGCTTGCGAAGCTGGCTGGTGATTGCGGAAGATTCGCAGCGTTTGCGGAGTGTCTTGCGGGAGCTGGGATGTGACTGGCGTGAGTGAGCAGGCAGCGGGAGGGGGTGGGGCATGTCGGTAGCAGGGAAGGCGGATGGCGGGGGACTGCGACCGTGGTCAGCGGAGTGGTACAGTCAGCAGGCTGGGACTTTGGGTGAGTCGGCGTGTCGGGCGCTGGGATTTTACGTGATTCCACCGGAGCTGCGGCTATCGGTGGTGATTCCGGTGTATAACGAAGAGAAGACGCTGCGGGTGCTGGTGGATCGTGTGCGTGCTGTGCCGATCCGCAAGGAGTTGATTCTGGTTGACGACTGCAGTCGCGACAGGACTCGGGATGTCCTGAAGGCTTTGGAGGCTGAGGGAGGTGCCGATGACTTCAATCGGGTGCGAATATTCTTTCATGATGTGAATCAGGGGAAGGGTGCGGCGCTGCGGACGGGTTTTCGTCAGGTGCAGGGGGACATTGTGATCATTCAGGATGCGGATCTGGAGTATGATCCTGCGGAGTATCCGAAGCTGTTGAAGCCGATTGTGGAGAACCGTGCAGACGTGGTGTTTGGCAGTCGGTTTCTGGGTGACCAGGCGCATCGTGTGCTGTATTACTGGCACTATCTGGGCAATCGATTTCTGACGACGTTGTCGAACTGTTTTACGAATCTGAATCTGACGGATATGGAGACCTGTTATAAGGTGTTTCGTCGGGAGGTGATTGACGAGATTGGTCCGAAGCTGCAGCAGAATCGATTTGGGTTTGAGCCGGAGATCACGGCCCGGGTTGCTCGGCGTGGCCTGCGAGTTTACGAGACTTCGGTCAGTTACGCGGGGCGGACGTATGCGGAGGGGAAGAAGATTGGCTGGAAGGATGGGTTCCAGGCATTGTGGTGTATTGTGCGTTTTGGCCTGATGGATTAGCGGCATGAGTGGCGAGCGTCGTCGGCGTCGAAGCAGCAGCAGCGGGGATTCGCCTGAGTCTTCGAGGGCTCGTGGGGAGGGTGAGCGTCGTCGCAGTGGCGGTGGCAGCGGTGGCAGCGGTGGCGGTCGTCGTCGTCGACGTGGTCGTCGGATGCTGTTATGGCTGGTGCCATTGGCGTTGGGTGTGTTATCGCTGTTACTGATACCGTGGTGGAACGAGCGTGGGTTGCGGGTGGCGGAGTGGCAATTGGAGTCGGGGGATGCTGCGGGTGCGCTGGCGACAGTGGATGAGTACGCAGCGACTCAGGGTGGCACCGAGGCGGCGCTCGCTTTGAAGGCTCGTGTGCTGGTGAAGCTGGGGCAGCCGGCTGAAGCATTGCGTTTGATTGAGCGAGTGGGAGCGGCCAGTGTTCCTGAGATGCGTGCGTATGCGCAGGCGTCGCTGATGCTGCAGCGGTGGACGAGTGCGTTACCGGTGCTGGAGCATCTGGTGAAAATGGAGCCTGGGGACGGCGATCTGCTGCATGAGTTGAGTGCCTGTCGGGCTCGGCTGGGGCGTTATGACGAGTCGATTGAGGCGGCTGTGCAGTTTTCGAAGCTGCCCGGCAACGAGGCTCGGGGGTACACCCTGATTGGGCTGCTGGAGCGAGACCGGGGGAACAATCAGAAGTGTGCCGAGGCGTGGCGTCGGGTGCTGGAGCTGCGTCCGGATGCGAAGGATCTGCAGGTGTCGGCGGCCGAGTTTTTCCAGGAGTACGGGAAGGCGCTGTTGTTGACGGGGGATGCATCACAGGCGGAGTCAGCGCTGGTGCGGGGAGTGAGTGCGGGAGAGAGTGCAGCGGCGCTGGCATGGCTCGGGAAGGCTCAGCAGCAGTTGGGGCGTCGGCAGGACAGTGAGCGGACGTGGCTGCGTGCGGTGGAGCTGGAGCCTTTGAATGCGATGGCATTGGAGGGTCTGGCTGAGCTGCTGATGCAGCGGCAGGATTTTGCGGGTGCATTGGCTCGACTGCAGCCACTGGAGGAGCAGCCGGGTTTGAAGAGTTCGACGGGTTTTCTGCTGCAGCGGTTGTATGGTCTGGTGAATCAGCCGGAGAAAGCGGCGGAGTGGAAGCAGCGGACGGAAAAGTTGCGTCGTGCTGAGGATGGTCTGGTGCACATGGAGCAGGTGATTGTGAGCAGTCCGGACACGATGTGGGGGCGAGTGTATCAGGCGTGGTATCTGGCGGAGCAGGACAATCGGGAGCAGGCGAGGGAGCTGTTGTCCCCGTTTGTGAAGGAGGATGCGGAGCCGTTTATTCTGAAGCTGTGGGCAGCGCTGCGTGATGGTACGCCGCTGCCCGGGCCTGAGGAGGGTCCGCTGGATGTGTTCTGAGCGGGGGGGGGGGCGGTGCTGGGAGTGGGGCAGTTGAAGACCGGTCAGAGAGGCGGTGGGTGTGATGTGTGTGTGCTGCGTGCGTGTGTTGGTGTGGTGTCTGGTGCTGTTGTGCTGCGGGGTTGTGAGCTCTGCGGACGAGCCGGCGGCATTGGTGCGGACAGTGGCCGGTACGGGGCAGCGGGGGCCATTTTCGTCCGGTGGTGAGGCTTTGACAACGGCGGTGAACGAG
>CAITYU010000213.1 GCA_903896675.1 uncultured Planctomycetaceae bacterium
CTGCTCACCCCCAGACTGCTCACCCCCAGACTGCTCTCCCCCAGACAGCTCACCCCCAGACAGCTCACCCTCAGACTGCTCTCCCTCTGACTGCTCATCATGCTGCTGCATCTCGCCCAGCAACTTCCCTGCTCCCTCCAACGCCTTCTGCTGCCCGGGAGCCGCATTGGAGGGTGATTCTTCATTTTGCGTGGCAGCGCGAGCTGAACGCTGCTCGCCAATCACATTGCGCAGATCCTTCAGCAATCCATTCAGTCGCTCACGCTCTCGCTCCACTGCACTGCGACGGTCCTCACTCTGCAGCAGCTTCATCAGCGACTGAAAACTCTGCAGCAACTCCGTCTGCTTCTCGGACGCCGCACCCAGCTCGCCCGATTCAAGTAAGGCTATCGCCTTTTCCAGATCTTCCCGCACCTGGTCCTCACGGCCCTTACCCAGCGTTTTCCGCAGCAAATCGGCTCGCTCCGGGTCCTGTCGCCCCAGAATATCGGCCATTTGCATCAGCATGCGCTCAAATCGCGCATACCTGCCACTGACAGCAATCTGCTCGTTGCGGAGCGTCTGCGGATCCTTCGCCGCAGTTTTTTTCGGTGGGTCCGTCGGCTTACCCTCAGTTGCCTGAGGCGGCTGCCCTGTCCATGCGCCAGCCAGCAGCCCCAGTCCCAGCAGTCCCGCCAGTAAAGACACCACGTTCATCGCAGTCCTCGATTCCCCGCCTGAGCGAGTCATTTCAACAGATCATCCAGCAGTCGATTCTTCAGCAGTCGCTTCGTCTCTTCCATCAGACGCTGCTGCTCGTCAGAAAGCTGTTTCAGATCCCGCAGCGCCTCATGAAACTCCGCCAGATCCCGCACATTGTCCAGTACACCTCGCAACGTGGCAATCAATTCTGAGATCTCCAGCTCCGCCTGAGTTGCCGGCTCGGTTGCCGGCTGTCGCTCCGTAACCGCAGCCCGAAATGCGGCGACAGCACGATCCACCTGCGGTATCGCGGAATCGCGAGCCTGCTTCAGCGGATCCACAATCCCCGCCTGCATTGTCTCCGCGTTGTGCAGCGGAATCGCATTGTTTACCAGTTGTCGCACGATTTCTTCAAAGGACTCTATGATTGCACTCAACTCGTTGGCCTGCCTCCTCAGACTGTTCCCGGAACGGCTGCCACATGTTGACAGACTGGCCAGATCCGTTTCCGCAGCAGCAGCCCCCGCCGCATCGACCCTGACTGCCACCTGCCGATGAAACTCAAGATCCCGCCGAATGTCCTCCAACTGACCGATCACTTCTTCAAACCTGGTCCTCAGACCGATTTCTCGAGTATACAGAATCGACAGCAGCTCATCGTCACTGACAATCTGAAATGCCATCGGAGCACTGCGAGTGACGCCTGGTCCGGGCGATGGATTGCCATCTGCTGCCACTACCGACAGCGTCAGTGACTGGCCCTCTGAAAGTTCCAGCGGCTGCACCTCAAAAAACTCATAGGCCTCGTCCGCACTGCGACTGAGACTGTAATCCGTACTGCCGGACTGTGGCGCGGTTCGGAAATTTCGCGGACGCCATCCCGTTTCATCGTCAACCTGAAACTCAAACCGCGCCGACTGCAGACCATAATCATCACGCAGCCGACCTGCTACAGGAATCCGAGCACGCTTCGTTATCGAATTGCCGATCCCCGTCATTTGCGCGACGACGACCGGAGGCACGTCCCGCACTCCCGCTATCCGCAGTGTCTCGGGGCTGGCTGATTTCACATCATCCATGTCATGCAGCGAAAAACGCAGGCTCGTATTTGGTGGAATTGACAGTTGCTGCGTACTGATCGGAGCACCCGGATCGCCACTGCCGGGCCCGGCTGCCGCAACCGCACTCAATGACTCCGATTCCGCTGTCGTCAGCAGCCGGAATCCGGCACTGATCGTCACACCATCTGCTGCAATCAGAGCCGCACCATTGACGGCGTCCCCGCGACCGTCAAAAAATACCACCCGACTGCTCAAACGGTCGCCGGCAATCTCAAATCGCTCAGTGATGATCCGGGCTGACTGCAGTGGTTTGGCAGACCGAGCCGCCAGTTGAAATACGGTCCCTTCAGGCAACGGCAGTTCGCTGCCAGTCACCGTTACCGCCGTCTCACGCTGCTGGTTCCAGCCTGTGTATTCCGGATAGACGCACTGCAGTTGAATGCTGTCCAGCCCCGGAACATCCACGATTTCCACCAGCCACGGCTGCAGGTTGCGGTAATCACCCGCCAGAACCTCAATCTGCACAGGTTCCCGCAACTGCGTCACAAAGAATCGATAGCGACGACCGCCCGATGAACTTACCCACGCTCGGCTGCGACTGCCATCCTGCCGAATCACGTCCACTCGGATTCGCCCCGGTGCAACCCATGCTCGCCCGGTCGCCTGATCCTGCTCCGGTATCGAAAACTCAAGCTCCAGATCCGCTGATCGCGGGTGCCGGTAAACCAGCGCATTGGAACGATCGTCCTGCAGCCGAAACTCCACCCGCCGGTCGTCAGGCTGAGCTATCGCCGCAACCTGTACCAGCGTGGTTCGCTGCCAGTACACCTCCTGACACAGCACAAACGCATTCCACCAGCGCTGGGGCAACCCCGGATTGAACAGTGATGGAATCAGTATGGAAAACAGCAGCACCGCTGCCGCTGCCGCCAGACGCCGCAGCCTGCGAGTCTCAAACAGGTCGGCTTCCTGAACGGACGCCGCCTGGAGCTCAGCCTGACCAATCGCACGCCGCAGCATCTCCAGCGACAATGGCCCATCCACAGGTAAACCCCGCGATGACTCAACCGCAGTTACCAGACGATCCTGAAACTGCGGAAATCGACGCTCCAGCAGCAGTGCCACGTCCTGATCGCGAATCGATCGCAGCAGCGGACGCAGCACGTGACGCGTCAAAAGCACCAGCACCACCGGGATCAGCAGCACCAGAAACATGGACCGCAAGCCCACCGGCAATTCCAGTCGCTGCAGCTGAAACCAGCCTGCATCGATCCCCAGAGTCCCCCAGAACAACACGGCAGCTGCACAGGCGATCCAGAGCATTCCGGCGAGCAGGGCATCCCTGCGAAGCCGGGCGCGAACTCGACCCAGCAGACTGCGAATGGTCGGCGGCAATTCGATGCGAACAAGGCCGGACGTCACGGAAGACATGCAGAGAACCTGATCCTGAGTACAGCCAGCCACCGCACAACCTGCGACAGCGCTGAATTACTGGCCTCTGAAGTCTAGCGGTCCGGCCGTTCATCCTGTAGGCCGAAGAGGAATTTCCGCGGGAAACTTCGAAATCCCGGTCCTTCAAAATCAGTCAATCCAGACCAGAGACAGGCCCGCTCCCTGTTACCTCGGCCCGCCCTCTGGTACGCTCTGTCGCTTTTCCCAGGCGAATCCGCAGCAGCGGCAGCCAAACCCAGTACTGCTCAGAACCCAAGACCAGCAAAAGATGTCAGGCACCGCAAACTCAGGCCACACCAATTCCGCAGCTCCCAACGCCACCAACGAACTGGTGCTGGTGATGGACTTCGGATCGCAGACCGCCCAGTTGATCGCTCGCCGCGTCCGCGATCAGAATGTTTTCTGCCAGATTGTGCGACATGATCTCACCGCCGAGCGGATCCGGCAACTGGCTCCCCGGGGCCTGATCCTTTCCGGAGGTCCGGCCAGCGTCTACGGGGCAGGTTCACCCAAAGTTGACCCTGCCATATTTCAACTGGGAATTCCGGTGCTTGGCATCTGCTACGGTATGCAGATCACCTGCCACACACTCGGTGGGCGCATTCTGCCGGCACACTCCCGTGAATTCGGCCGCGCACCCTGCTCCCGCAGCGAATCGACTGATTCCCCGCTGTTCGACGGACTGCCAACCACATTCACGGCGTGGATGAGCCATGGTGATCAGGTCGAAACTCTGACCGGCGATTTCACAGCTATCGCATCCACGGCAACCTGCCCGAATGCCGCCGTTCGCCACCGCATTCTGCCCATTTATGGCCTGCAGTTCCACCCCGAAGTCACCCACACGGAATTCGGAGGACAACTGCTCGCCAACTTTGTCCGCCACATCTGTGGCTGCCGGGGCACATGGCAGATCAGTTCACTGATTGAGCAGCAGAAGCAATTGATTCGCGAACGCGTCGGCACTGACCGAGTCATCTGCGGACTGTCCGGTGGAGTCGATTCTGCGGTCACCGCTGCCCTCATCTCAGCCGCCATCGGCGACCAGTTGTCCTGTATCTTCGTCGACAATGGGCTCCTGCGAAAAGGCGAGCGACAGGATGTGGAAGAACAGTTCACTCAGCACTTCCGCACCGATCTGCACGTCGTCGATGCCTCGCAGCGGTTCCTTTCCGAACTGGCGGGGGTCACGGATCCACAGCGAAAACGAAAAATCATCGGCAAGGCCTTTATCGACGTCTTCCGCGATGAAGCCAAATCCATCCCCAATGCCCGCTTCCTGGCACAGGGGACCCTGTACCCCGATGTCATCGAAAGTGGTGCCAACCCGGACGGACCGGCTGCCACCATCAAGTCGCACCACAACGTCGGTGGCCTGCCCGCGGAACTGGGATTTGAGCTGATCGAGCCCCTGCGAGATCTGTTCAAGGACGAAGTTCGCCGCATGGGAGCTGAACTGGGGCTCCCCGAAAAAATGGTCTGGAGACACCCTTTCCCAGGCCCCGGGCTGGCTGTTCGCTGCCTCGGTGCTGTTGAACCGGATCGACTCAGAATCCTCCGAGAAGCCGATGCCATCCTCATCGAAGAACTGCACGCAGCAGGATTGTATCGACAGATTCAGCAGGCATTTGTTGTGCTGCTGCCGGTTCAGTCGGTGGGTGTCATGGGGGATGACCGCACCTATGAGAACACTGCGGCAGTAAGAGCCGTGCAGACGGAAGACTTCATGACGGCTGACTGGTTCCATTTCCCCTGGGATGTGCTCGGACGCATTTCCACACGCATCATCAATTCCGTCCGCGGAATCAATCGCGTTGTTTATGATGTCAGTTCCAAGCCGCCGGCCACGATCGAATGGGAATAGCACTGATGGGCACCACCGCACATGCGGAAATCATTGCCATCGGCACCGAACTGACCTGCGGTTCAAAACTTGACACCAACAGCCAGTGGCTCAGTCGGGAACTTGAATCGCTGGGCTGGACCGTGATGCGGCACACCACACTGCCCGACGAACTGGAATTGATCATTGAGGAATTGCAGCGGGCCGCCAAACGGTCCCAGGCTGTCCTGATCACCGGCGGACTGGGCCCCACACTGGATGACCTGACTCGCGAAGCCATGGCTGCCGCCTTCCACCAGCCCCTCGTACGCGATGACCAGTCACTGCAGCGGATCGAAGCCATGTTCACTGCTCGCGGACGTCCCATGCCCGCCCGCAATGTCGTACAGGCCGATCGTCCGGAACAGGCCACTGCCATTCGAAATGATTGGGGTACGGCCCCGGGTATCATGCTCAGAGTCCCCGGAAACAATACTCACCAGCACTGCCTGCTGGCAGCCATGCCCGGAGTCCCTGCTGAAATGCGGCCCATGTTCGAACACCTGATTCGCCCCCATCTGCTGGACAGTGGCATTCAGATGTGTCGGACAGTCATTCGCACATTCGGCTACGGAGAATCCGAAGCGGAACGCCTGCTGGATGGCCTGACGGCCCGTGGTCGCAATCCGGAGGTCGGCATCACCGCCAGCGAAGCTGTCATCTCGCTCTGGGTCACCGCCCGCGCTGCATCAGCCGAAACCGCCCGCAGAATGTGTGCCGAAACAGAACTGCAGATCCGCGAACGACTCGGAATGGCCGTGTTTGGAGAGGGCGATGCAGAACTGCACGATGTCACCGCAGAACTGCTGATTTCCAGTGGTCAAAGTCTCGCTCTGCTGGAAGGTGCTGCGACCGGTGGCCAAATGGCCATGTGGCTCACCGAAAACTCCGCCACAGCCAGTGTTCTGCACGAATCTCTGGTCCTGCCTGTCTGGGGACCCGACTGCCGGCTCGAGACGTGGCCACAGTATGCTCGCGATCTGATGCAGGGCTATTTCCAAGCCCATTCCTGCGACTGGGCCCTGCTGTCTTCTCCTGTCGAGGATCAGCAGGCACCCGGCGGAGTCTCAGTCAGACGTGGCATGGTGGCTCTCGCATCTGCCGGGGAACTCGAGACAGTGGACGTCAGCATGTCGGGAAATCTGGCTATTTTTCGCCAGCGCGCCGCCCGAACGGCCCTGAACCTGCTGCGAAAACAGCTGCAATCAGCCAAATCTTCGTGAATTAGCCGCAAATTCCTCTGCGCATTTGCCCGAAACCCGAAAGCTGCCATTTCAGTCTTCTGCAGAATTTGCCGGTTCTGGTATATTCAAGGCGTGTCTGACTGATCATCCGGTCGCAATTCCTCCCAGGAATCCGCAGCCGATTTCCTTACTTACAGCGTCTTCGCCACGGGAGAGTCCACTCATGTTGTCAGGTACCCTTCGTCGTCTGCTGCTGCTGGGGCTCGCTCTGGCTTCCATCACCCCTGCCATCGCTCAGGAAAAACTGGCATGGAAGTTCAACTCCAATGAATCCCTCAAATATGTAGTGGAACAGTCAACGAAGATGCAGATGTCCTTCGGTGGCCAGAAGCAAAGCATGCAGCTGAAGCAGACGCTTGATATGGACTGGAAAATCAGCGAAATCGCCTCCAACGGCGATGCAAAGATGGTCCAGACAATCGGCCGGGTACAGGTGGAATCTGACGGCGGCCTCGTCGGTGGCTTCAAATATGACTCCAGTGATTCGACGGCTCCCACATCACCCGTCGCCAAAAGCATGGCCGATGTCTTCAGCCGCATCATCAATAAACCCTTCGCCGTAACCATGCAGCCCACCGGAAAGATCGGTGCAGTGGAAGTCCCGGAAGAACTGCTCAGTGCCCTCGCGGGTTCTGGTGGAGCAATGAGTGAGGACACCCTGAAGCAGTTGATGACGCAATCGGCCGTCACCCTGCCGCAGGAAGGCATCCGCAAGGGTGAGTCCTGGGAAAATGTCCAGAACGTGGATATGCCGGTGGGTGTCATGACCATCAACTCCAAACTGACATTCAACGGAATTGATCCCGCCACTGGCTTTGCTGAAATCGAAATGAAGCCGACCATCACGATCAAAAGCAAGGAAGGCTCCCCTCAGCAAATCACCCTGAAGAACGCGAAGGGTGGTGGAAAAGTGCTGTTTGACCAGAAGGCCGGACGCGTCGCCCAGTCCGATGTCGACCTGACCATGGAACTTACCATTAAACAGCTCGGGCAGCAGATTGACCAGGTCGTCGAACAGAAGACCGTCATGAAGCTGCAGTGAACCGCCTCCGGCACAGTCCGGCACGCGAAAAACACAGCCGCAGGCGTCCCCGGGGAAATGCCTGCGGCCTTTTTCGTTTCACTGTTCGCCGGAAACGGGAAACTTGCCGGTCGGACAAAGACCGAGTGTTTGCAGACCGCCCAGCCGCAGAATAATGCATGTGCAGATAGTGGCAACACCCGCTCGCTGGTATCCCGTTTCTGCCTGATCTCTCGGACCCCGTCTGGACCTTTCAATGAAACGCATCTTTCTGACGCTGGCAGTTCTTGCCAACGTAACGATGCTGGCCTCGCTGCTCATGGGCCTGCAGATCGGCGACCCCATGACACTCGGCGGACGAGATCCGGATGTCAATCGCCGCATCGGTAACCACATTCTGATCGGCCTGTTCGCACTCACCAGCGTCACCATGGTGCATGCCCTGCTCTTCACATACTTCATGGGTACCGGTCGCTGGATCGAAGAAACCTCAGTGGCCTACAGTCTTTCTCCACATCTCTATAAGGCCAGCCAGAAGCTCAAATACGGCATCCTGCCGGGCATCATGTTCACCTTTCTGATGGCACTCGGCACAGGCTGCTGCGGTGCAATTGCCGATCCCGCAACCGCCGTTTCACTGACCAGCTATACCGGGGTCTCTGATTCCCTGCTGCACTTCACCATGGCCATCGCCACCTGGTTTGTGAATCTGCTGGTCAACTTTACTCAGTACTTCCGCATCGCCGGAAACTCGGCCATCGTTGAAGCCGTCCTCACCGAAGTTCGCCGCATCAGACTGGAACGTGGTCTGCCTGTTGATGACATGGCCTGATCAATTACGTTTCATCTGCCGGAAGCCGGTTTCTGCCCGCCTGACAATTCTGAATACCACTCCCACGCTGACTCCGCAGAATACTCAGCCGCATCATGCAGAACCGCAGCAAACTCCAGCCGAAACACCTCTCCGCGCGGTACCCTGACTTCACTTCGCTCTCCCTGCTTCATCGCCGCGCGACCGAAGGGATTGGCCACAAACACACCATAGTCCCGATTATGCCACCAACTGCCTCGAAAATTGTCAGTGGCTGCCATCAGCGTAATCCCCGGACGCAACTTGCCCTGCGTCCCTGAATAGTCACACCAATTCGCAGCCTGTCCCCACGTCGCAGAAGCACCGCTTCGACCCGCAGAACTGACAATCCGACCACCGGACTTTTCTGTCAGAGAAGTCGCCACGCGAGCACCAAAGCCCATCTCCTCCTGATCGCCAAACACCAGGTCCCGCTGCTCACTGGAAAACTCGGCCGTCCACACGATCATCCGCTGTCCGGTACGACTGAGCACGCGAATTCGCGTCAACAGACTGCCCAGAATCTCCCCTTGTTCATTCCGCATTTCCGATTCGGTAGCAAACCGGATTTCCCCGTTTTCAATTCGAGGCTCCTCTGCAAATCTCACATGACGCCACTCGCCCCTGTTTCGCCAGAAATCACTTCCCGTGAAGTCACCCAGCCCCAACCACAACCCCGGATGCATCGTGTCATGATCCACCGCATCCACGCCCGGCTGCGGAGGATGGTTGCGAGTCACCTGAAACCCTGACACCGACTTCAGCCCCGCAAAATACGGACGCAGAATCTTCGGATCGCGAAAAACATACTCGCCAATCAACCCGTCCGCGTCAGACAGTATCAGACGATCTTCCTTCTGCTGGATCCGGTCGCCGACGGAGGTTCCCTGCTGAGCCGACGATGACTTCCCGGACGGTGGTCCCGTCAACCCCGTCAGCCACGCTGCCAGATCAGCAAATTCCTGCACTGACAAACGACCGGTCTGCACCGGCATCGCCGAAATCGGCTCACTCCGCCGCTCCTCAATCTGCTCCTTCGGCAGTGAAATCCGCTCGCCCGTCGGCAGGCCCAGCGTCAGCGTCACGCCACTTTCCTCCAGCAGCACACCCGCATGCTGCAATCCATCCTGCGTCACCACACTCTGCAACCGGAATCCCTCAGTAATCACCGCACTCGGCTCCACCAGAGACTGCACGATCTGCCGCAAAGACACGCGCCGCCCCAGCTCTGACAGGCCTGGACCAAATCCGTTCCGGCTTCCGTCCACTGAGTGACAGCGAAAACAACCCGGCCCCTGCGGATGATAAAACAGCACCTCACCCCGTTTCGCAGATGCCTGCGGCACCGCCGAAAGCACCCGCTCCACATCCGCAACCTCCCCGGCCACACCGCTCGACTGCATCTGCACAATCACCGAATACTGGCTCTTGCCACCCGACTGACCATCCACCGTGTTGCCGCCCAGCACAATCAAACCTGCAGGAAACTCCCCCTGGAACAGCCGCATCCGCCAGTGATCCGCCTCAATCGACTCAGGCAATTCACGAAACCTGCCGGTCAGCCAGTCCGGCAGGACCTGATTGCGCTGATCCCACGCAACCGTGACAACAACCGGCAACAGTGCCTGCAAAGTCAGAAAATCGGTCCCGGAAGAACCATCATCGTTGTTCGCCGTCAGCACATATTCCGCACCCTGAAAAGCCGCTGGCACACTGCGAAACTGATATCCCCGATCCGTGTAGATTGTTGCACCAGCCTGCAGACCTGTCGTCGCAGCACGGTAGGCTCCACCACCTCGGCTGCTGACTGACTCCAGCAGACTGACCACCGGAATCTGTGCCGACTGAGACGCGCCGGATCCACGACCCTGCCCCGCGTTCAGCGGACGGCCCCGCACCACCAGAGCCTCAGCACCGGATTTCATCCGCTCCAGCCAAAGCCGTGCCACAGGTTCCGACACCGCCAGCCCCTCTGCCACAGCACTCGTCATCCGACCGCCTTCAGCCAGGGCCAGAAATGCGGACCGTCGCACACCCGCAGACTCCGCCCGCAATAATCCAGTCAGATCCGCCTCACTCAACAGCCTCCGCATCGTCTGCCACACCACATACGAAACAACCCGGTCTGATTCAACTTCCGCCAGACGAACCACCAGCGGCATCGCCTGCCGATCTCGCGTCTCCTGCACCGCCAGAACTGCCGCCAGTCGCAGCCTCGGCTCAGACGCCGTCAGCAACTCCGTCACCTCCGCCGGCAGAGCTTCAGCGTCACCCCGACGATGTCGCCGATCCGCCAGAATCCGAACAGCCTGAATTCGACGATTCAACCCACATTGCGAATCCGCTGCCAGACCCCGAAAATACCCGTCCAACTCCCCTGC
>CAITYU010000214.1 GCA_903896675.1 uncultured Planctomycetaceae bacterium
ACTGCTGACGGGTCTGGACTGAATGCTGTGGCAGGGTTTGTTTGTGTACTTCGCGGGACGTTGTGGGCATGGGGGTTATCCAGTTTCATGTTCAGCGACCTGACCTGCTTGCGAAAGCCGGCAGTTGTTCGATGGTGGACTTCCTGATGTACGACGGCCGGATTGCTCCGGCCGACGTACTGCTTCAGGGGGACCGCATGATCTGTCGTCGCACGGTCTCGGAGAGTGGTCAGTTTCGATTGTCCTGGCCCCGTTTCAGTGGTGGCAGTCAGGTCGTACACAGCACCAGTCTGCGTGAACAGGCTGAGCCTTACGAACTGGAGCTGGAGCTGGCGCGAGGTCAGTTGTCGCGACTGAGGAATCAGTTTTCGATCTGGCATGGTTCGGGACTGCAGAGTTCAGCGCGACTTGACGAACTGATTCGCGAGTCACATCGATCATTTCGGGCGGCGGCTCTGCGGGCAGAGGTGCCGGAGACATCTGCGGCGGCGTCAGTGCTGTCGATGGAGTTGTCGGCCCAGGCTGCGGACATGCTTTGCGAGCATTATGTCAGTCAGCGAATCGAATTTCGACGTCAGCGTTCACCGCGAATTCCGGTGCTGATGGGTTGTCATCTGAATGAGGTACCGCAGCAGGAAGCTGAATTCCTGCAGACTTTCAACGCTGTGCAGGTGGGTGCCGACTGGCAGTCAATTGAAGGTGATGAGGGGCAGCACGACTGGTCCCGTCTCGACGCCCTGCTGGAATGGGCGCAGGAGCGGCGGTTGTTTGTGATGGGCGGTCCGCTGCTGGATCTGACTCAGGACAGTCTGCCGCTGTGGATGCGGAACTGGAGTCGCAGTCGACAGAACCTGCAGAGTTTTTCGGCGGATTTTGTGGAAACGGTACTGGGCAGGTACCAGGGGCGAATACGGCACTGGGAGGTGGTCACCGGCGGAAATCGCGGTGGTGCTTTTGGCATGACGGAGGAAGACCGCATCAGCTTCATTTCTGCGTTGCTGCAGGCGGTCCGAGGGGTGGACGATACGGTGCAGGTCAGTCTGCGAGTGGTGCAGCCGTGGGGCGAATATCTGAGCGAGGTACATGGCAGTCTGTCGCCGATTCAGTTCTTCGATACTTTGCGGCGCTGCGGAGTGCGGATTGGTGAGGTCAACCTTGATCTGCGGCTCTCGCAGTCGCGTTTACGCTGTCTGCGGCGTGATCCGCTGAGTCTTTCCCAGTTGATCGATCACTGGTCGCTGTTCCAGATCCCCCTGAACGTCATGATTACGGTACCGCCCCTGCAGGACCACACCAATGCGGTTCACCGTGAAGACTGGCTTCGCAGTGCCCTGCTGATGTGCCTGTCGAAGGAACGTGTCACGGGCATCTGGCTGTCGGACTGGCAGGGAGCCGCTGATGGAGCGGCACTGATTGGAGCGGACGGGCAACCGGACAGCAGTCTGAAGCTGCTGCAGAGGCTGACTCGCGAGCTTCTCTGGTAACCTTCACAACGAGATGGTGGTGTCAGGTGCGATCCGCTGTGTTTTCAGAGATCAGATCAGCGCTGCGACTGCTGGCGTGTCTGTTGTGGCTGCTGTTGAGCTGTGAAGCAGCGGTCCCGGCGTCGCCTCGAATCACAGCAGGCGGCGGGAACATGCGGCATCCGATTTCGATCACGGAAGCCAGTATGTTCGTGACAAAGACCTCCGCCAGGACTCGGCTGCAGATGTTCGCCGAGGATCTGGTGTTGTTTCAGGGACTGGAGCCGGATGCGGCGGATCGGATTTCCGCCGCCGATCTGCGTCGTGGACTGGAAGACCACAAAGCGTTTCTGCTGGAGAAGTTTGTGATACGGGATGCCCGTGGCGAGCGGCTTGCGGGACGCATCACTGATCTGAAACCGTTTGACATCCCTGAGAATGGCATTCCATCGACAGAGATGATGAAGCATTCAGCGGTGTATGAGATTGAGCATTCCTTTGAGTCACCTCCGGAATTCCTGACCATCCAGCAGGACATTGCTGACGAGAATTTCATTATTCCCAGCGAGATGAGTCTGCATGTGCACCAGAGTGGAACTGCGCTCAATTTTGCAGAGCGACTGCTGCCGGGGGCATCCACAACGGTCAGATTTGACTGGGAGGCACCGTTGTCGGAGGACGCATCGGACAGTGAGTGGGAGCTCTGGTTTGAAAAACAGCGTGAGAAAACGCTGGGTATCACCAGCTACAGCAGCGTGTACTCATTTGTGTATCTGGAACCCACAGAAGTTCGTCATGAACTGCTGATCCCGCTGGCGACTCTGGGGACCATGATTCAGCTGCGGCACCAGGATCCGTCATTTGTGGAGGTGTCTGAGCAGGACGCGATTCGGCAGGACGTGGAGAAGTGGCTGGGCGATCAGAATCCTGTACTGATCAACGGTCGTGCCGTGTCCCCGAAGTTCTCGCGGATTGATTTTTACTCGCTGGACCTGTCGGACTTTGCGACTCAGGCCGAGCCTCGCCGTGTCAGCATGGCCAGTGGTCGAGTGGGCGTGATCATGACATATCAGCCCGAGGACGGGATCGTTCGCGATGCATCACTCACGTGGAATCAGTTTTATTCTTCGATGACGAAGATTCCTGCGGTTGTGATTGCGGGGCCGGAGCGGGTGGAGCGATTTGAGTTTTCTCGTTTCAACAAGCCGGCAGAGAATACTCTGACATGGGCCTGTCCACAGGAGCTGCTGCCGCAGTCGGTGCGACCACTGCCGGTTCAGCTGCCTGAACCGCGGCGGCTGAACGTCCCGATTCCCGGTGCCGGGTTGCTGATGGCGGCGACCATCACAGCGTGGCTGCTGCGTAACCGTTCGTACCGCTGGGTGGTCTCGGCCCTGTGTGCGGGTGTCGGACTGCTGCTGATGTTTGTCCCTGGGGCAAAGGTGGAGCTGACTGATCCGTGGAGCAGGCCGGAGCTGTCCGGTGAGTCGGCTGCGGAAGTGGCCCGTACGCTGCACCGCGGGATGTATCGTGCGCTGGATTTCGGCTCAGAGGACCGGGTATTTGATGTGCTGTCGACGTCTGTTGACGGTCCGCTGCTGGAGCAGTTGTATGTGCAGCTGATGGACAGTCTGCGGGTGCGAGAGCAGGGTGGCGCTGCGGCTCGCGTTCGCAGTGTGGACTACGAGCTGGCCGAGCTTCAGCCGCGCAGTTCGGCGGCCGGTGAGGCAGCCTCGCCCGGCTTTTCCTGCCGGGTTCGCTGGCTGGTCGCCGGGACGGTGGAACACTGGGGGCATGTGCACGAGCGTCAGAATCTGTTTGATGGCAGGCTGACAGTGGAGCCGCGGGCTGGTGAGTGGAAGATTACGCGCATGGACATTCTGGGGCAGGAACAGAAGTCTGCCCGGACGACGCTGCGAAAGTTCTGAAGCTCACTGCGGGTTTTCTGCGTCTGAGTCGCCGGCTTCGTCATCACTGGCGATGACGAATTCTTCGCCATGGACCATCACGGAGTCGCCAGCCCGCAGTTTGCGTCCGCGGCGGGTCTCGGCCGTCCCGTTGACCAGCACGACGCCCGACTGAATCAGTCGTTTGGCTTCGCCTCCTGAACTGACAACCTGGGCCAGTTTCAGAAACTGATCCAGTTCGATGTAATCAGCGGGGTGACGTCCTTCAGCAGCAGTATTCATGTGTTTCTCGGTTGGAGTTGTGGCAGTTACCACTGGGCGTTGGGACCTTTGGGGACGGGAATCTCGGCATCGGTCAGGATGCCGCTGCGGTTTCCATCAACCGGGCCTTCGCTGCGGATCTGGTCCAGCAGTGTCTGCAGTTCTGTGATGGTGGAGGCTGACTGAAAATCACCACGCAGTTTCCGGCGGACTCGCATACCTTTCAGGTACCAATGGGCCATTTTCCGAAACAGCACGATGGCTCGTTCGGGACCGTAACGTTCGGCGAGAAACTGGTACTGGCAGAGCATGAGTTCGAGGCGTTCGTCAAAAGTCCCTGCGGGGGCGAATTGTCCTGTTTCTTCCCACTGGACGAGCTGGCGGAAGATCCACGGGTTCGCGAGCGCGGCGCGGCCGATGGAGACGGCATGACAGCCGGTTTCCCGCAGCATGCGGGCGGCATCGGCGACATTCCGGACATCTCCGTTGCCAACAACCGGTATTCGCTGCACAGCCTGGACGACGGCGCGAATGCCGGGCAGTGACACGGAGCCGCTGAATCCCTGTTCGCGGGTTCGGCCGTGAATGGCCACAGCGGCAATGCCGACCTGTTCAAATTCGCGGGCAAAGAACGGGGCAGTCAGGTTGTGCGCATCCCAGCCGAGCCGCATCTTGACGGTTACGGGCACCGGGACAGCTTCAACGACGTGTTGCACGAGGCTGACGGTGCTGGATGTACTGCACATCAGGCCTGCACCAGCGCCAGCTCCGGCAATGCGATTGACGGGGCAGCCCATGTTGATGTCGATGGAGTCCACTCCCAGTTCCACCAGCAGTCGCGCTGCATCGGCCATCACGGATGGTTCAGAGCCGAAAATCTGTACGGCGAAAGGGCGGTCTTCCGGATGGGACTCAACCATCTGCATCGTGCGTTCGCTGCGTGCGAGCAGAGCGCGAGCGTTGACCAGATCGGTGGTTGCGAGGCCTACGGAACCGATGCGTCGAACGATCCTGCGGAACGGGAGAGTGGTGAAACCGGCCAGTGGCGACAGCAGATACCGCGACTGCAGGCGCAGCCTGCCGTAGTGCACCGGACCTGGAAATTCGGGCCGGGGAACGGCCGGAGGTCCCTGATCTGTGACGGTGGTGTCTGGCTGAAATGCGTCAGAAACGGCGCTGAAAATGGTTGTGTTTCCTGCGCAAATTCGGTGAAGAGGAGTGAACCGGAGGTGTTGCGGAGTGTCCGCAGGCGCGGCGACCGTGTTGGCTGCCGGCCCGTATTCTGGTTAAAAAGTCACCGTTATCCATCGTTTTTCAGCGGATTCCGGGGATTTCATGCGGGATGTCGAAAATTCATCGGATGCATTGGCTTTTCCAGACGCCGGCGAACTATGCTGTGGACAGTCCCATGCTCACAGTTGGTTGTTGTCGTAGTGCACGGCGTGCACAGTCAAAGCATCAGTCAATGTATCAGTCGAAGGGGCAGCAGGCCCCTGCGCACAGGCAGGAGACCGAAATGACGATGACAGTTCTGCAGCGACCCACGCTGGTTCTGAATCGAAACTGGCAGCCGGTGGCAGTGTCTACTGTGGGTCGCGCGCTGGTCAAGGTCTGGAACGAGACGGCCAGAATCGTTGATCCGGCCAGTTACCAGCAGTACTCGTGGGAAGACTGGTCACTGCTCAGGCCTGACGAGGGTGATCCGGTCATTACGACTCAGTGGATGACCCTGAAAGTTCCCGAGGTTATCACCCTGACTCGTTACGATCGCCTGCCCATCAAGATCGTGGCATTCAGTCGTCGGAATGTGTTCAAGCGAGACGGCTACACGTGTCAGTACTGCGGCTGTCGCCCGGGCAGTGAAGAATTGACCATTGACCACATTGTGCCACGGTCACACGGGGGTGTTTCCAGCTGGACCAACTGTGTGCTGGCCTGCATCGACTGCAACACTCGAAAGGCCAATCGCACGCCGGAGCAGGCAGGAATGCCATTGCGACAGAAGCCCATTCGGCCGCTCTGGAATCCCCTGTATGCTCCGCATGGTGTGCGAATTGAAAGCTGGTCCAGATTTGTCAGTGAGGCCTACTGGAACGTGGAACTGGACGAAGACTGAGCCCCTGCTGCAGATTTCTGCAGGTTGTAACGATTGCGCTGACATGAAGAGCCTCGGCAGGGATCCTCCGAGGCTCCCTTTCGTTTTCACCTCCGGCACGTTTCGCTCGGAAGCTGCATTGTCTGCATCGCAGTATGGAAATGCTGTTCCGGCGCAGTAGAATTGCAGTTTCTTCGCCACACCGTCCGTCGGCCCGGACGGTGCCCTGTTTCCCAGTATTCTGAACAGATTTCACATTCATGACGATTACTCGCCCTGACATTCGCGAGCTGCTGACCGAACGGATTCTGGTGATTGACGGATCCATGGGTGCTCTGATCATGTCCACCAATCCGGACGAGGCCTTCTACCGCGGACAGCGGCTGAAGGATCATCCGATTGATGTGAAGAACGCCACCGATCTGCTTGTGCTGACTCAGCCACAACTGATCACCAGTATTCATCAGCAGTACCTGGATGCCGGTGCGGACATCATTGAAACGGACACATTCAACGCCAACATCGTATCTCTTGAAGAATTTCAGCTATCGCATCTGACTCGCGAGATCAACCGGGTGGGTGCTGAGCTGGCGCGTGCAGCGGCAGACCGCGAAACCCTCAGAAATCCTCTGAAGCCGCGGTATGTGGCCGGCAGCATTGGTCCGACAAAAGTGCAGTTGTCCATGAATGCTGACCGCCCGGGAACTCGCCCCGTCACATTCGACCAGCTGGCCCATTCCTACGCAGAGCAGGTTCGCGGCCTGATGGATGGTGGCTGTGACCTGCTGCTGCCGGAAACCAGCTTTGATACTCTGAATATGAAAGCCTGTCTGTTTGCGATTGAGCAGGTTTTTGAAGAGCGTGGGCAGCGTCTTCCGGTGATGATTTCCGGCACGGTTTTCACCGGCGGAGTCACATTGCTGGGGCAGTCTGTCGAGGCGTTCTTCACGTCCATCGAACATTTTCCGGCGCTCAGTGTGGGTTTCAACTGCGCGCTTGGTCCGAAGCAGATGAAACCGTATCTCGAAACTCTGTCCGCAATGGCGCCCACGTTCATCAGCTGTTATCCGAATGCGGGGATGCCGGATGGGATGGGAGGCTTTGACAGTTCTGCAGAAGAGTTTGCCGGAATTCTGCAGCAGTGTGCTCAGGCCGGTCTGCTGAACATTGTGGGTGGCTGCTGCGGCACGACGCCGGAATACATTCGGCGTGTGGCGGCGGCGGTCGCCGGAATGCCTCCGCGGCAGATTCCCGCACATCGCGGAATCTCGACCTATTCCGGTTTTGATTACGTCGCCCTGACGGCTGATTCCCGCTTTATGAACGTTGGCGAGCGAACCAACGTGACGGGATCCCGGCGTTTTGCCCGTCTGATTCGTGAAGAGAAGTACGACGAAGCGATCAGTGTGGCGCGCGAGCAGGTTGAGGGTGGTGCCAACATCATCGACGTGAATATGGATGAGGGCCTGCTGGACGGTCCGCGCTGCATGGAAAAATTCCTCTGGCTGCTGCATGACGAGAACATCAAGGTTCCGATCATGATTGACAGTTCGGACTGGAACGTCATTGAAGCCGGGCTGAAGTGCTGTCAGGGTAAGGGGATTGTCAACAGTATCAGCCTGAAGGAGGGTGAAGAGAAATTCCTGCAGCAGGCGCGAACGATCCGGCGTTACGGTGCTGCGGTCATTGTGATGGCCTTTGATGAAACGGGGCAGGCCACGTCCTGTGAGGACAAGGTGCGGATCTGTCGGAGGGCTTATGCACTGCTGACCGAGCGGGCCGGTTTTGCTCCCACCGACATCATCTTTGATGCCAACATTCTGACGGTTGGTACGGGGATGGAGGAGCACGCGAATTACGCGGTTGAGTTCATCGAAGCTGTGCGACGGATCAAGGTCGAGTGTCCGGGAGCAAAAACGTCCGGAGGTGTCAGCAACGTATCGTTCTCATTCCGCGGCAACGAAGTGGTTCGGGAGGCGATGAACGCTGCGTTCCTGTATCACGCGATTCAGGCCGGGCTCGACATGGGGATCGTCAATCCTCAGCAACTGGAAGTCTACGAAGAGATTGACCGTGAGCTGCTGACTTACATCGAGGACGTGCTGCTGAATCGTCGACCGGATGCGACCGAGCGACTGATTGACTACGCAGAGAAGGTGAAGGGGCGTGCTGACGGCGGTCGCCGTCGTGCTGACGAGTGGCGCAGCGGCACGGTTGAGGAACGACTGAAGCATGCATTGCTGCGGGGACTGACCGATTTCATTGACGAAGATACTGAGGAAGCCCGGCAGAAGTACGGACGACCGCTGGATATCATTCAGGGGCCGCTGATGGACGGCATGAATGTGATCGGCGAGCTGTTTGGTGCCGGCAAGATGTTCCTGCCACAGGTGGTGAAGTCAGCCCGCGTGATGAAGAAGTCCGTAGCGTGGCTGGAGCCCTTTATGGAGGCTGAGAAGGCAGCGAAGGCACTGGGCCAGCAGGCCAGATTCAGCTCATCCGGCCTGTTCCTGGGAACTCGAGACGAAGCCGTCACCATGGCGGCCACAGCTCAGGCGGCTCCCGGAGCACAGACCACCGACAGTGCTCGGGGGACATTCCTGATTGCGACGGTGAAGGGGGACGTGCATGATATCGGCAAGAACATTGTGGCTGTTGTGCTGCGGTGCAATAATTTCCGTGTCATCGATCTGGGGGTGATGGTGCCCTGCGAGAAGATCCTCGAAGAGGCAGTCAGGCACAGGGCGGACATCATCGGCCTGAGTGGCCTGATTACTCCGTCCCTCGAAGAAATGATCACTGTGGCTCGCACCATGGAAGAGCAGGGTTTCAGTATTCCACTGCTGATCGGCGGCGCCACGACCAGTGCTCGTCACACGGCTGTTAAGATTGCTCCGGTTTACAGCCAGCCGGTGGTGCACGTCGGCGATGCCTCGCTGTCAGTGGCGGTTGTTGAATCCCTGCTGGATCAGGATCGTCGCGGGGAGTTCGTACGGAAGAACCTGCTGGACCAGCAGAGATCGCGGGCATCCTTTGAGCAGCGGCAGCAGCAGACTCTGGTGCCGCTTGCGACGGCCCGTGAACGACGCTTTCAGCCGGACTGGCAGACTTCCCCGCCGCCCCGACCGGAACATTCCGGTCTGCGGGTCATCAGTAGTCTGCCGCTGGCCGAACTGGTGCCGTGGATTGACTGGTCACCATTCTTTATGTCGTGGCAGTTGATCGGCAAGTATCCCAGGATTCTGCAGGATCCGGTGGTCGGTGAGGAGGCTCGCCGATTGTTTGACGATGCTCAGAAAGAGCTGCAGCAGCTTGTTGCCGACAATCGACTGACCGCCAGTGCCGTTTACGGTTTGTGGCCGGCCAATTCCGATGGTGATGATGTGGTGCTGTGGAAGGACGAGCAGCGGAACGAGGAACTGCTGCGGTTTCCGATGCTCAGACAGCAGTGGGAGCGAGTTGGACAGCGGGACTTCCGTTGCCTCGCAGATTATGTGGCTCCGGCCGGTATTCCGGATTACGTGGGGGCTTTTGCCCTGACGGCGGGCCATGGCTGTGACGAACTGGCGAAGCAGATTGAGGCCGAAGGCGACGACTATCGCGCGATCATGATCAAGGCACTGGCTGACCGACTGGCGGAAGCCTTTGCTGAATATCTGCATGCCCGGGTTCGGCGTGAATGGGGTTATGGAAATCAGGAATCACTGACAAACGAGCAGCTTATTGACGAGCAGTATCAGGGCATCCGACCGGCGTTTGGTTATCCCTCATGCCCGGACCATCTGCCCAAGGGACCGCTGTGGCGATTGCTGGACGTTGAGCAGCAAATCGGCATGACGCTGACGTCCAGCTATGCCATGTGGCCGGCATCATCAGTCAGTGGGATGTATTTCAGCCATCCGCAGGCGCGTTACTTCAGCGTGGACCGTGTGACGAAGGAACAGGTCGAGGACTACGCAGCGCGAATGGGGTTGGGGCTGACGGAAATGGAGCGGTGGCTGGCTCCGAATCTTGGATATACCCCCGGCCGTGGCTGAACAGGAGAAGCTGTCGAATGATCGGTCGAATCCCCCGCATGTTCCGGCGCTGCACCGCAGTTCTGCTGCTGTTCGTATCTGCTGAACTGCCGGCGACAGCCGTTTCAGGTGATGAGCGTGCGGGAAAGTTGCAGCCCCCTGCAGCGTCAAAACCACCTCAACCCACTCCTGAAACCGCTGCCCCCCAGCAACCGCCCCGTAAACCTCTGGCGCCGCTGCCCGCGTTGCTGCAGCAGGAGCTTGCGGGAAAAACGGCACTGAACCCTGAGGGCACTGTTTTTCTGGACAGTTCCGGACGCCGACTGCTGCTGAGAACAGAGGTGGCCTGTCCCGACTGCATTCTGGAAATGGCTCTGGTTCCCGAGGGCAATCGGGAGCACGAGACGATACTGCGAATTCGATCGAAGGCGTTTGTCATTCATGCGGGCCTGCTGGCACTGGGGATGCAGCCGGGAAAGCCAGCGGCCTTTTCACCGGAATTCACGGCCCCTTCCGGACCTGTGATCAGCATCACGGCTGTCTGGCTGGACGATCAGGGTCGGCGTCAGGAGCGTCCGCTGCAGGAATGGGTTCGAAACAATACGCATCGTTACCACGCGGCTGCGATGAGTGGCCCGCCACCGGGGCTGGAGCTGCCCTACAAGGCACTGCGCTGGGACAAATTCAACAGGGAGATCCTGTGGTATGGCCCGATGACGGATGAGGACCGTGATGACCTGCTCAGCAAATGGGATCACGAGCCCTATCAGAAGGCGATTCGGCAGTTCCATGAGGCCGGGCAGTCAAAGCCGATGAAAGCCGAGTTTGTGTTTGCCGGCAGCTCGATGTTTCGCGATGAGGAGACAGGCCGCGAGTATTACCAGGCGGAGGGCGGGCACCTGATCTGCACCTCCAACTTTCCTGACGCGCTGCTGGACATCCGCGAACAGAGTTCAGCCGCCGACGGTGCTCAGAGTTATGAGGGCTGGACGGAACGAATACCTGCCGAGGGCACTCCGGTCATCCTTGTACTGAAGGCCAACGAGCCAGCCAGACCAACTGCCGCAGAATGAAGCAAGCCCGCGGATCAACGCGGGCTCGCAGGTCAGTATCATCCTCAGGCGATCACAGGCTCAGTAACGGAATGTGGCTCCGAAACTGAACCCCTGAGCGAGGAAGAAGTCGTCGAGGATGGTTCGTTCGTGAATGTTCGGAGCGGCAACTCCGCCAAGTGCTGCCGTTGTGGAATCCCAGGCGATGTTATCCTGCGGGCGAGTGACTGAGGTGATGCACAGCACGTCGTAGCCCCCGAACACGGAAAAATGAGGGCTCAGATTGAATTCTGCCAGCAGGTTCAGTTGTGTCGCCGTGGAGAAATCAATGGAGTCGTTCTGAGTCAGCACAGCAGGAATGCTGTTCGGGCTGGAGTTGACAGTTGACTGATAGTCATTCAGGCCGAACATCACTCTCGGCGTCGCACTCAGGGTCATATATTTGCTGGTCAGTGCCAGACGTGCACCGAACTCAGGACCATAGATATTGTTGACCGTCGATGACGTGATGCTGGTGAACCGATTGGGAACGATGGCTGAAACGTTGTCGTAATTTCCATAGCTTCCGGTCAGGTTGAATCGCTCATCCAGATTCAGGTAGCGAAAACCTCCCAGCCACTGCCATGATGGACCTGCTCCCCCGGGTGCATTACGGGACGTGAGGAACGCCATCTCGGCTCCCCAGACCTGGCTGCTCATGCTCATCAGCAGAGAGTCGTTGAAGACGAGGGCATTGGAACCGGCGAAATCCTGGACGACGCCGTTGGTGGTGAGCGGCACGGCGTAATTGGGGGCAAACGGCATTCGTCCGGGCAGCAGCGGCACCTGCGACAGTCCCAGTTCAGGATCAATCGTCGGGTCCAGTTGTGCTCGACCGATACGCGGAGCGGCGAGATCTCCGAAATCGCGAACTGCGGTTTTCTGGCCTGTGCCAAAGAAGCTCAGTTCCATCTCTCCTTCCTGCAGAGCAACTCCCCACGTACCGCGGATTCCCTGCACACCATCAAGATCCAGACCATCATAGGTGGGGATCAGTGTGGCGCCTGCGGGCGTGCCGCCGGTGAGGTTGTCGTTGTAATCCACGGGAACGTTGCGCCCGTCTGAGACTCCGGGCAGCGGGCCATTGTTCAGGCCGGTCACTGGTGCCCCGACAAACCCGCTCCCAAGGTCACCGAAGTCCATATACATGAACTCCAGCCGCAGCCAGCTCTGCTGCACCGTCTCGCTGAAAAAGCGTTCAATCGGTCGTGACTCATCCCACAGCGAGTAGTCACCTGTAATCTGGTGCTGCAGCTGCGGCGTGGGTGGACACTGAGGAGCGTACATGGTCGGAGGCCCGGCCGGTGCGTACTGAGCGAGTGCCAGACCGGGAGCCGCCAGCAGGGCCAGCGCTGCAGACAGAAATCGACGCAGGTTCGGACGGATCATTCGAGCCGGACCTTTTTTCAAAAGGCAAAAGTTCGGGGATCGTGCCTGAAACACGATCTGCTGTCGTCGATATCGTCCGTTGCTGACTTTGAACTTTGCTCCAAATGTTCTGATCGGGAGGAATTTGACGGTCACACGGATTGCTCCTGAATTCCCGCATTTGCGGCGTTTTCTCCGGCAGAAAATGCTGAAATTCGTCTCGCAATTCTCAGTGAAAGTCTCTCGAACGACTGTCCAGATTCTTCAGCAGTTCGCTGAGATCATCCAGACGTTCGCAGACGACGTGAATGATATCGCCCTCCCGCTGCAGTCTGCCGGTTGCCAGCAGGACCCCGGCAAATCGGGCTGCCGGGCGAAACTGCTGCCAGACATTCGGGTACACCACAAGATTAGCAGCCCCGGTTTCATCTTCCAGAGTGACAAAAGTGATGCCGGCGGCCGTCGAAGGTCTTTGCCGCATCAACACCAACCCAGCCACTCGTACGCGTCGGTCGTTCTGCAGGACCGCCAGTGACTCAGATGTGACGGCTCTCAGCTCATCGAGCCGTTTCCGCAAAAACGATACCGGATGCTGACGCAGTGACAGTCCGGCCGTGGAGTAGTCTGCCACGACCTGGTCCTGAGGGGTCAGGCCGGGCAGTTCGGGCAGCACCTCCTGATCATCGTATTCCGGACTGGCATCCATCAGCGGCACCGACTCACGCGCCGGCAGCGATTTCCAGAGGGCACTGCGACGATCAATTCTGAGCGACGCCAGAGCGTCGGCCCGTGCCAGTACCTGCAGGGCGTGGCGGGGCAGGCCCGTCCGTCGCGCAAAGTCCTCGAAGCTGCGGAATGCTCCACCAATCCTTCGTGCCTGTTCAATCTTCCGGGCATGCTGTTCCGAGAAACCACGAAGCAGTCGCAATCCCAGTCGCAGTGCCAGTTTCTCATCCCGATGGCGAAACGGACCGGTCGGGTCTGCCGCCGACTGTGCCTCCAGAGTACAGTCCCAGTCGCTGCTGCCAACATCCGCCGGCAGGACCTGAACTCCGTGCAGACGAGCATCGCGGACCAGTTGTGCCGGGGCATAGAACCCCATCGGCTGGCTGTTGATCAGGGCCGCGGCAAAAACCGACGGGTGGTGCCGTTTCAGCCACGCCGAGACGTACACCAGCAGGGCGAAACTGGCCGCATGCGATTCAGGAAAGCCGTACTCTCCGAAACCGCTGATCTGCCGAAAGACGCGCTCTGCAAACTCCTGTTCATATCCGCGCTGCAGCATCCCGGCGACCAGCTTCTCGTGGAATTTCGCAATCACTCCGGTCTTTCGCCACGCGCCCATGGCGCGGCGGAGCTGATCAGCTTCTCCCGGAGTGAATCCGGCGGCGACAATCGCCAGCCGCATCGCCTGCTCCTGAAAGATCGGCACTCCCAGAGTTTTGTGCAGCAC
>CAITYU010000215.1 GCA_903896675.1 uncultured Planctomycetaceae bacterium
CTGGCTGTTGATCAGGGCTGCGGCAAAAACCGACGGGTGGTGCCGTTTCAGCCACGCCGAGACGTACACCAGCAGGGCGAAACTGGCCGCATGCGATTCAGGAAAGCCGTACTCTCCGAAACCGCTGATCTGCCGAAAGACACGCTCTGCAAACTCCTGTTCATATCCGCGCTGCAGCATCCCGGCGACCAGTTTTTCATGGAATTTCGCAATCACTCCGGTCTTTCGCCACGCGCCCATGGCACGGCGGAGCTGATCAGCTTCTCCCGGAGTGAATCCGGCGGCGACAATCGCCAGCCGCATCGCCTGCTCCTGAAAGATCGGCACTCCCAGAGTTTTGTGCAGCACCTGGCGGACGTCCGGATTGGGATAATCCACTTCTTCCTCACCCGCTCGCCGCCGCAGATACGGATGCACCATGTCACCCTGAATCGGGCCCGGTCGCACGATCGCCACCTCAATCACAAGGTCATAAAAGCAGCGCGGCCGCAGCCGCGGCAGCATACTCATCTGCGCTCGGCTCTCGATCTGAAAGACACCCACCGTGTCCGCTCGGCTGATCATTTCATAAACTTCCGGATCTTCCGAAGGCACGTTCGCCAGTGTCAGCCGACGCTCATGATGCCGTTCCACCAGATCGAAGGCCCTGCGAATGCAGCTCAGCATTCCCAGAGACAGACAGTCCACCTTGAGCAGCCCGAGTGCATCCAGATCATCCTTGTCCCATTGAATCACAGTCCGTCCCGGCATCGCCGCATTCTCCACGGGCACCAGCTCGCTCAGCGGTCCCCGCGACATCACCATGCCACCCGGATGCTGGGACAGATGCCTGGGAAAATTCAGCAGCGATTTCAGCAGATCGAGGATTCTGCGGCCCAGCAGAGATTCCGGATCCAGCCCGCCCTCCTGCAGTCGCGCAGGCAACTGCTCCTCGCTGTCCACATGCTCAAGCTGCCCCGCCAGTCGATCCACTGCATCAGCCGACAGCGCCATGGCACGGCCGATGTCGCGAATCGCCGAACGCGGGCGATAGCTGATCACCGCCGCCGTCATCCCTGCTCGGTCGCGACCGTAACGTTCGAAGATGTACTGCAGCACCTCCTCACGCCGCTCGTGCTCAAAATCCACATCAATGTCCGGAGCTTCATTGCGTTCGCGGCTGACAAATCGTTCGAACAGCACATCAATGCGTCCGGGGTCCACGGAGGTGATTCCCAGACAGAAGCAGACCACGGAATTGGCTGCTGAGCCTCGGCCCTGACACAGAATTCCCCGCTCTCGTGCGAATCTGACGAGGTCATACACAGTCAGAAAGTAAGCCTCATAATGCAATTCCTCAATCAACGACAGTTCGTGCCGAATCATGCCGCGAATCCGCTCCGGAACCCCCTGCGGATAACGCTCCGACGCTCCACTCCACGCCAGATTCCGCAGATGCTCAACCGGTCTCAGCCCGGCAGGGACCAGCTCTTCAGGATACTCATAACGCAGCTCGGACAGCGAAAAACAACATTGCTCGGCAATCTGCACTGTCCGTTCCAGCAGGTCACGACGCCCACCGAAAACTGCCAGCAGTTCGTCTATGGGCTTGAGGTGCCGCTCACCATTGGGAAACAGCTCGTGCCCCAGCTCCTGCAGTGCGCTGCGATTGCGAATTGCAGTCACAACATTCTGCAGGGCGCGTCTGCGGGGGCTGTGGAAATGCACATCGTTGGCGGCTACCAGCGGCACGCCCGCCTGCTGACACTGCTGCAGCCAGCGCTGCAGTCGCTCACTGTCCCGGGGACCACAGTGCAGCTCTGCGAGCGCACTGCAGCGACTGCCGAACAGCGCCCGCACACTCGCCAGTGTCCCTTCCGGCAGATCACTGCTGGCTCCCGGTTGAAAACGTCGTTCATAACGCTGGCGCGTTTCAGTGGACAGTGGCAGGCAACAGTACAGATCTGCGGAATAGTCGGCCACATCCGACATCAGAATACGACACTGCCCCTTGTCCACTCGCCGACGGCCTGCAGTGATCAGGCTGGACAGACGACCGTACCCGGCACGATTCACAGGCAGCAACACCATCGCCGGACCATCCTCCGGCACAATCTCCGCACCCACAATCAGCCGCACCCCGGATTCCCTGGCGGCCACGTGAGCCCTGACGATCCCGGCCAGCGAATTGCGGTCGGTGATTGCCAGAGCCGAGTACCCCTGCAACTTCGCCTCGGCAAACAATTCGTCCGCGTGCGACGCTCCTTCCAGAAACGAGTAATTCGTGCGACAGTGCAGCTCCGCGTACGCCGGCAGCAGCGGGGCCGCGTCCCCGGCGCCGCCATAATGCACCGCCGTCAACTGATGCGGGCTGGCAGCCTGGGTGGCTCGGGTTCTGCGTTTGGAGGGAGGAGGGTCGGGCATAATGGAAGCCAGGGACAAAAGTCGGCTGAGAGCTGTGAAGAGGACCTTCCCGATTGAAAAACCCGGCGTTTTTCAGGGCTGGGGTGAGTAACCTGCCCGGGCTGAAGCCGTGGCTGCGGTTTTGTCCCTCGCGTCGGGATTGAGTCTGTCTTGTTCCCCTGGGTTGTTCAATTGTAGACTTCCGCTGAGAAAAAAACGGCCAGACAGGGAGGTTCCGGATGATCGTGCTCTGGGGAATCGCCATCGCAGCAACATTGACACTGTGCTGGATTTACGGCGGCTACGGGGTGTTTCTGCAACTGCTGTGTGCCCTGTCACGCAGTCGACTTACCCGGCTCGACACCCCGTCCGAGCATGAGTGGCCGACGGTCACCATTCTGCTGACGGTGCACAATGAAGCCCGCATTATTCAACAGCGACTCAACAACCTGCTGGCGCTGGATTATCCCGCTGATCGCCTGCAGATTGTTGTGGCCTCCGATGGATCCACAGACACCACCTGCAGTCTGGTACGATCAATGAACGAACCGCGAATCCGACTGCTCGAGTATGCCGGGCTGGGTAAAACGGCGGCTCAGAATGCCGCCCTGCAGGAAATCAGTACTGAGATCATTGTCTTCACGGACGCCGATATTCTGTTCAATCCCGGCTGGATGAAACAGGTGGTGCAGCACTTTCAGGCCCCGGAGGTTGGAGCGGTGGATGGGCGCCTGTGCTACGGCAGCCCGGCTGTGGCTCAGGTGCAGGCCAGTCAGGGACGGTACTGGCTGTACGAAATGAAGCTGCGCCGACTGGAATCCCGACTGGGAATTCTGGCAGTCCTGTCCGGAGCAGGCTTTGCCCTGCGTCGTTCAGCCTTTGTGCCGATGGATCCTGCAATCGGAGAAGACTGCATTGTTCCGCTGGATGTGGTCAGTCAGGGGTTGCTGGTGGTCCATGAACCGGAAGCTGTGCACTTTGACGAATTTGAAACGGACACCGGAATCACAATGCGACGTCGTGTGCGAATGACGCTGCGAAACTGGCAGGGCACGTGGCAGAGAAGCCGGCTGCTGAACCCACTGCGACATCCGGGCTATGCCTTTGCCCTGTGGTCTCACAAAATCCTGCGCTGGCTGTCTCCTGTATTTCTGCTGGCAGCGACAGTTGCATCTGCGGGACTGCTGCTGCTGCAGGTCACCATTCCGAGACTGCTGCTGGCCGGCCCCTACGCCGCGCTGTTTCTGGCTGCAGCGTTTCATATCCTGTTTGAACGTCGACGGCGTCTGCTGCCAGGAACCGGGGCGGCCTATAGTTTTGTACTGGCCAATACAGCGTTTATCATTGGCGTTGCAAAAGCCCTCGCCGGCTGGCAGATTCGCGCCTACCGTAACACCTGATGTTCGAGGTTCCCATGATCAGCAAACCCTTTTCGTTTCTGGCTGCCTGTATGACCGCTGCTTCATTCGTGACCTGTGCCACCGCCGGTGACCTGCCGCCGGACAATCCGTTTGCCAGCCCCAGCCCCCTCGTGTTCCAGACGCCGCAGTTCGACCGGATTCGGGACGAACACTTTCGGCCGGCATTTCTGGAAGGCATGCGCCTGCAGCTGGCGGAAATGGATGCGATCACCGCACAGACGGCAGAGCCAACGTTTGAAAACACGATCACGGCCATCGAGAAATCCGGAGCTCTGCTGACCCGCGTCCGCAACGTCTTTTCCAACCTCACGTCTTCACACAAAAACGACGCGCTGCAGGCGATTGAGACCGAGCTGGCCCCGCTGCAGGCTGCCCATTCCGATAACATCCTGCTCAATCGCAGCCTGTTTGCCCGCGTCAGTTCCCTGTGGGATCGTCGCGAACAACTCGGACTGACCACGGAACAGCAGGAGGTTCTGAAACAGCATTATGAGGGATTTGTCCGTGCCGGGGCGCGGCTGACCGACGAACAGCAGGTGCGAATCCGGGCGCTGAATGAAAAAATCTCACTGCTGGAGACAAAATTTGAGGAGCACCTGCTGGCATTGCTGAAGGAACGTTCGGTCGTGGTGGACTCGGTCGCCGAACTGGATGGGATGTCGGAACTCGACATTTCAGCCGCTGCGGAAATCGCGAAGGCCCGCGGACTCAGCGGCAAGTTCATTCTTGAAATCTCAAACACCACCCGCGTCCCGATTCTGACATCGCTCAATAATCGAGCCCTGCGACAGCGTGTCTGGGAGGCTTCAGCATATCGCGGACTCGGACGTGACGGAGGCGTGGACAATCGCCCACTGGTGCTGGAACTGGCAAAGCTGAGGGCTGAGCGGGCGCAGTTGCTGGGCTTTGACAGCCATGCGGCTTTCAAACTGCAGAACCAGATGGCTCAGACACCGGCTGCCGCTCGAAAAATGCTGACCGATCTGGCTCCCGGCGTGATGGAACGAGTGCGTCAGGAAGCCCGGGATCTTGAACAGATGGTGCGGGCCAGCGGAGCGACTCACGAACTGGCACCCTGGGACTGGGAATATTACGCCGAAAAGCTGCGCAAGGCGCGTTTCGACGTCGACGAGTCTCAGGTTAAACCCTACTTCGAACTCAACTCAGTCCTTGAAAATGGTGTGTTCCATACGATGAACCTTCTGCACGGTGTGCAGTTCCGGGAACGTACCGACCTGCCCATCTTCCACCCGGATGTGCGAGTGTTTGACGTGCTCGAAAAGGACGGTACCCGGATCGGCCTGTTTTTCTTCGATCCGTTCCGTCGCGAAACCAAACGCGGCGGTGCGTGGATGAGCTCGTTTGTGGATCAGTCCGGACTGCTGCGGGAACGTCCGGTGGTCGTCAACACACTGAACATCCCGAGACCAGGGGCGGGCGAACCGGCTCTGGTCAGCTTTGACAATGTGGTGACCCTGTTTCATGAAATGGGGCACGGGCTGCACGGATTGTTTTCTGATGTGACATACCCTTCGGTCGCCGGCACGAATACGCCGCGGGACTTTGTGGAGTTCCCCTCGACCTTCCAGGAGGACTGGGCGATTCAACCAGCCATCCTCGCGAATTACGCCCGCCACTACAAAACCGGTGAACGCATCCCGGCAGAGCTGCTGGAACGAGTGGTGAAGGCCAGTCGCTTCAATCAGGGTTTTGACACGCTGGAATATCTTTCCGCGGCCATTCTGGACCTCGAGTGGCACAGTCTGACACCTGATCAGGTACCGGCGGATGTGGAGGCTTTTGAGGCTGCGACGCTGAAAAAGTATGGGGTGCATCACCCGGCTGTACCTCCCCGCTATCGGACATCCTACTTCGCGCACATCTGGTCCGGCGGTTACTCCTCCAGTTATTACGCCTACATCTGGAGTGAAGTGCTGGCTGCGGACGCGTTTGCGTTCATGCAGCAGCAGGGTGGAGCCACGGCGGTGAATGGCGAAAAGTTTCGCCGCGAAGTTCTGTCGAAAGGCAGCAGTCGGGATCCGATGGAATCGTACAAGGCGTTTCGGGGGGCCGCCCCGACTGTTGAGGGCCTGCTGATTCGGCGGGGCTTGAAATAGTCTCGAGCGGGGCCGGTCCGGACAGGTGTTTTGCTGCGATTGGGGCGGGGGCTGGACGTCGGCAGCGACCGCGAGGCCTCAGCGTATGACAATCCGCAAGAGTGATCACAAAAATACCAGCAAGACCAATACAGGTGTTCATCAAACAGCCTGAGTCAACGTCGGCTGACACATTTCGGCAATTTTTCTTCCGATCAATGCTGATTTCTCAGCGGTTAGATTGACAATTCCGAGCGACATCTGCATCCTGTGTAAAGTGTTCAGTATCTCACAGGCAGTGTGCCCAAAATTCGTCTCCTGCAGTCAAAAAACAGGCGTTTTTTAGGTTCCTGAAGGTGACAAAAACACGATACACGCACTAATTGACGGCATCAGTGTGTTTTTGCGCAGTTGGTGTTTGGTCACCGGTGCCTGAATGTCCCATCTGTTAGTTTGTCCTGTCTGAACAAACAAATGTGTCCCATCGGCCTGCAGATGATCACTTTCGGGGCAGTGGGTGATACTCGTCCTATTTTTCCAGTCTTTATGTTTTCCGGGAGATGTCATTATGACGAAATGGAAGCCGAGTCAGCGCGGGTTTACGCTGATCGAGCTGCTGGTGGTGATTGCGATCATCGCCATTCTTGTGGCGCTGCTGCTGCCTGCTGTTCAGCAGGCGCGTGAGGCAGCTCGTCGCACGCAGTGCAAGAACAACCTGCATCAGTTGGGCATCGCGGTTCACAACTACCACGATGTTTACAATCAGTTCCCGATTACCGTTTTTGAGACATGGGGACCGGTTCAGTGGTCAGATGCCAGCCGTGGCTCGCACCTGGTGCGACTGCTGCCATTCATCGAGCAGGACAACCTGTTCAAGGCTCTGAATTTTTCGCTTCGCGGAACTCCGTGGACCGCAGCCAACTTCGAAGGTCAGGTTGACCCGACTGGTAAGCTCTACCGTCATTACCTGATCCCGGCCTTCCAGTGTCCGACCGACCCACAGCCCAAGCTGGACGGTCACAGTGCAAAATCCAACTACGCGATGAGCCTTGGCAATCAGTCCATGCCGGGCGGCGGTACTCCCTGGGGTACCTGCACCCAGTACAATTCTCCGGGTGACCGAAACGTCTTTGGAATTTACGCTCCGGGTCACGGCAACACCGAGAACGGATCGTACATTTCAGGGATTATCTCCCGTCTGAACTGGGGTGCCACATTCACTCAGATCAGCGATGGTACATCCAACACCATTCTGGCCGGAGAAATTCTGGGCCAGTGCGGTGACCACAGTCGTAACGGTTGGTACCATTTCAATTCAATGTGGATTGCCACCACGGCTCCTGTGAACTTCCCGATTGCCTGCGTTCGCGAAACTCTGAAGGACGTATCGTGGGACGAAGGTGCTGCTCGTAACGGCCTGAATGGCTGTAACCACTGGCAGAACTGGCAGACCAGCCAGGGCTTCAAGTCTCGTCACACCGGTGGTGCTCAGTTCGTACTGTGCGACGGTTCAGCTCGCTTTATCAGCGAGACGATTGACTACCGCACCTACCAGCGTCTGGGTGACCGACGTGACGGTCAGGTTGTTGGCGAATTCTGATCGTCTGCAGCGGCTGACGGGTTATTTGACTGGAAAATCGCAGAACCGCTGCAGTGACTGCTGCAGCGGTTCTTTTCATACGCAGGATTGCAATTGTTTTCAGCCGGAGAACGAACGATGAGGATTTCGCGTCGAGGTGCAGTGGTTCTGGGTGTCAGTGGACTGGCGGGGTTGCTGGTCGGATGTGGTGGTGGGGCGGCCTTGCCGGAGACCATTCCTGTCACCGGTGCAGTGATGTACAAGGGAAAGCCGATCGAAGGTGCCGAGGTAGCATTCTGGGGTCCCGGGGCTCCGCGTGCCGCCACCGGTATCACGGATGCCGAGGGCAAGTTCAGTCTGTCCATGTTTGATATCAATGACGGCTGCCTCGCTGGTGAGAACGTTGTGACAATCACGAAGGTTGATGGGGCCAAGGCTGCCTCCGGACCGACCCCTGACCAGATGCTGCAGGATCCGATGGCGCTTGCCAAGGCCTCAGCAGCACAGGCCGCCAGCAAGGATTCCGGCCCAAAGTCGGCGATTCCTGAAAAATATGCCGATCGCAAGCAGACTCCGCTGAAGGAAAATGTTTCCGCCAGCAACAACAAGATCGTGTTCAATCTGGCAGACTGATCAGGCAGTCGCAGAGGATAGGAAGCACTGCAGTGCGACGAACGTGGTTTCTGATCGCTGGTGCTCTGATACTTTCAACCGGGACGGCTGCCGTGCTCTGGCTGCGGCAGCCGTCTTTTTCGTTTGATACGCTGGTCGTTGCCGCCGACAATGGTGATCTCAGCACGGTCGCACCGGCTATCCGACGTCTGCGAAATTCAAAAGCCGAATCTGCACAGGCGGATGTGCTTGAAGCCATCCTGCTGCTCAGGGGCGGACGTGTCGAAAAGGCGTTATCCCTGCTGGCCGGCGTGGACCAGGAAGGGCCTCTGAGGCATATTGTGATGCAGTATGCCGGAGAGTCGCTGCACAGGCTGCAGCGACTGGGCGAGGCGGCTCGAGTGCTGGAAGTGCTGGTCCGCGAACAGCCGGACAATGTGGAAGCCCACCGCTGGCTCGGTGCCACATGGTACGACCTCGGCGCCTATAACGCAGCCATTGTGGAACTGGAAGCTGTCGTAAGGCTGGCTCCTGACGACTATCGCCCGCACCATCTGCTGGGCATCATGTATGCCGACTTTGAACAGCACGCCGAGTCGATCCGTGAATTCACTGCTGCCCTGAAGGGTGCAGCCGATCCCCAACTCCGCGATTCCATGCTGCTGGAGCTGGCCAAAGCACATGCAGCGCTGCATGAGTATCAGCAGGCCACAGCCTGCCTTGATCAGGCCTCGGAATCCGGAACGGCTGCTCGACTGCGAGCAGTTTGTCTGCTGGCCGACGGGCAGCCCGAACAGGCCGACGAACAGATTCGCCGCGCAAAGCAACTGGGCGAAGAATCTCCGGAACTGGCCGTTCTCGAATCAGAACTCCTTGAACAGCAGGGTTCCATTGCTCAGGCCGAATCCGTGCTTCAGCAGGCTATTCTGAAATGGCCTGCGTGGGCTGGACTGTACTACCGCCTGGGAAATGTGCAGAAGCAGCTTGGACAGGACCAGCAGGCCACAGTGACACTGCAGACGTGGCAGAAATACCGCGACCTCGCCACCGAGCTGACACAACTGAACCTGAAGGCAATTGCTGAGCCTTTCAACGCAGAGATCCGTGATCGGCTCGCCGTGGTCTGCGAGGAACTGCAGAAACCTGAGCTGGCTGAGATGTGGAAAACGGCAGCTGAGGCCTGCCGCAAGGGAGCCACCTCCGCAACTGGGTCCTCTGCCCCGCAGGGCTGAACACGGCTGCCGACGATGCACACGTCAAACTGAATCAACGGCTGTCCAGTTGCTGCCTCAGCCGATACAGTTCCTGCAAAGCCTGCATGGGCGTCAGATGATCCACCTGAATCCGTCTCAACTCATCCACCAGCGGATCCTCAGGCAGTTCAAACAAAGCCTTCTGCTGCCGCTTCTGTGGGTTTGTTTCGCGCTGCGGCACTTTGGGACGCCCGTCCGCCTGCAGATGGTCCTGCTCCAGTGTCTTCAGAATCGACGAGGCACGTTCCGTCACCCGCCGGGGAACTCCCGCAATCTTCGCGACATGAATCCCGTAGCTGCGTCCCGCTGCCCCCGACACAATCCGGTGCAGGAAAACCACGTCATCATTGCTTTCGCGGACGGCAACATTCCAGTTCGACGCATGGCTGAGAGTTGTCGTCAGGTCGGTGAGTTCGTGGTAATGAGTGGCGAACATCGTGCGACACCCGATCTCGTCATGCAGGTGCTCTGTGATGGCCCATGCCAGAGAAATCCCGTCGTAGGTACTCGTGCCACGCCCAATCTCATCCAGAATCACCAGGCTTCGAGCCGTCGCGGAGTTCAGAATTCTGGCTGTTTCCGTCATCTCCACCATGAATGTGCTTTGCCCGCGAGCCAGCTCATCGCTGGCACCCACTCGTGCAAAAACCCGATCCGCCAGCCCCACCGTGGCGACTCGAGCCGGCACAAAGGAGCCGATCTGTGCCATAATGGTGATCAGCGCCGCCTGACGTATATATGTGCTTTTACCCGCCATGTTCGGGCCAGTGATGATCTGTACTCGCCCCGCCGAACCACGTACCTCAGCTTCTTCCGCCACACCCAGCAAAACATCATTCGGCACGAATTGTCCCGGAGACAACAGGCGGTCCAGCACAGGGTGCCGACCATCCCGAATATCCAAAGTGGCTGATTCCTGCAGCTGCGGTCGACAATACCGCGCAGTTCCGGCCACTTCAGCCAGTCCGGCCAGCACGTCAATTTCCGCCAGCGCATCGGCCGTTCGCAGCAGCTGCGGTACCCACGCCAGAACCTGCTCACGCAGGGCTGAAAACAGTTCCAGCTCCAGCGCCAGCGCCCGATCCTCAGCACGCAGCACCTTGTCCTCATACTCCTTCAGCTCCGGAGTAATGAAGCGTTCCTGATTCTTCAGCGTCTGCTTGCGAATGTAGTCGGCCGGAACCCGCTCCCGATTGGCAGCCGTCACCTCCAGATAGAAACCAAACACACTGTTGCGACCGATCTTCAGGCTGCTGATGCCCGTGCGTTCGATCTCCTTCGCCTGATACGCGGCCATCCACCGTTCACCGCCGCGTTTCAGATCACGATACTCGTCCAGCGAGGCATTGAACCCCTCCCGAATCACGCCGCCCTCCACGGCTGTCGCCGGGGGATTCTCCACGATCGCTGCCGTAATTGCCGCATGCACCTCAGGACACAACTCCACCCGCTGCTCCAGCATCTGCAGCCGATGTGATTTTCGCCCGACCAGACGCGCCCGCAGCTTCGGCAACTGCTCGAGCGTTCTGGCGAGGCACACCAGATCCCGCGGACTGCAGCGACCTGTCGCCACACGCGATGTCAGTCGCTGCAGATCCCACGTCTGCTTCAACTGCCCCCGCAAATCCTCACGCAACGACAGATCCCCCAGCAACTCTTCGACCGCATCCTGCCGCTGTCCGATCTGCTGCAGATCCAGCAGCGGACTGGATAACCAATCAGCCAGCAGTCGCGACCCCATGGGTGTGCAGGTCTCGTCCAGAACTCCCAGCAGCGTGTATTCCCGACGACCGTCCCGAATCGTCTGCGTCAGTTCGAGACTTCGACGAGTGGCCTCATCAATTACCATGTGCCGACTGCGACGGAAATACTCAAGTCGCACGATATGCGGAAGTGCCGTTCGCGAAGTCTCACGAACGTAATCCAGCAGCGCCCCGGCCGCAGTGACCGCCGGAGTTTCCTCGACATCAAATCCTTCCAGCGTCGCCGTACCAAAATGTTCGTTCAGCAGCCTCCGAGCCTCGTCACGCGCAAAACACCAGTCCGGTCGCGTCGTGATCACAAAACTCAGACCCTCCATGCGACGAGCCGCCAGCGGACCATCCTCCTGAGCAGCACTTTCCGGCAACAGACATTCGGCCGGACGAATCCGAGCCAGCTCATCGGCCAGTTGTGACGGCTCAAGATCCGTCAACTGAAATCGTCCCGTGGACAGTTCCAGCCACGCCAGACCGATTCCCGTCTTCGAAGGTGCCACGCTGGCCAGAAAATTGCTCTGACGAGGATCCAGCATCTGGTCGTCTGTCAGCGTTCCGGGCGTGACCACTCGAGTCACCTCGCGACGCACCAGCCCCTTCGCCTTCTTCGGATCCTCCACCTGATCACAGATCGCTGCCCGAATCCCCGCCTGCACAAGCTTCTGCAGATAGGCATCCAACTGCTGCCACGGAAACCCGGCCATTGGTATCGGGTTCTCGGAATTGCGATCCCGCGTCGTCAGCGTCAGCCCGAGGACGCGCGCCGCATTCTGCGCATCCTCGTGGAACAATTCGTAAAAGTCACCCATGCGAAACAGCAGCATCGCGCCCGGATGCTCAGCCTTCACGGCCTGATACCGCTCCATCATCGGAGACAGACGAGTCATGGCTCAGCCCTACAGAGAACGCACGTCCGGAAACAGCATGCTGACACTGGTGCGACGATGAATGGACTCGATTGCCTGAGCAAACAGAGGGGCCACGGAAATGACTTCGATGCGACCGCCCAGAGTTTCAAGAGCAGGTTCTATGGTGTCCGTCATGAACATCTGCACAATCTCACTGTTTTCAATCTTCTGCACAGCGCCGCGTGAAAGCACACCATGAGAAACCGCGGCGTAAATATCCTGAGCACCACGGGATTTGAGAACCTGAGCCATGCTGACAAGTGATCCGCCGGTGATCGTGAAGTCATCCACCATCAGCACATTCCTGCCCGACACGTCACCGATCACCTCCAGCACCTGAGCCGTCTCTGAATGATCCTTCCGCTGCTTGTTGCCGATCACCACCGGCACTCCCAGCAGATTCGCATACGCTGATGCCGACTTGGCAAAACCGACGTCCGGACTGCAAACCACAAGATCCGGAATCTGCAGTGATCGCACATGATCGCAAATCACTTTGCGAGCATACAGGTGATCGACCGGGACACTGAAAAAACCCTGAATCTGCGGACTGTGCAGGTCCATCGTCAGGACCCGATCAGCCCCCGCCTTCTCGATGGCGTCGGCACACACGCGAGCCCGAATCGACACCCGGGGCTCGTCCTTCTTATCCCCCTTGGCGTAACTGAAATACGGAATCACCGCCGTCACCTGAGCCGCACTGGCACGCTTCAGAGCATCAATCCAGAACAACAGCTCGACAAAATTGTCGTTCACCGGACGATGCACGCCCTGAATTACAAAACAGTCCCGACCTCGCACGTTTTCCAGCACGCGAACAAAAACATTGCCCTCGCTGAAGACCTGCGCTTCACCCGGAGTCAATGCCACCTGCAGGCACTGAGCGATGCGACGAGCAAAAATCGGGTTTCCCGAACCCGCCAGAATTGCCAGTTGTCCCATGGGTCCTGACTGAGGCGAAAAACTGTCCTGAGACGACGTCGAAGGAATTGGCATCGGAACCGAGCTTTGAGGATGATCGCCGGGGGTTAAGAAAAGGAGTCTTCAGCGACCCCGGCAGGCAGAAAATTCGCAGATTGTTCACGAGTGCCCCATCTTATCGGCAGGGCGCCCGAACACAACCCACCCCCCCGAAACCGATATGGCATTCCCGAGACCACAGGAAACCTACAGTTCCTTCAGCAACTCCGCCACCGCATCCTCAAACAACTGCTGCCACTGCGGAGCCACGATCGAATCGCAGTCCTCCTGAGCATACCCGGTGTTACTGCGCTGCTGAGCCGTCGGCGTGTACCAGATGTATCCGTTCGTGTAACCCGCCACAAAGGTCAGCCGGTGCGGTGACGCCTGCTTGATGTTCAGCCCGATCTGTACCGTCACCTCGCCCGGAAATGTGGCCAGCACAAAGTCCCCCACACGCAGGCCTCCCACTTCAGCCAGCAGCGGAGTGTCCCCTGCGGCTTCCGTACGCTTCTGATGCATCTTCAGCAGGTTCAGGTTCGTCTGCAGCTTCGTCAGCTTCTCCATCGTCCGAATGTTCTCCACATAGGCGTTGAGGCTGGCGCGATTCTCCGCATCCAGCTGCTTCATGTCAGTTCGCCCCAGACGCTCATCCAGCATGTAGCGGTGCGAATAGTAGCCGGGATGTTCCGGATTCAGACTGTGCTGTATATACAGCGGCACAAACGTGCGAAAGTTGATATTTGTGCCCTTCAGTTGAGCCAGCATCCGCAACTGTTCAGCCTCAATCGCACGAATGCGGTCCGCGTAGTCCGCCGCTCGCGGCAACTGCAGCGTCCGGTTGCGGGAACGCAGTGGAGCGTCCGCCGAAAACGTGCTGATGGTCCGCAAACCACGCAGCACATTCAGTCCCAGCATGTTGCCAAATGGCTCACAGTCATGCGGTGTGGAAACATCCTTGTAGGTTACCGGATTGATGTCTCCGGCACAGCCCTGCACGAAGAACGCCAGCACGCCATGCCCCAGAGTCTCTTCGATCACCGCAGAGGCATAGCCGGGAAAATCGGCGGTGCTGACCCCCGATGGCACCCCGTGAATCGGATGACAGGCAAAATTGTAGACCACCGCCAGTGGGGTTCCGTCCAATCGATTCAACTGCAGCAGACCAATCTCGGGATCCACCGGACCAATGCCTGTCACCTCGTCATCCCAGGGCATCGAGTACGCACGACGCACGTCTGCCTCACTGCCGTCGGCCAGCTGCAGCCGCCGGTTCTCCATGATTCGCACCTCCTGCCCGACCCCGGAACCCGCCTGCACCGGCTGCAGCGACTTCCAGGCAGCAGTCACCGCTTCCACCGTTCGCTCCAGCACGTCCCGGCAGACCACACCATGACAGTGACTGGCGTTGGCAAACACCCGGAGTGGGGGAATTCCCAGAGTCTGCTGGAGAGACGTGCGGACTGCTGACAGCCACGAATCCGGCACATACCCGATTCCCCCGATCGAAACGGCGTCCAGAGTAATCAGGACGACAGTCTCATCACCCTGCTTCAGTACGAGCGCCTTGACATACAGCGGATCATTCTGCGGTACCGACTTTTCAGAAATCTCCACGCGACCGGTGCCGGCCAGCAACTGGGCCGAGCAGGATGGACTGCAGAACGGAAGGCAAAGCAGTGACAGCAGGGCAATCGCGGTTTTCATGAAATCGCTCCGGAGCATTCTGGCGGGGCAGTCAGGGCAGGAATCAGCCGATCAGAGCATATCAGGGGGGCTCACAAAGTGCAGCCTGCCGGCAGTAATTTGCGGTCCGGACGCTGTGTCAGTCCTGCTGAGACTTGCGTCACTGCCGGCCTTCCGACGAATATAAACACGTCTGCAAGGCCACGTCAGCCCTGCTGCAGCCGGCAGGCATTCCACGGAACTCTGCGAACCTGAAGGGGCCGCATGTCAGTCTTCCCATGTCATCAGACGCGTCGTGAACTGGTCTGGCAGATGGGTGGTGGCTTCACCGGAGTCGCCCTCGCCGCTCAGCTTCAGCAGGACGGTTTTTTCAGTCGCGTGATGGCGGACGGCCGAAACACAACGGCAGGGGCCGGACCCCTGGCTCCACGGCCGGCACATTTCGCAGCGAAGGCCAAAGCCTGCATTTTTCTGATGATGAATGGCGCCCCCAGCCAGGTGGACACTTTTGACTACAAACCGGCTCTGGAAAAATATGCCGGGCAGCCACTGCCACCCGGACGCAGCTATATCAACTCGGGCGGACGTCGCGTCGGCTTTCTGACTCCGGCCTTCCGCCGTTTTCGGCCGGGTGGAGACAGTGGCCTGCTGATTTCGGACTATTTCCCCTGCGTCCGTCGGCAGGCCGACAAACTGGCCGTCATTCGATCGTGCCACACAGACAGCCACGCTCATGGTTCAGCACTGGTGGCCATGAATACGGGTAAGACATTCATCGGTCGCCCCAGTCTTGGCTCCTGGTGTGTGTACGGTATGGGCTCCGAGAATCAGAGTCTGCCGGGTTACGTGGTCATCCTCGATCGCCGTGGCGGACCGATCAGTGGCCAGCCCAACTGGTCCAGTGGCTTTATGTCGGCCGCGTATCAGGGCACACTGTTTCGCCCGGCAGGAAATCCGATTCTGGATCTGCAGGGACCGCAGCACATCACAGACGAGGTCCAGCGATCGCAGCTGGCCATGCTGCGAAAACTGAACGAGCGACACATGGCAGCGCGGCCAGGCGGATCAGAGCTGGCCGCCCGCATCACCTCATACGAACTGGCCTACCGGATGCAGTCAGCTGCTCCGGAAGCTGTCGATCTGACACAGGAAACACCGCAGACTCTGAAACAGTATGGGGTTGGCAGCGAACCCACCGACGAATTCGGGCGCAACTGCCTCGTGGCACGACGGCTGGTGGAACGCGGTGTACGGTTTGTGCAGCTGTATTCCGGTGGCGGGCACCTCGAGGAAACCTGGGATGCACATGAGAGCATCGAAAAGAATCACGGACGACACGGTGCCGAAGTGGATCAACCCATCGCTGCTCTGCTGGCTGATCTGGAACAGCGCGGGATGCTGGACGAGACCCTGATTGTCTGGGGCGGAGAATTCGGGCGGATGCCATTCAGCGAAGGCCAGAACGCGCCGGGACGCAACCACAACCCCTACGGTTTCTCCATGTGGCTGGCGGGCGGCGGTGTCCGCGGTGGAATGACCTGGGGAGAAACTGACGAATTCGGATTTGAAGCTGTGACGGATCGAGTGCATCTGCACGATCTGCACGCCACAATTCTGCACCTGCTCGGATTTGATCACACACGACTCACCTGGTTTCATCAGGGGCGGGATGAACGGCTGACCGATGTTTTCGGAAACGTCGTCACCGGAATTCTGGCCTGATTGCTGAACAGAGATGGGACAACTGCTGCCATGAACGGGAATACTGGTTTCAGACTGCTGTGCGGAATGCTGCTGCTGTGCAGTGGCAGGGTCCTGTGCGCACAGCAACTCTCCTTCAACCGCGATATTCGACCGCTGCTGTCTGACAACTGCTTCCAGTGCCACGGCCCGGATGCCGCCAAACGCCAGGGGGGCCTGCGTCTGGACCTGTCCGAGGCTGCCCTGCAGGGCGGTGATTCGGGGCCGGCCGTTGTTCCCGGAAAACCCGATGAAAGTCTGCTCGTCCAGCGAATTCACTCCAGCAATCCCGATCTGCAGATGCCTCCGCCACAGTCCGGCAGAACGCTGACCGCTGAACAGAAGCAGCTGCTGGAGCGCTGGATCACCGATGGTGCTCAATACCAGCCGCACTGGGCCTTCGTCCCCGTGCAGCGACCTGCTGTGCCACCTGAAGATCCGCCCTGCGCACCACTGGATGCGTTTCTCAGACAGCGTCAGAAAGTCGCCGGCCTGCAGCCCGCTCCGGAAGCCGACAGAACAACGCTGCTGCGGCGAGTGACGCTTGATCTGACCGGCCTGCCCCCCACACCACAGGAACTGGATGACTTCCTTGCAGACCATTCTCCGCAGGCATGGGAAACAGTCGTCGATCGGCTGCTGCAGTCACCGCGTTACGGTGAACGCATGGCACAGCAGTGGCTGGACTTTGCCCGCTACGCCGACAGCAACGGATTCCAGGTGGACTCGTCCCGCCAGATGTGGGTGTGGCGCGACTGGGTTATTGATGCCTTCAATCACAATCAACCGTTCGATCAGTTTACCATCGAACAACTGGCCGGAGATCTGCTGGACCAGCCCACGCAGGAGCAGATCATCGCGACCGGATTCAACCGCAATACACGGCTGAATGGTGAAGGAGGACGGATTGCGGAAGAGTGGTTCGCCGAAACTGTGATTGACCGTGTGGAGACCGTCGGACTCACGTGGCTGGGACTCAGCCTCAACTGCTGTCGCTGCCATGATCACAAGTACGACCCGATCAGCCAGAAAGAGTTCTACCAGTTGTTTGCGTACTTCAATTCGATTGAGGAATCCGGAGTCCTGGACAGCGAAGGAGGCTCTGCGGGGCAGGGCAACAGTCAGCCCGTTCTGCAGGTCAGCACGCGAACGATTGCTGAAGAACTGCAGCGCATGCAGGTAGCGGTTGACGAGGCAAAGCAGCGACTGGAGTCGGCGAAACAGTCGGCCGGTGAGCGCATGGCGGAGTGGGAAACGGAAACTCGCCAGCGACTGCAGTCTGAGGAGCCCGCGTGGCGACCACTCGAGGTGCGGACGGCCGTCAGCAGGGGCGGCGCCGAACTGACCCGACAGCCCGACGGTTCATGGCTGGCCGGCGGCCGTAACCCCGAATTCGACGAATATGTCTTCGAAGCTCCGCTGCGGGGGGACCGCATCACCGGCCTGCTGCTGGAATGTTTTCCCGACGATCGACTGCCGAATCGCAGCGTCGGTCGTTACAGCAACGGAAACTTCGTGCTGACCGGTGTGCTGGCCGAAGTGGTGGCTCCCGGACTGACCACACCGCTGCAGTTGGAATTTGTGCGGGCAGTCGCAGACTATGAGCAGCAGGGCTACACGGCGGCTCAGATCCTCGAAGAGAAGGATCGTCGCAGGCGCAATCGCCGAGGCTGGGCTGTGGATGGACCGACTCGCCGGGAAATCTGTCGGGTGGTGTTTGCCGCTGCGGCGCCGATGACCATTCCTGCCGACGCCACCATTCGCATCACCCTCAGGCACGATGCCATTACCGGACACAACATCGGACGACTGCGACTGTCTGCCTCGGCCCTGCCGCCGGAAACGCTGACTCCGACCGGAGCAGCTTTCCCGGACGCGATTCGCAGCATTCTGCTGACCGCCGCAGACCAGCGATCAGCAGCCCGGCAGCAGGAGCTGGTGCAGTACTTTGCCAGCGTCGGTGACGCCGTTGTGCGTGAGTCTGAGCAGGCCGTGAAGTCGGCTGAGCAGGCCATGCAGCAGCGCCGGTCCACGCTCCCGATCGTCATGGTGATGAAGGAGCGCCAGCAGCCACGAGAAGCTCGCGTGCTGGTGCGAGGACAGTATGATCGCCCCGGTGATGTGGTCCCTCGCGGAGTTCCGGCGGCGCTGCCACAAATGCCCGCAGATCAGCCACAGAATCGGCTCGGCTTCGCTCGCTGGCTGGTGTCTGATAACCACCCGCTGACTGCGCGAGTCTGGGCCAACAGAGCGTGGGAACGATTCTTTGGAGTAGGCATTGTGCGAACCACGGAGAACCTCGGGTCGCAGGCAGAATGGCCCGTGCACCCGGAACTGCTGGACTGGCTGGCAGCCGAATTCATGGAGCCGACTCAGATTCAGCAGGTGGCCGGACAAAGAGCGCACCGCTGGGATATCAAGGCACTCGATAAACTGATCGTGATGAGTGCCGCATATCGCCAGAGTGCGCGGGTTGAGAATGCGCTGGATCCGGAAAATCGCCTTGTTGCTCGCGGCCCGCGATTCCGCCTGTCGGCTGAAACTCTTCGCGATCAGATGCTGTTTGTCAGCGGACTGCTGGTCGAGCAGCAGGGGGGACCGTCAGCCCGACCCTATATGCCAGCCGGCGTGTGGGACGAGACCAGTCGTTACGGAGATCTGCGGGGCTACCGCGCAGATGAAGGCGCGGGATTGTACCGCCGCAGCCTGTATACCATCTGGAAACGTACGGCCGCTCCACCCAATATGACGCTGTTTGATGCCCCCAATCGGGAAGTCTGCACCGTCAAACGCTCCCGCACAAACACGCCGCTCCAGGCGCTGTCGCTGCTCAATGAAACCACTGCGGTGGAAGCGGCAAGGAAACTTGCAGAACGCATGTTGCGGGAGGGTGGTGACACGGATCGGCAGCGACTGATGTGGGGCTTTCGGCTGGTCACAGCGCGACAGCCTCAACCACCGGAATTGCAGTTGCTCGAAGCGGGACTGCAGCAGGACCTGCAGAGCTTTTCCAAAGTTCCCGAGGAAGCTGCGAAGCTGCTGGCGGTGGGAGCATCACCTGTTGACACGTCGCTGGCCCCCGATCGGCTGGCAGCATGGACTCTTACCGCCAACGTGCTGCTGAATCTTGACGAAGTGATCAATCGCTGAGTCATCAGGTGTGTTGCCAGAATGCAACATTCCGGAATGGTCTCCGGACTTTTGCCGGCAATCCCCGACTCACCCGAAAAATTCTGGAATTCACCCGCTCGTGGTAGTAGGTTTTCCGGACTGTCATTTGCGGCGGGCCAAAGGGCCCGTGATTCTGCTTGCCGGACCGGGGCTGACCATGGATCCAATGTCTCTTGTCAATATTCTGTGTGTGCTGGGTTTTACTGCTGTTTCTGCTTACATGGATGTGCGGGAACGTCGCATCCCGAATAAGCTGACAGGCCTGTTCTTCGCTGCTGGCCTGCTTTTTCAGGTGCTGGTGTCCGTTCAGGCGGGTCCTCGCAGTCTGTTGTCACCGGTGCTCGCGTCAATCGTCTCGCTCGTCATTCTGGGTGGCATGTGGGTTGCGGGTGGTGTCGGAGCAGGTGATGCCAAACTGATGGCGGGACTGGGGATGTGGCTTGGCCTGCAGAACACGCTGTATGTGATGCTGGGCAGCCTGTTGATGTCATTGGTGCTGCTGTTGGGGCTGCAGCTGCTGCGAAAGATGCGCGTTCGTACAGGCGTTTTGCTCGTTCCTGTCAGAACTCCGGGAAAAGCCAGTGGCACCAAGGTTCACAAGGGACTGAAGCTGAAACGCGGCATTCCGTACGCTGTCGGTGTATGCCTGTCTACGTGGGCATTTGTCGCGATTCGCGCCATTCTGCCGGCTCTCAGCCAGTGAGTTGGCTCAGAATTTTCGGTAATCAAGCCTTGCGCGCAGGCCGCAAAGCCACCCGGGGTTGACCTGTCAGCCTGATTTCAGCAAACTCCGCCGGTCTCAACGATTCCGGTGGCAGGTTCCGCCGGTCATCTCTCAAATCTCTCAGATTCCGGCGGTCGCAGCAGTGTTTTTCCTGCCTGCAGGCTGACATCGGCAGTGTGGCTCATGAATGCAGGTCCCAAACCTGACCGTCTGGAACAGGCGCGTCTGGAAAAGCTGGAGAAGATCCGTTCGCTGGGTTTTGACCCGTGGGGGCAGCGTTTTGACGGCCACAGCGGGATCGCAACGGTTCGTGAACAGTGTCCGACTGAGTCGGGAACTGATGGCCGGACGGTGCGTGTGGCTGGTCGAATCATGGGCCGTCGCAAGGCCGGCAAGTTGCGGTTCATCGACCTTCAGGATCAGACCGGTTCGATCCAGCTCCTCTGTTCTCGTGGCGACCTGACGGAACCGCAGTGGGAACTGGTCAGTGCACTGGACGATGGTGACCTGATCGGTGTCGACGGTCCATTGCGGCGGACAAACACGGGAGAAATCTCGATTTTTGTCCGCGAATTGACGGTTCTGTGCAAATCTCTGTCGCAGCCGCCTGAGAAATTCCACGGTCTGAAGGACGAGGAGATTCTGGTTCGGCAGCGATATCTGGACCTGATTTACACACCTGGTGTGCTGCAGCGGATGCTGCAGAGGTCTCGTATTATTGATTCTGTCCGTCAGACTCTGCGGGCTCACGCTTTCAACGAGGTGGAAACACCTGTTCTGCACTCGGTGGCCGGTGGTGCAGCAGCCCGTCCCTTTGTGACTCACCACAATGCACTCGACATGCCCTTGTTTCTGCGGATCGCGCTTGAGCTGCATCTGAAGCGACTGCTGGTGGGTGGGATCGAGCGTGTCTACGAGATCGGCCGTGTGTTTCGCAACGAGGGTGTCGATGCGACGCACAACCCGGAATTCACCATGATCGAAATCTATCAGGCTTATGGTGACTATCGCAGCATGATGGATCTGACGGAACAGATTGTGGCGGACGCGTGTCGCGTGGTCTGCGGTTCCACGGTGATTCCGTGGGGCAGTGACGGTGACCGGATTGACCTGACGCCGCCCTGGCCGCGTAAGCGTTACGCCGATCTGTTCCGGGAACATGCTGGCTGTGAAATGTCTGATGCTGCGGCCGTGTCGGCGAAGGCCGGCAGTCTGGGGATTGAAACAGCCGGTGTGCATCCGGATGTCGTGATCAACGAAGTGTTTGAACGCACAGTGGAGGATCATCTGAGTGGTCCGGTGTTTGTGATGGACTATCCGGCATCCATCTGTCCTCTGACCAAGCGCAGCCAGTCGAATCCGGAGATTGCCGAGCGATTTGAGCTGTACATTCGGGGTATGGAACTGGCCAATGCCTACACCGAACTCAATGACCCGGGATTGCAGGAACAGTTATTCCGAACACAGCTCGCCGGGCAGTCTGAAGAAGATTCCATGGCGAAAATGGACCATGATTTCGTGCGGGCGCTGAAGGTCGGTATGCCTCCAGCCGGCGGACTGGGAATCGGCATTGACCGTCTGGTGATGCTGCTGACGAACAGTCGAGCGATCAAGGACGTGATTTACTTTCCGCTGACGCGACATGAGCAGCCTGTTTCCGGCAGGGCCGAAGGCGAGGATTGAGGCAAGCGCGACGGACAGGATTGAAGTCGTTTCGTACGGGTGAGGGAGCACTGAAATGTACAAGCTGCTGCTGTGTCTGCGCTACCTGAGAACTCGCTACATTGCGCTGGCCTGCATCATCAGCGTGATGCTGGGAGTGGCCACGATGATCGTGGTCAACAGCGTGATGGCCGGGTTCACGACGGAGATGCGCGACCGTCTGCACAACTTTCTGGCCGACATCGTCATCGAATCCCGTGGCACTGCCGGCATCGAAGACGCAGCCATGCAGATGGACAGGGTTAAGGCTGCGGCAGGGCAGTATATCGCGGCCATGACGCCGACGATCGAAATCCCCGGCATGATGACATTTACTGATCCGTGGAGTGGTGAGACCTACACGTCCCCGATCCAGATCCAGGGAATTGACCCGGCCGGCAAGGCTCAGGTCGGGCCGCTGCAGGATTACCTCGACAGCTACAATCGGATCCTGGAGGATGGGGTTGAAGTTCGCCCCGCTCTGCGGAATCGCGAGGAACCGCTGGGCTGGGAACTCACGGCTGAAGGTGAAAAGCACTTCCGAATGGTGCAGGAACGCAATCGACTGTTCCTCGAAGATCAGCAGTCGGGACAGCCAGATCCGCAGCCTCAGGATCCGCAGCCGGAGATGGAGTCACCTGTCTTCGACAGTGAGCCTGTGCCCGTCGCCGACAATGAAACCCCGCAGCAGGAGCCCGCACCGGAGCCGATCTTCACCAATGATGACTCGCAGCCACAGGAGCCCGGTGGGCCGCTGCCGGCACGAATTTATCTGGGTGAGGGCCTGATCAGTTTCATGGCCCGCAATCCGGAGACCGGGAGACAGCAGAAAATCATGATGGTGCAGCCCGGCGATAATGTAATTCTCAGCACCATTACTGCCGGAACTCCGCCGGACGTCACCAAGTTTCAGGCGACGGTTGTTGACACATTTCGCAGTGGCATGAACGAATATGATTCCAGCATCGTCCTGATGAATCTGGATGCACTGCAGAAATATCGCGGCATGCACCTGAAAAATGCCATTTCCTCAATCCACATCCGGCTGACTGATTATTCGCACGCTCCCAAAGTTCTGGCAGCCCTCGAACAGGCCTTCCCACCGGGAATGGTGAATATCAGAACGTGGGAGGAAAAGCAGGGAATGCTGCTGTCAGCCGTTGAGGTGGAAACCGCCATCCTGAATGTTCTGCTGTTTCTGATCATCGCTGTGGCCGGATTCGGTATTCTGGCGATTTTCTACATGATCGTAGTCGAAAAAACGCGGGACATCGGCATTCTGAAATCGCTGGGAGCCAGTTCCGGAGGCGTGATGTCCATTTTTCTGTCCTATGGGCTCGGACTGGGCATTACGGGCAGTGCGGCGGGAGTCTTCATTGGACTGTTGTTTGTTGAATACATCAACGAGATCGAGGATGTGCTGAGCTGGGCAACAGGGCGCAAGGTGTTCGACGAAAAGATTTACTTCTTTCTTGAAATACCCACGCACGTGAACCCGTGGATGGTGTTCTGGGTGGCAACGGGGGCCATTGCGATCGCCGTACTGGCCAGCATTCTGCCGGCTCGACGCGCGGCTGCACTGCATCCGGTGCGAGCTCTGCGATTTGAATGACTCCCCATCACGCATCCACTGTTATCTGACATGCTGATACCCGAACTTTCCGGAACTCTGTTATGGCTGAGATTCTGAAAATGACGCAGCCTCTGATTACTGCTGAAGCCGTATCGCGGTCCTATCTGAAGGGGCAGCATCAGGTCCCGGTACTGCGCGGCGTCTGTCTGGCGGCGGCCCGGGGAGAATTTGTTTCCGTGATCGGCCAGAGCGGCTCCGGAAAAAGTACCCTGCTGCATATCATGGGCCTGCTGGATTCTCCGGATGTCGGTGAAGTCCTGCTGGCCGGATCCCGTATCGACAATCTCAACAGAGCTGCCCGCGATCAGCTCCGCAACCACGTATTCGGGTTCATCTTCCAGTTTTATCATCTGCTGCCGGAGCTGTCGCTGCTGGAAAACGTGATGACGCCACTGATGATTCGTCACTCCATCTTCGGCTTCCTGAAACGCCGCCGTGAGATTCGCGACGCCGCGCTCAGCATCCTGCAGCAGGTGGGACTGGAACATCGGCTGAAACACCGTCCGTCGGAGCTCTCCGGTGGCGAAATGCAGCGCGGGGCGATCGCCCGAGCACTCGTGGGGCAGCCGGAAATTCTGCTGGCCGATGAGCCCACAGGAAACCTCGATGCCGACACCGGAGCCGGCATCATGGAACTGCTCAATCGCCTGAATCAGGACCAGGGACTCACCATCATCATGGTCACTCACGACAATGCCATTGCCTCCCAGGCCCATCGCACTGTGCAACTGGTGCAGGGCCGGATTCAGGCAGCAGGACGAGAAATCACAACTGATCCCCAGCAGCGCCGTACAGCCTGACTGGAAATACCGGAGCCTACTGATGATTCATGTACTGGCAACCATCACCGTGCAGCCCGGACGACGTGCCGAGTTTCTCGAGCACTTCCACCGACTGATGCCACTGGTCCACGCTGAAAACGGCTGCCTCGAATACGGCCCCGCCATCGACATTCAGATCGGACTGCCCAACCCCACACCCTTTCGCGAAGATGTGGTGGTGATTGTTGAGAAGTGGGAAAATCCCGACACTCTCAAAGCGCACCTCGTTGCCCCGCACATGCACGACTACCGAGCCAAAGTCCGGGAACTGGTGGTCAGCACTGAGCTGCAGGTGCTGGCGCCGGCCTGAACGACGCTGCACGGTTCCGGCAGTTCACTCAGCATCCGCCAGCAGTTCGGCTGCGGACTGCAGCTCCCGGCAGATTCTCTGCCCCAGCGATTCCGCTGCCGCTGCGGAATCCCCCGGCATGACCGGCCACGTGTAAGTCTCAACTTCCAGATGCGGTGCGTAATTCAGCCGAGCGACCTGCTTCAGTGCCGCAGCCAGATCGGCTCGCGTCGTCTTCAGGGGACCAAGCGATTCGGCAAAAATCGGCACGTGGAAGTGCACACGCCACTCGTCCGCCTCAAGAAAGTGATCCGGAGGATTCCTCAGCAGGTCCTCCCGCTGCAGATCCAGCCGAGACTGCACCGTGCCATCAGCGAAACGAGCAAACGTCTGGTGCAGATAACGCGGTTCGGCAAAGGAACACAGCAGTTCACGCCCGGCCCGGTTTCTGGCAGGGTTCTCCAGCACCACTGCATTCGTGATGTGTACCTTGTTGATGCGAATGCCTGCCTCATCAAAATCCCGAATGGACTGTGCCACATTCTCGAATTCCACAGCCTGGTGACAGACATCAAAGCACAGGCCGATATATTCACGCACCAGCGGTTCACAGCCCAGCGCATCCGCCTGCTCGTACAGACCTCGCATCACCGGAAGACTGCGGCTGTGAGTCGCGGACAGTTCACAGAATGGCTCCGGCTCCAGGCCCAGACGGATTCGTCGCCCCGTTGTGTCGTACAATGCCTTCAGTCCTCGAGCCAACTGGATCAGTTGCGCATAACACTGAGCCCTGAACCCGGCCGACTGCGGATTCATCAGACCTCCCAGCGGCACCGTCGAAAGACTGCCCTCACCACCCGGAGGCAGCAGTTTTGCCAGAACCTCTGCACACTGCTGCGTGTACCGCAGCCTCGAATGACTGGCCCAGTCCGGCAGATAGACATGCTCCTTGACACGCTCCCCGTGGAAATCACCGAAGGGAAATGTATTCAGAGTAAAACAGGTCAGGTCATGCTGCCACAGAGTCTGCGCCAGAGATTCCAGTGCCGCTTCGCTGGAAGATACCTCCTCGACAACACTGCCGGCCAGCCAGAGACCGGCGGCTACAGGGAAGCCGGCTGAGGCCCGCGCTTCTGCGGCATACTGTGACAACCCCGCATTCACCTCGCTGACTGTGCGGGCGGGATGAACGTTGGTGCAGTAACTGAGCGGAAGACCCGAAATCGTCATGAAAAACCTCAGGAAATGATCTCACTCACGACTCGACATTCCCGCTGATCCGTCAGCGTCTGCAGCCTTGAATTGTGCAGAAACGTCACCTTCGAATGGTCACAGCCAAACAGGTGCAGCAGCGTCGCCTGGTAATCGTTTGCCGTAACGCGATTCACCACGGCAGAATGTCCCAGCGGATCCGTTTCGCCCCACGTCATACCTCCTCGTATTCCGCCACCAGCCAGCCACATACTGAATCCCTGGCCGTTGTGATCACGTCCGCTCTCCTGCGGATTGCCATGATTCTCTGTCACAGGCAGCCGACCGATTTCACCGCCCCAGTGCACAATCGTCGTGTCCAGCAGACCTCGCTGCTTCAGGTCCTTCACCAGTGCCGCTGACGGCTGATCCGTACGACGACAGACAGCAGGCAGCTCGGAACGAATGCTTCGATGATTGTCCCACGGCTGCCCGCCCAGAAACAACTGCACGAATCTTACACCACGCTCCACCAGCCGACGGGCAATCAGACAGCGAGTCCCGTATTCGCGTGTGGCGTCCTGGTCCAGACCATACATCTGCCGAGTCGCCTGGGTCTCCTGCGACAGATCCAGAGCCTCAGCAGCGGCGACCTGCATCCGAGCAGCCAGCTCGTAGGATGCAATCCTCGCTTCCAGATCCGTCTCACCCGGATACTTCCGCTGATGCAGTCGATTCAGGCTGCTCAGCAGATTCAGATTCTGCCGCTGCGGTATTCCGGCCAGATGTGCCGGCGGTGCCAGATTCAATATGCGAGGCTCCTGCGGACGAAGTACCGTCCCCTGAAACATCGCCGGCATCCAGCCACTGGACCAGTTCAGCACGCCGTCCACCGGATGTCCACCCGGATCCGTCAGCACCATGTATGCCGGCAGGTTCTGATTCTCTGTCCCCAGCGCGTACGAAACCCAGCTGCCAAGTGCAGGACGTCCGGTGACCGCTGGTATGCCGGCATTCAGGTAACGAATCGACACTTCATGGCCGTTGAAGCCGGTGTGCATCGAACGAATGACACACAGATCATCCACAATCTCCGCCGTATGCGGCAGCAGTTCAGAAACCTCCGTGCCACACTGCCCGTGCGGTCGGAATCTCCACGGACTGCCCATCAGCCTGCGGCTGGCCCGGTTTACAAAACTGTAGGTGATCTCCCCCTGATAGTCCGTGCCACTGTACTTCGTCAGCTCAGGTCGCGGATCCAGCAGATCCATGTGAGATGGCCCGCCGTGCATGAACAGCGAAATCATGGCTTTCGCACGAGGCGGGCCTGCGGGAACACGTGGCAGCAGGTCAAAGGAGGTTCCTGCGGCGGCTACTTCCGGAGGAGCCCCCGTTGCCCGGTCATCAGCAAGCAGCGTTGCCAGAGCCACGCCACCGAATCCCAGCGCCTGCCGACACAGGATGTCACGTCGCGAATACTGTGCTGTCATTTCTGCACTTCACCCTTCTTCGCCACTGCTGCATGCAGCGACCGAACCTCGCGGATGATGTGCTCTTCCACATCGGCAGACCACTTCGTGGGCAACCCGTAGTAAATCATTGCCGATTCACCCTCATAGCCCCCCTCCATCAGCACTCGGCGAGACGGAATATAGGCCATCACATCGTTGCTGTAGCCGGCCACCCACGAGCGATCTCTGGCAAGCTCCTGCTGAATCCTCAGGCTGTAATCCACCACCACCTCGCCACCAAGAAAGGTCAGAGTCGCAGCGTCCCCCAGCGACCAGACCTGGATTGGATAAGGGTATGCCTGAGCAAGGCTGCCGTGCTCCTCAAACTGACGGATCAGTCCACGTGCACGACGGACAAGATACACATTCTCTGACTTCAGATCCTGCTCCACCTGCTCACGCGTGGGCAGAGTATCCAGCGCCAGATCAATCTCCCGGTACACCGTCGACAGACTGCCCTGCACCGGAGTCTGCTGGGCGGCCAGTGCCTGATCCACGGCGACCGCCGCCTGCCGACCATACTCCATCGCCAGCTCGACCGTGCGCCGCGGCAGCGGATTCTGGTCAGCACCACAGCCGGCCCAGAAGAGCGCAATCGTCCCGGGATGAGCCTTCTCGATTTCCAGTTGAGCAAATCCGGGCCAGTCCCCGCACCAGTCCATACCGCTGAGCACCGTGGCATGGCACGCATAACCGAACAGCACAGCGATCAGTTTGCCGTCAGCAGCCCGAGCAGCCAGCACGGGGACACGATGATCGACCGGGCCCACCAGCTTGCCCTCCGCACGCAGCATCGGAACATCCGGCTCACGGTTGTTGCGACGATTCACTGCAAACTTCGCTACTCCCTCAGACACCTGCAGCTGGACCGGCTGCAAAGCCGCTACTGCCTGATCGGCTGCCGTTACACACCAGTCCGTCAGCAGGCCCGTGTACTGCTGCACCAACTGCTGCTGGGATGGCTCAAGGGAATACATGCTGAGCAGATTCGTACCGACAACGGGACCGGAATGAGTATGCGATGTCGCAATCGCCACCTGATCCCGGGAGAGCTGATGCCGTTCCTGGATCCTGCGACAGATCTGCTGCGATGTCGCCCGATCAATACCCACCAGATCGCAGGTCAGCAGAACAGCAGTCCGCCCGCCCGGGTCTCGCAGCGCCAGCGCCTTGACGAACAGATCGTGAATCTTACCCTGAGCCGGACGGTCACGGGACGCATAGCCCGACATCCACATGGCCTCGGGTGGCGTAATCACCACGGCAGCAGCGCCTGCCTGCCAGGTCTGAGTACCTGACAGGGGCTCAGACGATCCGGCCAGCGCCGATGCCACCGGAAGAAACACAGAACAGACGAGGAACAGCGCGAGCCATCGCATAAGACGCTCCGGCAGATCTGGATCGTGGTGGGAAAATGTCACGGCGGGAGGCGATGCAGACACCGCCAGCAGCCATCTTCCCTGGTTTTTCAGCCTGAAGCAAGCGAATCCTCAGACTTCAACCCGCCCCATCTTCGAATTCCGTCGCCAGTTCCTCAGCCAGCCGTTTATGCACATCCGCCATCTTGTCGTCACGCAGTGCTCTGTAGGTGGTTTCCAGAAGCTGATGAATCTCCGGATTGTTCTTCTGATACTGAACCGATCGCACCAGATCCTTCAACGCGGCGTCCCAGCGTTCCAGTTGCACGTTGATCTCGCCATGAGTTCCCAGAGCTTCCGGATTGTCCGGGATCAGAGCCAGTGCCTGCTCAGAAAGCTCGAGCGCTCTGCCCCTCTCTTCCGGACGGCCGCGCACGAGTGAGAGTGCCAGATTGTTCAACACCATCGGATCGCGGCTGCGGGAAATGGCATTCGCCTGCTCCAGCCAGCCAATTGCACGGTCATACCGTTTCATCAGCAGCGCGTGCATGCCCAGCAGATTGAGCGCCAGAACTCCAGTCTGACCGTTCAACCGCAACTGCTTCGTTGCCTCCTCCGCCAGCGGCGCCGCAGGGTGCGTTGACAGACTCAGGCGACTGAGCCGTTCGACGGCCGACAGAAGACTTCTTTCACTGCGAGACGCTTCCTGCAGCAGTTGCAGCATTTCAGCCCCATCTGCATCGCCAAAATCAATATCCTCCGCTTTACGGACTTTCACCAGTGCCGCTGATGAATAGCCCGTGATCGAGTCAAACTCCTCAAGGCATGCGCGGGCATACAACTGCAGCAGTTGCTCCTCCAGACTGCTGAGATTCTTCGGCAGTCCAGCCACCTTTTCAGCCAGAGACAGACGCGAATCCCGCGGCCGCTTCAGCAGCAGCAGAGATTCCGCACGCTCAATCAGCACCAGACTGTCTCCCGGATTTTCAGACAGTCTTGCATCGCTCTGCTGAATCAGTTCCATCAGCATCTTCTCTCCGTCTGCCGCCATACCGGCTTCCAGCATCAGCCGCGCCAGGGATACCCGGAGTTCGGGGCGAGCCTCAGCGACGGGACGCATCGTTTCCACCGCTTCAGCATTCAGTCCGGCAAGAAACTGCAACTGACACAGCAGCAGCCTTGCGTCCATGTTTTCAGGTTCCTTCTGTAACAGCTGCTGCCAGTGGTCAGTCGCGGACTGCCACTGCGTCGGCTCTATGGCCGCACCCAGAGACCGCAGATTGGTCAGCAACTGCACAGCCTGCCTGTTGGCAGGATCCAGCCTGACAGCCTCGAGCACCAGCGGAATGCAGCCGTCACGATTCAGCGGAGTCATCCCCAGACGCTGCTCAGCCACCGTAATGCTGAGGTCAGCGAGAGCTGTTCTGAGTGCTGCATCTTCCGGTTTCTGGTTCAGTCCGGACACCAGAACTTCACGTGCACTGTTAAAGTCCTTCAGCAGGATCCACGCGCGAGCCAGTGAAATGCGGACGGCGGAATTCGAGCGATCTTTTTCCAGCAGATTGCTGAGCTCCGTCACGGCTTTGCGAGCAGCCGCGTCCACATCTTCGGCAGGACGCTGGTTTTCCCGCTTCAGTATCGCGATGTCCAGATTCAGCTCCGGACGATTGCGCGAAGCAATACTCAGATGCTTCTCTGCCAGCGACAGCTCATTCGTCATGACATAGAAGCCAGCCAGCAGTTCGTGAGCGATGGCGTTGTCGGGCGACGCTTCAATTGCCTTCTGCAACTGCTGCTCAATCTGCTCCTTCGACAGTCTCTGAATCGGCTCCGGAGTCAGTGACTGCTGCACCAGCCAGATGCGAGCCTCAGCATAGCCAGGCAAATTGTCAGGCGCCAGGGCAGCAATCTGCTGAAGCCCCTCAGTTCTGCGGCCGGACTTCACCAGAAACTGCCCCAGACGCATCCGATACTGGTAATCACCGGGCTGCAGATTGCACAACGCTCTCAGACACGTTTCCTGCAATTCCAGATTTTCCGCCGTGATGGCCCCGTTATATCTTTCTTCGTATCTGCGCAGAACTTCCAGTTGCGATGAATGTCGCACCCACCAGTAACACCCAGCCCCACCACCGGCAAACACCAGAAATGGCAGTGCTACCAGCACGGCAAAGTAGTTGCGGGAAAATATCCAGCACTCCACCATTCCATACAGAAACTGAATGGAATAAGACGGATTCAGCACCTGCAGCACTGACGGCAGGGCGCGACTGCCGTAAGCGTCTTGACCGTGATTCTTCGTCGGGCGGACAGATTGTTCAGACACGTACCTTCTCCAGTTTCACACACCTGAACCAACGAATCTCTATCGGCACAATCGCGCTAAAGCAATCCCGGCAGGCGGACTGCCTGACCCAGCAAAGCCAGCACTGTCACGACTGCAAAAACCTTCACAGCTTTCGCAGCCAGAGGTCGAGCAGAAACGCTGCCTGTCTTATGATCCGGCTTCGAACTTGCAATGTAACGATTCCAGCAGTAGATGAATGGATTGGCGTAGATCGCCATCGCACCCGGCCGCCGAATGTCCGGAATCCATGCTGTGAACAGATCCAGGCCCGCGTCAGCACTCATCAGCATCAAGCCGGCGATACCAAGCGTCAGGTACCCCAGCGCATCATGAATCCATCCAGTGGAAAGATCAAACTGATATTTCTCCCACACCATGATCACCGACAACACCCTGACCGTATTCATCAGCCCAGCGGTCCCCATGCCCATCAGCACAAGTGTCAAACCATGCAGCATCGATCGACGCTTCATCGCGATGACCAGTGAAGCTATGAACATGATTGTGAACAGCGATTTCACGCCACTACAGGCCTCGGCGATCAGAAATTTCTTTCCCGGAACCGTTAAAGTGTTGCCGTCACTGAAATGCACCAGACCGATCCTGTGACAAATCCCGCTGGCAAATGCCGTCGTGCGCCCCTGCAGCCACTGAATCAACTGGTTGTCCCGATCATTCGGCAGACGCAGCGTCAGCACGACCAGCAGCGAAAGGCACAGCAGGGATCCACCATAGCCCCGCTCACGACTGGCACGGCACCACGCAGTCAGCAAAGCCATCATGCCAGCCACCGCCAGCCACGGTCGTGACAGCCAGACCGAAGCCCCCAACAGCAGCAGATCCACGGCAATCAGTGCCAGTGAAAACCAACCCCAGCGTTCCATTGCCGGATCACGCCGGGTATGGAACAGCCACGCAAACATCCCGAAAGCAAAAGGGAAGAACTGATAATGTTCAAGCTTCCACGTCCCAACGTAGTGCAGAACTGCAAACGGCAGGTGCGCTGCCAGCAGCAACAGCACCGGTACAGTCGCACCACCCCAGACTCCCGCACTGGCCACGGAAGGCACCGCTGACTCCACCCGACCCGCCGCTGCCTGCTGCTGCTCGCTCATCTGACAACACTCCCCCCGCAACACCCGAAAACACCAGCCTGATCAAACGGCCCACCAGCGAATTCGGATCAACCCGTATTCTTACAGATCCCACACCCGCAGGGGGTGCAAACTGAATTTCTGTCAGAGAATCTGCGTAATTCCGGCTGCCACTGTCGAAAGATTCGGAATTAACGGAACCACAGACCCCCACTCAGCGGACTCCCGAAGGCCCGCTAAAGAAGATCATTCCGTCGACAATTTCCAGCCGCTGTCGAAAACCCCGGACCACTGCACCGCGGATTCAGCGTTTTCCGGCTCTGCAGACAGCCGCAGAACGGCTGCATCACCAAGCCGAGGAAACAGCCACGCGTTCGATGCACGGAAGTCACGTTCATGAAAAGTATGACCGGAATTCAGCACCACATACTTCGCTCGGTTCAACGGATTCGGATGAATCAGCACCAGACCATGCTCCGCTGCACTCCATTCCCGCTGACCCACTCGAATTCGCTCAGCATTCCACTCCACAGGCTGAGCATGCAGCATTGGCAGCACCCGCGCCAGAACCGAGTTGGACCCGGGATCTCCAAACAGAATCAGGTGATGCTCCGCTATCATCTGCTCCGTCAGATCCTGATCACTGACCACCCGCACCTCGCCCCGAAACCACTTTGCAAACTCCTCACGAAACTGCTGCAGCACTCGCTCCGACCACCCTCCCGCAGCCGGATGCAGCGGCACACCTGTCCCGCGCACACACAGAAACGAACCCATGAAGGCGTCGTCGATCGGCCCCTGCAGCCCCGGACGTTTTCGCAGATCCGGATTCCGCGAAATTGCCCGTGATTCCTGATACCCCAGCACAGTCCACGCACCGTCTGCCTGTCGCTGAAACCAGACGTCCGGCAGCAGTCCCTCAGCCGCTCCACGCAGCTCAAGCTCGCTGCCGTCAATCACCACCGTACCGGCAATTTCACGTGACAGTCTCAGCAGAGCTGCATTCTGCGTCGTCAGTCGCAGGGTATCCATGTCGTCGATTTCACCCTCCACCGTTGCAGGCTGATAACACACCTGCTGCTCCTCAACTCGCAGCCAGTCACAGCGGCTGTATCGCAGTGTGCGAGTCGAAAAGCGGAGCTTTTTTCGCTGGCCGGACTGCGGTCTTCCGACCAGCGACTTTTCCAGATGAAACTCCATGAACCTCCGACGACTGTCTGCATCAAACTCATGCCCCATGCCGGCACCAATCAGTACCTGCAGCGGTACCTGCAGCTCACCTGTCAGCTTCTGCATGGTCGTACTGGCCAGCAACTGCGGATCCAGCTCGCCACCATATGTCACCACCGGAACATTGGCGGCATTCAGCGCATAATCCACCGCGTCATAAATCCCCAGTGTCTGATGCTGCGTCCACGGCAACCGATCTGCCACGGGGTCCTTCTTCTGATACCGGTAAAAGTCGACAAACCCGGCCCCCGCGCCCACCGAACACCACTGGTCCGGATAATGCAGGCCAAGATGCCACGCCCCCGCGCCACCCATCGAAAACCCATGCAACACCACACGATTCTCGTCCACCCGAAATCGCGCTCTCACATCGGCCAGAGCCTCAAACACATCCGTCTCACCAGACCAGCGGTAAGCATTGTTCCCGCGACCGTATACATCCAGCTGCAGCCACTGACGAGGACGTTCACTCTTCGATGCCCCAGGACCACGGCCATCCATCCGATCAATGAAATTCACCTCGTTCATCTGATCTGCACGACCATGCAGTACGATATGCACGGGCCACCGCTTCGCTGTGACAGGGTCCACACCCTCGGGCAGCGTCAGAGCATACGGCTGCACAGACCCATCAACCGCGCTCACGTAGCCCCGAATGGTTGTGCCGACCCGCAGATTCCAGTCCGGAGCCCCCTCGCTGAGCCGGCCGGCTCGTCGATGCCCCTCCGCCAGCACTTTCTGCAGCTGCCCCACCCACGACGCCTTCGGGAACTCAGCAAAACGCAGCATCCACGCGGCCGCTTTTTCATAGACCTGCACGTCCGCCAGTAACTGCCGCCCCTGAGCCGTCTGCAGCTCGGCACGATCCCGCAGTCCCGCCAGCTCAGACTGCAGCGACTGCAGCTGCTGTCCAGCCTCGGCCAGCTGTTCCGCCGCAGGCTGAAATGCCGGCTCCTGACAGCAACACGCAGCTGTCACCGACAGCCACGACAACGCAACAACCAGACACCAGCCTGATTTCAGCAGACCATGCCCTGCACCACGCCCCGCAAAGCATGCTCGTGACATCACCGCGTCTCCCACCACCAGCCAATCACGCCAGAATTCCATCCACAATGTGCCCATGCACATCAGTCAGACGATAGTCTCGCCCCTGAAATCGCCACGTCAGCCTCGTGTGATCCAGCCCAAGCAGGTGCAGCAGCGTGGCGTTCAGGTCATGCACATGCACCGGATTCTCCGCCACATTGAACCCCAGATCATCGGTCGAACCCCACACCGTACCACCACGTATCCCTCCACCCGCCAGCCACAGACTGTAACAGCGATTGTGATGGTCGCGGCCGTCACTGCCCCCCTGGACCATCGGAGTTCTGCCAAACTCGCCGCCCCAGATCACCAGAGTATCCTGCAGCAAGCCCCGCTCCTTCAGGTCCTGCACAAGAGCCGCACTGGCTCGATCCGTATCCTCCGCGTTCTTCCTGACACCGGCAGTCAGATTGCCGTGCTGGTCCCACACTTCGTGGAACAACTGCACAAATCGCACTCCGCGCTCCGCCAGTCGTCGGGCCAGCAGACAGTTTCTGGCAAAATTCGCTTCGTTCGGATCCCTGATCCCGTAACGCTCCAGTGTCTCCTTCGATTCACTGCCGATATCCATCAGTTCGGGGGCACTGGACTGCAGTCGAAATGCCATTTCATAGCTCTGGACCCGAGCCGCGATCTCCGGATCACCCGCCGACTGCAAAGCCAGCTGGTTCAGCTTCTGCAGAGCATCCAGCGAGGCTCGCTGAGTTTCCGAATCAATACCCGCCGGATTCGACAGATACAGCACCGGGTCACCCTTGCTGCGAAACGGGATGCCGCCATACATCGTCGGCAGAAATCCACAGCCGTAGTTGCTGGCCCCGCCGCTGGTGCCCTTGGCACTGGTCAACACCACGAATCCAGGCAGGTCCTGAGACTCACTGCCCAGTCCATACAGCGTCCACGAACCAAAACTGGGCCGCCCAAACTGCTGCGAACCTGTGTTCATCATGATCTGGGCAGGAGCATGATTGACGGCATCCGTCTGCATCGACCGAATCAGGCAGATGTCATCCGCAATCGCTCCGGTGTGCGGCAGCACTTCACTGAGCTCCATCCCGCACTGGCCGTGTTTCACATACTGGAACTTCGGCCCCAGCAGTGCCGACTTCGGATTGATGAACGCCGCCCGGTATCCCTGCAGCAGCTCCGGCGGAGGCAACTGACCGTTTCTGCGAGTCAGCTCGGGCTTGGGGTCAAACAATTCAAGGTGACTGGGAGCCCCGGCCTGAAACATGTAAATCACACGTTTGGCCTTCGGAGCAAAATGGGGTTGCCGCGGAGCCAGCGGGCCGGCAGCCCCGACGGACTGGTCTGCCAGCAAACCCGCCTGACCCTCGGCCGCCGCCAGCGAAGCCGCAGCCATCGCCCCCAAACCAATCCCGCAGTCCCTGAAAAACCAGCGCCGCCGCAACTCTGTCGCACGCCGCGCTGCCCACATACCTGCCTGACCACTCATGAGTGTGCCTCCCGATTAACGCTCAGCCCCACTGCTCAATTTCCACAGCCGGCGGCATCGCCGGCAAATTCACGATTTCCGCTTCCCGCGTCTCCGTATCGTACACCGCGACAGTCGGACGGCGAAACATCCAGCCTCCAACTTCCCCCGGATTCACAAACAGTCGACCATGACGGTCCCGCGCGATACTGGCTCGATGCGTGTGCGCAAAAATCACCACATCGGCATCTCCGATGCAGTCCTTCACATCCTGCAACTGATGACACATCAGAAACCTGACACCATCCGGCGACTTCCAGCACAACGGCGGATGTCCCAGCACACCCACAATCTTCATACCCCCCGCTATTCCCGTCTGATTCCCATCGTTGTCGCCAAAACAGGCAATCACCTGACCATGCAGCTTCCGCATGGAGGGAACCACCAGCGGAGACACAAAATCACCAGCCAGCAGCACCGCTCGGCAACCCACAGCATTGAACAACCCGATCGCATGCCGCAGATTATCCACGTTATCGTGGATATCCGCCATGATGCCAATCCTCATGTCTACCCCGCAATCCACGCACCCCGGCACAAATCATCCAGCCGACTCAGCCCATCATTACGCAACTCAGGGAGCCGCCGGAGCCTCAGCCACAATCGTCGACAGCCGCGAACGCAGCCACTGCACGCGCAATCGCTCCGGATTCTGCTCTGTGTCGGCTTCCACCAGCACCGCTGCCGCACCCGCCGGATCACCAAACTCCACCAGACACTCCGCCTCATTCATCAGCCCGGCCAGAAGATTTCGATCTTCCGGATACTGACGTCGATGATTTCTCAGCGTCTGCACGGCAGTGCCGTATTCACCGCGTGAGAACTGACTCAACGCTGTCCAGTACAGAGTATCCCCGACAGCACTTCGCTGCACACTCAGAATGGATTCGGGCAGCGGCAGCCGTCCCACCGCTTCCTTGCCATCAATCGAAAATGACAGCTCCACCACCTCCTGCAGACAGGCCACGCGAATCTGCTGCAGCTCCTGAATCATCGACAGTTCAAAGTTTCCGCCGATCTGACTGATCCGCGCCTGCAGCAGTCGTCGCGACGGCTTGCCAAACAAAGCATCCGACTTCTCCAGCAGCTTTGCAGCAGCCTCAGCCTTCATCTGCTGCAACTGCTCCTTCGTCAGCTTGCTCTCATCCACATTCGGGTCCGTCAGCATCTTGTCCAGATCAATCGACTCGCGTTCAAATGGACTGTCAAACGGACGCAGCATTTGAGTCAGTGTCTGCCGCTGAGCCTCGTCCAGCGTCGCAGCAGCGGCAATCCGCTGCTCAGGCACCGGCCAGACCCGCAGACCCTGCACCGGCCAGATACCACCAATCACACCTGCCACACGCTCCACGAACGGACGGATCTCACTGGTCCCGCCCGCCAGCTCCTCATACAACACCAGCGCATCCGCCGCATCCAGACGCTGCTGCAGCACCAGCATACGCGGCGCCGCGGCCGACGGATGCGACGGCACAAACACCGCAGCCGACTTCCAGCGTTCCACACCACTGATCTCACTCAGTCCCGCAGGCTGCCCCGGCAATGCCGCAGTGTCATCAGCACGCGGCACAGGAACGCCACGAAGAGGATCAAACAGCAGCACTTCCGAACCCACAATCACCGCCACCAGCTGCTCTGCCGTTTCGACGAACGAACCGGAAGCGGCTGCCGGAGTCCCGGGCTGCAGCACCAGCGAATCAATCTGTCGCTGCCGCAGGGCCTCGGTAAAGGCCCAGATGCGATCCTCCACACTGCCACGCCCCGTCAGCATTGCCTCATACAGCCCCACAGGAACACGGTTTTCACCGGCTGCAGTCAAGGCCACATTGCGGATCAGGTGCCGAAACAGCGCCGTGATGCGACGCACTTCCGCATTCGCCGGATCACTGCCCGCTGGTATCTGCTTCCAGATGGATTCCGTCAGCCCCTTCAGCAGCATACTGTCGCGAATGTACAACACGTCGTTTTCAGAAAATCGCACCGCCCGCGATGTCCGCAGCGATGTCTCCGACAACAGCGCTGCATTGGCGTCACTGATCGACAGCGCCTTCACGTCCGCCTCACCGCAGGAGGCCAGCCAGGAATTCAGAGCATTCACGACGGAATCACGGCGAGTCTGCAACCCCAGAGACTCCGGAGACACTCGACGCACCGCCGCATTCAGCCGATCCCGACATTCATCCTTTGCTTCAGCCTCAGCCGCTGCTGCCGCTGCGGCAGCCTTCGCGGACTCTTCCGCTGCCCGATCACCGGATCTGCTGCAGCCTGACACCAGCAATGCCAGCAACATCCCCTGCACACAACGAACAGCAGTCGTACCAGTTTTCCAGGCAGTCATCGCCAGGCCCCTGAGTAATGTCAGTTCAGTGACAACACAACGTCCCGAAATCGAGTCAAATCGCACAACAGCTGTTCCAGCCGGTCCAGCACCACCATGTTCGGACCGTCACTCAGCGCCGAATCAGGCTCGGGATGAGTTTCCAGGAAGACGGCATCACAACCGGCGGCAACCGCAGCACGCGACAGAGTCGGTACCATCTGCCGCTGCCCGCCCGTCGTCGCTCCCCCCGGCAACTGTACGCTGTGCGTCGCATCATACACCACCGGTACACCAAACGACTGCATAATCGGCACGGAACGAAAATCGTTCACCAGCCGCCCATAACCAAACGTTGACCCACGTTCCGACAGCAGAATGCTGTGCAGTCCGCGAGCACGACACTTCTTTACTGCATGCACCGTATCCTCGGGGGCCACAAACTGAGGTTTCTTGACGTTCACGCAGATATTTCGAGCCACTGCAGCATCGGCTGCTGCCACAATCAAATCCGTTTGCCGCGCCAGAAAGGCCGGAATCTGCAGGATCGAACAAACCTCCGCACACGCTGCAGCCTGCCCACACTCGTGAATGTCCGTTGTTGTCGGCAACCCGGTCTGTTGCCTGACCAGCTCCAGCATCCGCAGACCATCCTGCAGTCCCGGACCACGATAACTGTCCACACTGGTCCGATTGGCCTTGTCAAAACTGGACTTGAACACAATCTGGTACCCATGCCGGTCACGCAGCTGCGCGAGGCGATCAGCCACACGCAGTACCAACTGCTCGGATTCCATCACACACGGACCAAGGATGAACAGCAGCGGATGCCCTGTCCCACACTGGTAACCGCCGATGCTGACCGTGTTCACCGGTTTTTCTGACATCAGATCTGCCCGTCCAGTGCCATCTGGTGAAAACAGTGCACAATCTGCTCCTGGTTTTCCAGCAGCCAGTCAATCGAAGGCTCGTTCCGCAGCGCTTTCCCGATCGCCTTCGCCGTGGCTTCCCTGTGAGTCCTGAACAGGATCTCGTAGTTCAGGTCTTCGGCCGTCAGCACCGCCGGATCCAGCCAGATCGAAATGATGATCCCAAGGTCATTCACCTTTTCCTTCGGAATCACTCCCGCCCGCACCGCGTCCAGAACGCCGTTGGCCACCGCCGCCTGAACTGTGCCCATCAGGATATTCGTGTACTTTTCCCTGTTCACGGTGACCTTGCTGACCATGACAGTTACCGGACGAACCTGCACATCACAGTTCAGCAGGGCGAAGACCTTGGAATGTCCGCGAGCCTGATCACCCATCAGCTGAGCAATCGCATTGCCCACCGGACCGTCCAGTTCTCCGATTACGACCTCCGGCTCCGCTGCCGACCAGCCGGCCTCGTCCTCGACCAGAGCTTCTCCCGTTCGCAGAATAATCCTGTCCGCCATAAATCACAGTCCTGAATACCTCAGTGTTTGGTCCTGAATTCCCGTGGGGCCCGTTCTGTGAATACTATTCCTGAACGCCGGTCACTGCCAGGCCCAGGGAGCCTGCCGCAGCACACATGCCCGGATTCTCGATCGATTTTTCCTGCAGACGGGACCGTGACGCCAATCCGCACCCCAACCTGCAGGATTGAGTGATTGCGAGGCCCCGGACGTTTGGTCCCCACGTCATCAGCCTGTATCATTCGCCGAATCTTCACAGGACTCGCCGCCGCGCGAGCAGGAAACACCCCTTTCTCAGCAAGTGAATTCGTCGCTATGGACGAACTGATGCACGAGTGCGGCGTTGCGGCCGTGTACCACCTGAACAACGCCGGACTCAGTCCGCTCATCCCGCGACTGAAACGCCCGGATCGCACCGTTGTCGATCCGGCCACCGAAGACCCGCAGACCGTCCGCAACCGCACATCCAGACTGGTGCCCGGAATGCTGCTGGACATGCAGAACCGCGGCCAGCTGGCAGCCGGCATCACCAGCTTCAACTCCGGACGCCTGCAACTGCTGCATACGCATAAGGATGTCGGAGGTGTGGCTGAGGTGTTCAGCATGAATCACGAAGACCGCTACCGACTGCTGATGGCCGAACACGCCGGCCAGGCAGCCATCGGACATGTGCGATATGCCACCTGCGGCAAGGATGATCCCAGCTACGCCCAGCCCTTCGAACGACAGCACATCGCACGCTCCAAATGGTTCAGCTTCGCCTTCAACGGACAGCTGGCCAATTACATGGAGCTGCGTGATGAAATCCTGCAGACCACCGATTTTCACCTGACCCGACAGACTGACACCGAAGTTCTGCATCACCTGATCTCACACGAACTGTCAGGCAACCCCGAAATCACTCCCGTCCAGCTGCTGCAGACGCTGCACAAAAAAGTTGATGGTTCCTGGAACATCGTTTTTCTGAACGCTCGCGGCCGGATGTTTGCTTCGCGTGACCCTCTGGGCATGCGTCCCCTCTGCTACGCTCACGAAGGAGCCCTGTTTGCGGCCGCCAGCGAAAGCGTGGCACTCACGCACCTCGGTTTCTCTGAAAACAGCATTCACAATGTGGAGCCTGGCCACGTCGTAGTCGTGGACGGACAGTCGGTTCACGTACACAAATACGCTGAAAGCCCCCGCAAGGCGCACTGTTTCTTCGAATGGATCTACTTCGCCAATGCCGGCAGCACCTTTGACAATGCCGGTGTGTACCTGTCACGCAAACGCCTCGGTGAAGAACTGGCCAAACGCGAAACCCTGCCAATCGGTGATGACGTCATCGTGGTGCCCGTACCCGACACGGCCAAGGCAGCGGCGGACAGCATGGCCTTTCAACTGAAGGTCCCGTCACTCGAAGGACTGATCCGCAATCGTTACATCGGCCGCACGTTCATCGAAGGCAACAATCGCGCCGACAAAGTGCGAATGAAATACACTCCGCTGCCGGAAATCATGGAAGGCAAGCGAGTCCTGCTGGTGGATGATTCGATCGTGCGAGCCACCACACTGCGCGAACTCCTGGCACTGCTGAAGGCTCGCGGCAAAGCCAGCGAAATCCACGTCCGAATCGCCTGCCCGCCCATCATTGCCCCCTGCTTCTACGGCATCGACATGTCGACCGTCAGCGAGCTGTTCGCACCCGGGTTCATGCAGGGCCCGGTCATCACTGCCGAAGAAGAACTGGCGATGGCTCGGTTCATCGGAGCCGACAGTCTGCACTACCTGCCCGTCGAGGCACTCTCGTCCTGTGTGGGACTGCCCGCTGAATCTCTGTGCCGCGCCTGCGTCAACGGCGTCTACCCGACTCCGGCAGGTGAGGCCCTGTACCAGAAAGCACTGCAGCAATGTGGCAAGTCCGGCTCCGACTGCCGCACTGATGCAGCGCCACAGCAGCGAATCTTCCGCTGACGTCACTCGCACATGGACTACGACCGCCTGAGAAAGGAAATCGCCTTCGCTGCGGCCAGACTCCTGGCCTGCCACCAGTGCAGCACCTACCCGCAGGCACGCTGGACCGCTGCCCGCGCAATCACACGCAGCCACCTGCCACCGGAATCCCTGCCCACAGATCTCGAAATTCGCATGGCACTTGATCAGCAGGTGGCAGCCGACAGCCGACTGCACGCTGCTGATCAGTCACGCCCCGATCAGCGCTGGCAGTATTTCCTGTCGCTCCTGCTGCCCCTCGAAAAAGTCGTTCAGGACCGAAATTCACATCCTGAAGGCGACGTCCTGTATCACAGCCTGCAGGTTTTTGAACTGGCACGCGAACGCTGCCCGTGGGACGAAGACCTGCTGCTGGCCGCTCTGCTGCACGATGTCGGCAAAGGCATTGACCCACGTGATCATGTGAATGCAGGATTGGCTGTCCTGCGAGGTCGAGTGTCTGAACGAGTGCTGTGGCTGATCGAAAATCATGGACTGGCACAGCGAGTCCTTGATGGGACGGCCGGGGCTCGTGCCCGCCGCCGGCTGGGTACTGCCGACGATGCCGAAGCCCTCGATCTGCTGGCAGCCTGCGACCGCGCAGGCCGACTGCCGGGACGCCACGTTTGCTCGCCCGAAGACGCCCTCCGGTTCCTGCAGGACCTCGAAACGGAAAACTCAGACTGAGACCGCTGTAAATCGAATCGCCGTCGCTTCCCACGTGCCGTGCACCCGAATATTCACCAGCAGACCGATCGCAGCATACGTTGACAACAGACTGCTGCCACCATAACTGCACAGTGGCAGCGGTGTCCCTGTAATGGGCAGCAGGCCCACCGTCATTGCCGTGTTCAGTACCACCTGCACACCGATCAGCGTTGTAATTCCCACAGCCGTCAGACGTGCCCATGGTTCCTGAGCCCCCGCGGCAATTCCAAAACCCGACCAGATCAGAACCGCATACAACAGCAGCACCAGTCCGCAGCCCGCCAGACCAAATCGCTCGCCGATCATCACGAAGATGAAGTCAGTCCTCGACGCCGGCAACTGCCACGCCGCCGGATCATCCACCAGCGACTGCGGCCTCAGCCAACTGCCCTGCAATCCACCCAGCGCCAGTACCTGCTTCGACTGATGCAGGTGAAATCCGTCACCGGTCGGAGCCGTGCCACCATCGCGCTGCACCATCACGGATACAATCCGCGACCGCTGCTCAGCCGACATCTGCTGCCACAACAGCGGCAGGCTGATCAGCATCAGCAGTCCGGCCACTGACAGATGCGACAGTCGCGTCCCGGCTGCGTACAGCATGCAACCCAGCACCGGCACAAACAACAACGCTGTATCCAGGTCAGGCTCGCGAATGATCAGCAGCATCGGCAGCAGCGTCAGCAATGCCGGCATCAGCAGTCCACGCACCGTTGTCTGACTGCTGCGATGCATCAGCCACGCTGACAGTGCCATAATAAATGCCAGTCGCGCCGGTTCACTGGCCTGCAGATCAAACAGCCCCAGCGGTATCCAGCGCCGCGCACCGTTGATCGGCGGCATAAACAGTGTCACCAGCAGCAGCAGCAGACTGACAGCATACGCCGGATAACTCCACAATCGCAGCAATCGCCACGGCGCCCATGCAACGAGGCACATCACCGGAAGTGCCAGCAGCAGCCAGATCAGCTGACGCTCTACCAGCTGAGTCCTGCCATACAGCTCGTCAGCACGCAGAAGCCCCGCCAAACCCGCCAACGTCAGCAGCAGACAGGCCAGCACCAGCAGCCACGGTACCCTCCCTGGCTCCCGAAACATGCTCCAAATCCCCCCCACCCGTAAACCACGATCAGGAATCGCCTCGTCATTACAGAGCACGCAGCATACCGTGCGGCACCAGCAGCGTGCCAGATCAGTCCCTGCCACCCACACTCAGCGACTCATCCGCGCCCCGGGAAAGACCAGTTCATTGAATCGATCCACCGGCTCGTTCGCGGTCCACGCAATCCCCCGCAACAGCAGCACCCGAAACAGCGGATCGTCAAAAGTCCAGTTGTAATGGCCCGGAATACTCACAAACACACGACCCGGCTGATGATCTCGCACCCACATCTGCGGCGTCAACATGCCGTCCTCCACACTGGTCGCCAGCAATGTCACTGCACCCGGATCTCCCGTCAGTTTCCAGTAGCTTTCGTCATACAACTGCAGCCGCTGATAATTGCGTACAATCGGGTGTTCCTGATTATGAATATCCAGAGTCAGTGGACCGTGCCGGAACGCAATCCGACCACCCCACGAAGCCATCCCGATCCGCTTCGCAAAATCCGCGACTTTGTCATTTCCGTTCACCGCCCAGTGAATATACACCGCTCCGCCACCGCGCTTCAGAAACGCATCCATCTGCTGCGGACGGCGATCCGCAAAACTGCCTTTCTGAAAGAACACCAGGATGTCGGCGGTTGCCAGCAGCTCGTCGTCCGGAAACTCGCGCACCACCCGCACGTCCACAGCCTCGGCCGAACTCAGAAGTTCGTGCCATGCTGTCCGCCACGCCGGATAATCATGTTCCCCCGGACCGTGATCCTTCACGCCGTCCACCAGCACCAGCCGCAGAGGCCGCAGCGGACGCAGCTCGTCCGGACCACGACTGCCCGCCAGCGCCGCAGCCACCTCGGACTGCGTTCGCAGAGGCGGAGCAGGCAAAGGAGATTCCAGCGGCATTCGCGGCGCCGCAGTCAGCAGATACGTCAGCAGGTCACGCAGATCTCCGGCACTCAGCTTCTCCACAATCCCCTGAGGCATCACGGAGGTCGTCGCCGGCTGCATCTGCTCAATCTCCTCAGCCCGCAGCTCCGTCTGCCGCCCCTGCGCATCTCCCAGCAGCAGGCGGTCACCGCGAGTCTGCAGCACACCGGTCAACACCCGGCCGTCCTTCAAAACCACTGTCTGACCCACATAATCCGGATTGATTGCAAACCCCGGATTCTTCAGGTCCCGCAGTACCGACCCATAGTCGCGGTGAATCAGATTGCCCAGATCCGGCCCGATCGTCGCACCCCGTCCCTGCATCGCATGGCAGCGATAGCATCCGGCCGCATCACTGTGAAAGACACGCCGGCCACGCCCCCAGCTGCCACCCTCCAGCTCCGCCGCAACCGTTGCCGGCTCCTCAATTACACCCGCTGAAGATTGCTCAGAAACCCACGGCAGCACAAATCGATGCAGCGGGAACGGACGGGCCTGCGAATCCTCGTTCGTGTGCCAAACAGCCGTCAGCTCCGGCACTCCGCTGCCCGGACCAAGGCCGATCTGCAGATCAATCAGCTCAGACACATCAGCCGGAGCCGAAAATATTCCCAGCCAGTGTTCGCCGGCATGCTGCCCCTGAACTTCCAGCCGTCGCCCCGCCACTTCAGCAGTCAGCTCCAGCGGTCGATTTGCCCTGAAAGTCACCACCCCTGTCTCTGCCGGCCACTCATAGTCCAGTTGCGTTCCAGGCTGCACCGCCGGACGCAGCAGACTCCGCAGATCCAGCTTTGTCCGCAGTCGCAGACCCCCGCCAGCACTCAACTCCTGCCACAAAATATCGTGCGTCTGCGAACCGGCCGTCAGTTGCCGTGAAACCGACAGATCCACGTGCGGAAGCCACCGCGAGGCCGCATCAGTCCCAACTGCACTCTCCGTCAATACCTGCAGCCCATGCGGCTGTAACTCCAGATCCACCTGCGGATGCTGTGCTGGCAGGACACCCGCGTCCGCACCGGATGCACTGGCCGCAGACCACGGCAGCGTAACCGCATACGTCGCACGCTGCGGCAGCGGTTCCGTGTTCAGCAGCACTGTGCGACGATCGGCCGACAACGCGGCTGATCCCACCGGCAGTCGAAACCGTGGTCGCAACTGCTGTGCACGCACCACTGCGTACGGCGGCACCAGAGTCTCAAAGCGATCACCCGCCCGCACATGCTCGCCATATTCCACACGCACCCGCTCCGCAAGGCCTGCCAGCAGACCGGGATCCACCGGACGATCAAAGGCAATTCTCAGTTCACGAGCACCTTCGGGCCAGGCCAGCAGCGGCTGCGGCTGCTCAGTGCCCACATAACGCACTCGAAACAGACGGCCCATTCCCGTCGGACCTGTGCCCCAGTCCGGAGGCCCGCTGTGACAGGCCACCAGCAGATCACCCGCCGGCGACACACACACATCCACTGTCAGCATCTGCAGACACGCAATCAGCGTTGCAGCGGCAACATAACCGGAGCCTGTATGAATCAGCTGAGTCCTCCAGATCTTGCCCCGCGATTCACCCGCCACCAGCGCCTGACCACGCCACGCCGCCGGACCAAATACCGCACCACCGTTCACAGGCTCGTTGAAAACCATCCCGCACGTCGACTGATGCTGCGGCCCGAAATCAAACGTCGAGGGCTCATCAATCACACCCGGATTGTGCTGCGGATGCCGCGGTGGAAAACCGAAGTGCTGCCGCCCCGAAGCATTCACCCGCCCCGCAGCCGCAGCCAGACGAATGTGCAGCAGCTCGTCCAGCGGATTACCGTTCGAAAGCCACGTGGCACCCTCCTGATCCGTGCAGAACAAATCACCCCGCGCGTTGAAGGCAAAGGCAATCGGAAATCGTACGCCCGTGCAGATCGTCTCACGACGACTGAAATCCGCAGACACCCTCTGCACCGTACCACGCACGCTGTTGATGTCATACGCCGCTTTACCACTCTCATCAATCAGCCACGCATTCGCGAAATCTGCTGTCCCCAGCCCAAAATACAGACTGCCGTCAGGCCCCAGGGCCAGTCCCGTGGCATCGACATTCTGAGCAATCTCCTGCCAGCCCGTCGCCACCACGATCTCTTTGTCCGCCTGGTCGTCACCATCCGCGTCCGCCAGCAGTACCACTTTGCCCTTCGCAGCCACAAATACACCACTGCCATGAGCATAACCCGGCGGTGTCAGCAGCATCCCGATCGGTCCCCGCAGACTGCCGGAATTGCGGTAAAACACCCGCACCTCATCCTCCAGCCCATCACCGTCCGAGTCCCGCAGCAGGTGAATATCGCCGTTGTATCCCAGAGTCACCAGCACGCCGTCGTGTCGATAACGCACGTTGTTCAGATTGGTCAGTGACACCGGCAGCTCCGCCAGTGCAAATCCCGGAGCCAGCAACTGCACCGGAGGCGGATTTTCAGCCAGCACCAGTGCTTCACCGACCGTCAGCGTCTGCGGTACGGTCGCCGGCAAAGCCGCCGCCAGATTCGCATGCCGCGACTGCAGCCACGCGCGCACCGCCTGCTGCTCCTCAACAGATAACACGCGGTCATACAACAGCACTTCCGCAATGTCCCCCGCCAGACTGCCACGCACCTGCTGAGCACCCGGACCATTGGTGTAGAACCGAGCCCCCAGGGTCAGCTCGTCCAGCGACAGCAGCCCCTTCCGACAGGGCCTTGCCCCCTCAGCGCGACCGTCCACAGTCAGCCGCACTGCACCCGCCATCGCATCCACAGCCACCTCAAACACCCGCAACTGACCAAAAGGCTGCTTCGAATTCAGCAGGTCCACTGCACCACCAAATCCCTGCCCCTCCACATTCAGCTGATCGAGCGATCCGCTCGGACCCGGCCCCAGATCCACTGTCAGACCCGTCTCGTAATCCCGCCGGTCTGCGGCATTCGCTGCAAACAACCCCCGAAAATCACCTGCATTCGCATGCGGCGCAGCGACGATGAACAATGTGACAGACTCGGCCGACAGCCCCGTTCCCACTGCCCGCAGATTGTCGTCCGCACCATCAAATCTCAGTACCCAGCCGTCTCCGGCCTGCACAACCCGAGGTTGCTGCTGCTGGTTGCTCTGCCCGAAACTCACAGTACCGCTGACCACGCTGGGAAGCTGCGACACTGCCGAATCCGCCTGCCACGCAGCAGACCGAGCTGCCTCACCGACATCCAGCCGCAGTTGCAGACCCGCAGTCACAGGCGGACCTGTCACTTCGGTCGCTGCTGCTCTCTCGCAGCAGTAAACACAGCACAGACAAATGAAAAACAGTGCAGACAGATCCCGATTTTCTGCTCTCACAGCACCAGCCCTCAAAAACACACTGCTGCCTTGTTGACTCAGGTGCCGCCTGAGAGCCCCAAACCGACTTTCGTTCCACGCGCGCAGGGCCCGCACAGGATTCTGTCCCGGCGGTCGCCGCGATTGACTACTGCCGCACTGCCGGAGCCGACTCAGACGGCACCAGACGCACATAATCCACACCCACCATGTGATTCTTCACCGCCGCCGGATTGCTGCCCACAATCTCCACGATCAGACGATGAGCCCCCTCCGTCAGTTGCACTCCCCGATACGTCAGCACACCAGTCGTGATAACCTCAGGCGTATTGAACAGATCCAGTTGAGGATCCAGAACCACCTGATCCAACTGCAGTCGGACGACTCCATAATCTCGCGCCTTCGTCAGCACTATCTCCACATCGTACAGACCAGCCGCTGCCGCCCGCACTTCCAGTCCCAATCGGTCACCCGGCTTCGCCCCCGTCCACCACAGATGATCACTGCCACTCCAGCGATCCGCCGCAAAACCACCCATCGGCTGACTCACGGCGTTGCCACCGGTCTTCTCCACAATCTTCAGTGCCTCGCCCTCCTGAGCCCCCGGCACCTTCTTCGTCTGCGGATCCAGTGGAGCTTTGGGGCCGGACAAAGCCACCTGAGTCGGACTGGCCAGATACGCGATCAGATCCCGCACCTCGTCCTTCGTCAGCGAATCCAGTTGCCGCTCAGGCATCATCGAAATATTCGACAGACTGCGCTCCTCAATCTCTGCCTTCGGCACCACCACCGCATCATTGATCGTCTGAATCGTTAAGGCACTGTCCGTCTCCTTTCGCAGCAGACCCTGCACCACACGACCATCTGCCAGTGCCAGCACCGTCACCTGGTAATCCCGGCCGACCACCGCACTGGGGTCCAGAATGTTCTCAAGTATGTAGTCCAGATTGGCTCGATTGGAACCGGTAATGTCCGGTCCGATCTCGCCACCCGTACCAAACAACCTGTGACAGTTCTGACAGGTCTTTGCAAACACACGGCGACCATTGCCCGCACTGGCCTTCGCCAGCACTCGCGGACCCAGTTGCTTTTTCCAGTCTGCCAGCTGCGCCTGACGATCGGCCGCGGCCTCCCGAATCTCACCCCAGTGCTGCTTCAGCAGATCATTCAGTTCCGCATTGCCGAATGCCAGAATCTGTCGCACGTGATAAGCATGCAGATCACCGGATGGCACCTGACCGGCACCAATCGCCTGCAGCAGCAGTTTTGTCCATGCCGGTCGTGCCACCAGCGTTCCAATCACGTCGGCTTTCGCGGCGAGGGGCAGTTGGGCATAGCGCTGCAGCAGGATCTGCGGAGTCTGATCGCTGCCAATCGCCGCCAGCGCTCGAATCGCCGGCCCCTGCAGGTCCGCCTGATCCAGCACAGCGGCACTCAGAAACACATCGGCCGACTCCCGATCCTGACCACGCACCAGCACATCCAGTGCCCGCCGTCGCCGCGCTGGCTCAGCCCGCTCATCCCCCAGCAGGCGACGCAGCACGGAAAACACCCGCTGATCACCGAACAGCACCGCCACCTGATCCGCACGATCCCGCACCTCCTGCTGATCACTCTTCTGCAACACCTCGTAGGCAGACTTCCATTCCTGCGGCATCGCAAGGCCCACACGCCCCTCAAACGACGCCAGCATCTCCTCCAGAATCAGCGACTGCTCGCCCGCCGTTCGCACTCGACCCAGCAGCTCCACCACCGCAGGCAGCGACTTCGCTTCGGCCGCAGCACGCCGAATGATGAATCGACGCAGCTTCTCGATCTTCGTCTGCTCTGCAATCCGCAGTGCCACAGCCGGATCATCCGCCACCACAGGCTCAATCCCGTACCACAGCAGCAGCGGAAGATTGTGATCGCCCGCGTCCTCCTCATGCAGCGACAGAGCAGCAGCAATCGGTCCGCGTGACTGCAGCGGCAGACGCTGCAGCGCGGAACACAGATACAGACGCACCACAGCCGAGGGATCCTCGCCAGCCAGCTTCGCCAGCATCTGCAGGACCGCCTCATCCGCCTGCTGATCCTCCAGCTCCAGTTGAATCGCCCAGCCACGAATCCACGCTTCACTGTCACCCAGCAGTTGCAGGGTCTGCTGCGACGTCAGACCCCGTGATGCATGCACCGACCACAGAAATCGCAGCCGCTGTTCAACCGGACGACTGCCGTCAACCGCAGCCGACCACAGTCGCGCATGCAGCAGATCCGAACAGCCACGCTCCATCAGTTGCCGACGAGCCATCCGGGTGTGCCACTCATTGCGATGCTCATGCGCCGCAAACAACTGCTGCTCATCCCACCTGGAAGCATCCACCGTCACCCGCGCCGGCTGTCCATACACAATCCGATAAATCCGACCGCTGCTGCGATCCCAGATCTCCGGATTTGTTCGATGACACGCATTTTTGTCATACCAGTCCAGCAGATACACCGTGCCGTCCGGACCATACCGCAGATTGATGCCACGGAAGTAATGATCGTTCGCCAGCAGCAGGTCCCGACCATGCTGACCCACCCACGCTGAAGTCCCCGCGACAGGCTGCAGTATGTCACAATTCACCCGATTCCCATGCACATTGTTGAAGAAAATCTGATTGCGATACTGCTCAGGCCAGTTGTCACCCAGATAGATCATCGCACCACAATGAGCATGTCCGCCGCCGGCATCCAGAGTCCCGCCAGCCGCCTTCGGCTCCTGACCCCACCACGCATGATCCTCTATGCTGCCGACATAATGCGCATGATCCGCAATCGTCCGAATGTCCTCGTAGGTATACGGATTGAAGTGCTGCCCACCCTGGCGGTGATAGCGTGCTCCCTGGATCACATGCCACAGATGCGGAATCACACACGCCGTAATAAACGCCTGACCACGATCATTGAAGTCCACCCCCCACGGATTGCTGGTCCCGTTCATGAACGCCTCAAAGACGTCCTTCTGCGGATGATAACGCCAGACCGCCGCGTTCAACGGCAGTCGCTGCTCGTCAGACGCACCCGGACGGCCAACCTTTGAATGAGTAAACACGCCGTGACAGCCATACAACCAGCCGTCCGGTCCCCAGATGAATGCGTTCAGTGTCTCATGAGTATCCTGCCAGCCAAAACCATCCCGCAGGACCACCGCACCCGCCGGCACGTCACCCGGAAACTGCAGACCCTGCTGAGCAATCCTTGACATGACTCCGGACTGCGGAGACCGGCCATCAGGCACGTCGTCACCATCCGCGTCCGGAATGAACAGCAGATAGGGCGCTGCACCGACAAACACCCCCCCAAAACCCACCTCCAGTCCGCTGACCAGATTCAGGCCCTCAATGAATGTCTTCGAAGTGTCAAATGTCCCGTCACCATCCTGATCCTCAAAGATCACAATTCGATCACGCCCACCACCCTCCTTCGCACGCAGAGGATAAGTGTACGCCTCTGCCACCCAGACCCGACCACGATGATCAAAACACATGGCGATCGGCTGATGCACCTGCGGCTCGCCCGCCGCCAGCTGCACCCTGAATCCCCCGGGAACCGTCATGTGAGCAGCAGCGTCAGCCGGCTTCAGACCCTCAGCCATCGCCTTCCGCTGCTGCGGCTGCGCAGCCCGAAATTCCTCGTCCGTCACCTGCGTCGCCACATGCGTCAGTACACTGGCACCCACCATTCCGCCGGCCGCAATGTCCACCAGCCCATCACCATTGATGTCCTGCACCGCCAGTCCACGACCGATCCCGGAATCACCGTCCGCCAGATGCGGAACCCAGTTCACCTGCACCTGACCATCCGCCGATTTCTGACGCTGCAGCTCAAACCAGTACACCACCGCTCCGGCATCCCACAGCGGACTGGAACGATGATGAGACCAGTAGGTCTTGCCCGTGATGATGTCCTGCAGACCGTCACCGTTGACATCCGCCAGCTTCACCGCATGCGGTTCCGTGAACAACACCCCGTACGGATTGTCAGCACTGGTCTTACCCATGATCAGGTGCTGAGTAAATGTGACCTCACCGTCCGTCGTACCAGTGTTCTCGAACCACGCCAGCCCGTACTCATGAGCATGCAGCGCGGTGATCACGTCCGCATCGCCGTCTCCGTCAGCATCCATCGCAAACATGTCGGCAGCCGCAGGAGCAAACGGATACTTGTGAAACTTCCACAGGGCCGCACCGGCTTCCGCCGGCTGCTCCAGCCAGCCATCCGTCGCAATCATGTCCAGCCGCCCGTCACTGTTTACATCACCCACGCCAAGGCCATGACCAAATGGCGTCGGAGCCACCTTCTCGGAGATTGATCGGAACTGCCACGCACCGAGTGGATCCTGAGCACTGCGGACGTAATAGCCGTAATGCCCCTGCCGAGTACAAATCAGTTCGGGCTGACCATCACCAGTGATGTCGGTGAACTGCGGAGCCTCGTTGCTGACAGAATCCGCCACCTGCAGCTTGTCCCACAAACCCGTCAGACCGTCCCGACCGGGATTGCGGTAGACAAACGCCGGAGTCCCCGGGAAACCCACCACCAGAATGTCGTTCCAGCCGTCTGCATTGAAGTCATGAACCCAGTTGAAAAAATTGTCTGCGTAACGCTCACGCGGCTGAGGCACCGCCGGGTACAGCTCCTGTCGCTGGGTATAGTCCGGACCCGCATACCAGTGCGGCCCGTAAATCACGTCCGTCACCCCGTCGTTGTTCAGGTCCCCGGCCGAGATGCCTTCCGCATAATACACATCCGTCAACTGCTTCCGCTGAAAAGTGTGCAGAACGGCATCCTGAGACACGGCGGCGGGCACAAAACACAGACCACCGGCAAGCTGCAGATACCACACCAGGAAAACACCGCAGAGAACGGACTGACGACGCATGGCTCTTCTTCCATCCGGCAGAAGGACTTCCGATCGGCACCGACTGATCCCGCGCCGATCGATGTGGGCAGGAATCCGTCATTTTACGCGACCGACAAGCACCATCACAGCACAACACGCCAGTTCACCGGGAATTTTCGGGGGCGAGGCACCGGCGGCAGCGAAAGGAACGCGACCGCATGGCATCCCGGCGACCGGCGTTTCCGAGTCGGCACGTATTGCAGCAACGGGACTCAGCACCCGAATGCAAAAAAGTTCAAATGTGTCATCAGCATGCCCGGCAGTGATCCCGCATCGTTGGCCGGTCGCCAGAGTGGGCTCCCCGCCGAAGCATCCGCATTGGGCCAGCACCAGTGGTCTGCTGACCGATTCGCAGGCCGATGGAAGAAAACAACAACAGGTTCAGGACGCGCCAGCGAACAGCATCTGAGTGCAGAGACAGGCAGTACTGCATTGCAAAACTCCATGCTCCGCAACTGGCAGAACTTTCACTCATCGGGTAATCACCGGAAAAACACTGTGCAATTGTTTTTCACGCAGAGTCGTTTTCATTATCCATGCTGGTTCCGGCTTCGCGCTATCGGTGTCCTCAGGACAGGATTCGGGACAGGATTCTGCGCAGTTTGCTCAGGTGGCTGGCGTATGCCCCTTGATTGGCAGCCAATCACACGGTTTAATCTATTGTTTCTGCCTGATTTTGCCTGCGGGCAGGCATGTTAAAGCCTGCCGTTCCGATCACCAACAGCATGAAAAACAAGCCCGATCAATACCGCCTCGCTGACATCATCATCGCCACAATTCTGGGTGGCATGCTGGGGTTGGTCGTGGGCCTCTTATCCGACCTGCTGCGGCAGCCACTGCTGTTTCGCGGTGACGTCTGCGTGGCCGGGCTGCTGGTTGGTGCCTGCTTCGGGATCGTTGGTGGCAGGACAGGAGGCAACCTGCTGAACGATGCTTTTCAGCAGTTGCGCCACGCTTTGTGGCACTGGTGGTAAGCCGAATAAAAAACGGGACACTCAGTTTCCCGAGTGTCCCGTTTGATTGGATCTGGGCAGAGGGGGAATCGAACCCCCGACACCAGGATTTTCAGTCCTGTGCTCTACCAACTGAGCTATCTGCCCGACGTGTGCAGAGTTTACATCGAATTCCGGCGGAAGCAAGGTAACAGGCCAGACAGACGCAAAATCGAGACCAGAGGCGAAATATGGCCGGATTCACCGGCACAGCCGGAGAAGTCCGCCGAATGCGGAAATCATCCCCCGCAATCACTTTGCGTCGGCAGTACCAGCCGCAACTTCCGGTTGCGGATCAGCAATTTCCACGATCACCACCTCAATCACGTAATTGCCCCCGGCGCCGCCACCCATCGCACCGCCACCCGCAAATTCGCCGCCCGTCGGCCCGGCCATCCCACCCATGCGGCCTCCATCAGCACCGCCACCCGGAGTTCCCACCGTGCCCTCGCGAATGATTACGTCCATCGAACGACGAGTACCGCTGCCTCCTGCCTTGCCTCCGTCCAGCCACGTCAGACCACGACCCTGATCCGATCGCTGAACACCACTCACTGCCGATTTGTAATGCTTCATCACGTCTTCGGAATCACGAGCCTTCTTTGGTGAAAAGGACGCTCGAGCGTAATACACGCGAGTTTCCGCGATTGCTGCTTCCGCCGGATTCGCAGGATTCGGAGTCAACCGGATCATCCCCGTGAAATCAAACTCCGCATTCCGATGCGGACGCACCGGGAATCCCTTCTGGTTCGGTGCCAGCCTGCTACCCGGAGTCTGGGACATCGCACGCAACTGATCCACATACGTCAGTACCATCTGCTGACTGGACAACGCCCACGAATCCATCGCCGACTGACCCTCGTCATCACGCGACGCCCGCACACGTGGCAGAGATTTCAACACCGCCAGCAAACCCGGGTCATGTGTCGCCGTCAGAAAGAAACCACTGGTGTTCAGACTGTCCGAACCCGTGCTGTGAATCTTCTGGAAAAACGCAAACTCGGCATCTCGCACTGCTTCCGCCGGAATACTGGCAGCCAGCTTCAACAGACCGTCCGCCGCTGTCAGATCGCCAGCCTGCAACAGGGCTGAAGCCACAGCATCAATACACGGCTTACTCCACAATAACTGCCGCGCCTTCATCACAATCGCGTCCGTCACCGCCTGCAAACCCACCGCCTGTGCAGGCCCCGTTGGTACCTGCGGTTGCCCCAAACCCTGCTGACCCATCCCTGGCATCCCCATGCCGGACAGCGGACCACCGCCAGCACTCATCTCGCCGCCAGGCATCCCCGGAGCCCCACCCATCGACGACATCCCCGGAGCACCGCTGACAGGACCAGCATTCGCCACTCCCGGCATGGAAGCCCCACCCATGGACGACATCCCCGGAGCACCACTGACAGGGCCAGCACCAGACACGCCAGGCATCGAAGGCATGCCCGGAGGCCCCATTCCCGGAGCGCCGCCAACAGCACCCGCCCCGGCAACACCCGGCATCTGCGGCATGCCCGGCATCGAGCCACCTCGCATTCCCCCCATACTGCTCATGCCACCAGCCATA
>CAITYU010000216.1 GCA_903896675.1 uncultured Planctomycetaceae bacterium
AGCAGCAGCGATACCAGAATCGCGATGATCGCAATCACCACCAGCAACTCGATCAGCGTAAATCCACGTTTCCTCAACACAATCTTCATCCCCATCGTCTCCCTGCAAGTCCCTGTGCCTCAACCACAAACGGCAACTGCCCGCCACACGCAGGCAGATAAATCCGACGTCGCAATCGGTGGCGGGAGTCTGGGTGCTGCTGTTGAAGAATCCGTTGGGGAACGTTGTTGATTTGATGAAAAAACTCCGACGAAATCGTGAGCTTTCTGTGCTGATCCTGTGTTGAAATCGTTTGATTTCCGTAAAGAGAAACAGCCACTGTGTTCAGCGGATCAGCGGCAATGTTGGGCAGTTTCCGCCAATCATCTGCATCCGTTGCTGCACGTTCGGGTGGACACGGGCTGCCAGGCAGCAGTCTCCGCCACTGCCACTATGCACGTGCCTCTGCATCACGATCCCCCGCAAGGAAGTAATGCAGCAGGATCGGCAGCTCAAACACCGCCAGCATGATGACCAGCCTCGCACCTTTCGGATATCCGGCAGCGAAGCGGGACATGTCGCGATGCTCCGTGTACCAGCGATGACTCAACTGCTGCAACTGATGCCATGCCGGCAGTGAGACAATGGCCAGCCAGAGTGGCAGTGGCTGTACCGCCGCCGCAAGACTCAGCAGCATCGCTGACAGAACCGACAGCAGCAATGGCCCTGTCCGCACATTCCACATCAGGACAGCCAGCCACGGCACAGACAGTCCGAACAGCAGCACTGTCCGTTCCGGCGTGGACAGTTGCGGAAGCCCCGCCGATACTGCTGACCGAGCGATGGAGAATACAGAGAAGTACACGCCATAGACGGCAATCAGGTGCAGCACATTGATGCCGAACTGGCTGTGTCGCCCCAGATGCCGCTGGTAAACTTCGTCAAAATTGATGCTCAGGATACGCAGCCCGTGGGTGGCTGGCTGTTGCTGGCAGGGATTCTGTGCGGACATCCGTCTGTCTCCGATTCGGGGTATGCTGGCAGGGCCTGGGTCACCTTCGCGAACGCAGCAATGACTGCAGTCCACAACCCAGCAGTCGCGTCTGAGACGTGGACAGGGCGTCAGCAATTGCCGCGGCGGAAGCAGTCACCTCTTCTTCTGTCACCGTCAGCGGTGGCGTGAATTTCAGGATGTGCGGTTCATACTGACAATATCCCATGAGCAGCGGGAACCGCCGGTGCTGCATCATCCGCAGCAGGTACAACTGAGCCGGTTTCAGGCCCAGTCGAGCCGTCAGCGTGCCCCTGAGCTTCAGTTCAATTCCGATCAGCAGACCGAAAACCCGAATTTCGCCAACCCTCGGGTGCAACTGCAGTCGCCGACCCAGTTCCCGGGTATACCGGGCACCCGCTGTTTCCACCTGCGACTGCACCGGCTGCTGCTCCCAGCGTCTCAGCGTATTCAGCACGGCACGGTACCCGGTTTCATAGCCATACAGTTCCTGCAGTCGGTCCGGCAAGCCGCTGCCCAGGTGCTGCAGCCGCTCGTGAACCCGCTCGGAATACACTGTCAGAGCGAATGGGAACAGCATATCACTGGTCCCCTTGCCCAGCACCAGGAAGTCCGGCCTGAGAGGTGTCTGACTGGTGCGAACAAAGGGGCCGGTACGGTGCATACCTGTCTGGATTTCATCGACAATCACGCTGATTCCTGCTGTTTCCGCCGTGGTCGCCACACTCTGCAGGACATCGGCGGGGATCGCCCGGACTCCACCTACCCCCTGAATCAGTTCGAGCTGAATGGCTGCCACTGGAAATCTGCTGACAGCCTGCTGCAACTGATCACAGGCATCCGCAGCAAAGGGATCGATGCAGATGCGATGAGGATACAGTGGTCCCAGACGTTCGCGATACTTCGCGCGCTCCGTCCCGGTCAGTGCCACCAGCGTCTTTCCCGCATATCCGCCGCGCATGATGATGACATGCGTCCGCGGGAACTGAACGGTCAGTGCCATTCTGAGTGCCGCTTCAATCGCTCCGGCACCGCTGACCGCCGGCACGTACCGCGGCAGCCCGGTCAGTGCCAGCAAACGTCGCCCCAGCTCATTGCGAATGCCGCCCTGCGGGAGACCGCGCAGTTCATCCGGCCACGCTGCAGGGTTGTGTCCCCGCAGACTGCAGGCAACCCCGCCGATACCGTCAAACAGTCGGCGCGTTCCGGCACTGACGTAATGGCCGTGCACGGTGACATCGTGTTCCGCAAACCCCGCCGCACAAATCACTCGCAGCAGCGACGGACTGAACAGCTCGCCAAAAGTACGCCGCAGCGCCTGATGATCCCGCAACAGCAGATCCAGCTCCGGCTGCACTCGAACATACAGCCCCGGAGCGAGATTCGGAAGACAACGCAGCAGATGCCGAGTGGACACCGTATTGGGCTGAAAGGTTGTGCTGTGAAAGGTGCTGAGCTGTCCCGTCATCCACGACCCGTACAATGCCCGACGGGCAGTAAAAGCTCCGAATGGCACCTGCCGGGCCGTCAGAGTATCATCAAAAACCAGGATATCAGGCACCAGGCGCTGCGTATCGTCCGCATTCAGAATCAGATCCTCAGCACTCAACCGCACGATCACTACCCCACCGCGCTGCTGATACAACGGCAGCAGCTGCATGAGCGGGCTGTCCGTACACAACTCCGCTGCCGACAGTACGATGGCCGCCGGCAGGAATCCCGGGTCCTCCAGTTGCTGCAGCACCTGCCGCTCGCCACAGCAGCGGACGTGCGGAATCAGGCCTGCAGGGCCCGAATCCGTGCCGTTGCCAACCGTTTCCAGCTCGGCAAACCCGCAGGGCAGCTCGTCCCCGATGAACAGCACGGAGGAATCCGGTAACGCAGCGTTTCGCTGCAGCAGACGCTGCTGATGAAACCGCGCTAATTTCAGCGCGCCACTCAGAGCCTCAGCTCCGGAATTCGCCAGAAATGACGGATATCGCTCGTCCGCAGTCGCCGGAAACTTCCACCCGACCGCCGCTGCCAGAACCGTACAGGTCTGCACCACCCACGGGTTCAGGTACAGTCTGAGCAGATTGGGGATCCGCAGGCGTATCAGCTCTTCGCAGGTCTGCAGAACTGACTCCAGCTCCGCCTCCCGCTCCTCACAGGCTCTGCTTTCCCGGGTTCGTCCGGACTGCGGGCAGATGCTCAGCGATGAACTCAGTAAAGACATGACGTTTCCCTCGCAGCATGAACAGGTCAGCACAGATGCAGTCACAGTCGCGGCAGGCTGAATTCTCAATTCCGTCCTGCAGCATGCGACGCAGTTGAATCTTGGCCAGCGGTAGTCGCCTGTGATGTTCCCAGAACACCCGAAACTGCTCGGGTGACATCAGCAGTTCGACGTGAAATGCAAAACTGCGTACAAACCAGTGAAACAGCCAGCCCAGCAGGGGCGTTTCCTCGATGCGATCCCAGAGGCTGCCCAGCCGATCACGAGGCAGTTCGCCGGCCCCCGTAATCGCAGGCATGGCGTCAAATCGTCGCACGATCACCTCGCGATCCACAGCTCGCGCCTTTCGCACCTCGACGTTCGCCGCCTGAGGATCAGCGAATGCCAGCAGCAGCGTGTCAGCCCCGGGATCCTGCAGCGATTCCTCCCGCACAGAATACTTCAGCGGCTGCTGTGTCTGCAGTGTCATCCGCAGCAGCAGCAGTGGCCGACTGCGATCGTACATCATCCGGCGAAACTCCGGATCGCCAGCATGCAGCCGCCGCAAACGCCCGTCTGCCGCGTCATACACCAGCACTCGCAACACCGCCTGGCCCAGCGTGGACATGCGGCAGCCGGAACCGTGCACCGGCACGAAGAAAGCCGTGCCCAGACTGATCCAGGAAAAATTGGGCACAACCGGCAGACTGCGGCCCACAGCCTGCAGCGCCAGCAACACCCGCTTCAGCGGTAAACCGCCATCCACGGTCACCGTTTCCCGCCCCACTCGCAGGTACCGCCCACTGGCCGATGTGGAAACCACAGTGCGACCGGGGAACTTCCAGCCGAAATGCACCACACCATTGTTCCAGCCTGC
>CAITYU010000217.1 GCA_903896675.1 uncultured Planctomycetaceae bacterium
GACGCAGCCCTGATGGATGTCGTCATCCCGGCCACCGGCGATTACTACATCGAAGTGGATACCTTCAAACGCAGCCCCACAGATCCTCTGGGTGACCCCACGAACCCGGCCAGTCCGCTGAACCCGGACAATCCCCGCAATATCCTCGCCTATCCCGATCTGATCAAACGCTTCACCGACACCATCAATGACACGGATGTCGGCAGCTATCAGCTGGTGCTTTACGCCTTCCGCGATGCCTCCGGCAGCGACGGCACCAATACACTGCTGGGCAACGGCGGCACCGACGTACTGATTGCCACCGCTGCGGCGGATACCACCGCACCAGTCAGCCAGATCCAGCCACTGGCCGCCACAGCCACGGGACTGAACCTGACCATCAATGCCACCGGTACCGATCCGGATCCAGGCTTCGGTTCCGTCACCGGTATCGCTGAGTACCGTATCTTCGTGGCGGTGAACAGCGGAGCCTTCGCACTCTGGACCACACTGCCGGCAGCCAGTCCCACCGCCGTCTACACCGCTCAAAGCAACAACAAGTACTGGTTCCGCAGCATTGCGGTCGACAATGCCGGAAACATCGAAAACAAGGCTCCGGGAGCTGATACGTGGACCATCGTCGGTGACTTCGACAAGCCGGAAACGGCAGCGACCGGAGCAACCGCCACGGATGCGGGGCTGATCACGATCACAGCCGCGGGCCGGGACATCGGTGGAAGTGCCCTGCAGACCATTCGCTACTACGTCAGTATTGACGGCGCAGCAGCACAACTGATCGGCTCAGTCAGCCCCACGGCCACCACCGGGGGCAATTACACCGCTGCACTGCAATGGCAGGGCCTGGTCGACGGCATCACACACACTTACGGGTTCTACACCGTCGGCGTCGACGCGAAACAGAATGCCGAAGACGCACCAGCCACCCCCGACGTCACCCTGACGCGGCGATTTGATCCGCCACCGGCACTGACCGCCACCGGAATTGACGTGCAGATCGGCGCTCTCCAAAGGTCCTACATTCGCTACCTCGATCTGCAGTTCAGCGGTGCCACCGGCGTGCCGGCACTGCTGACAGCCGGAGCCGTCCGGATGGAACGCTTCAGTATCGATGCGGCCACTGTCGCGGATATCGCCGTGGGCACTGGCACTGCAGTCAGCCTTGGAACCAGTGTCGTGAACGATGCACGCATACGCTTCGATTTTGGAGTCAATGGGCTGGGAGGCAGTCGTACGACAACCGCAGGCGACGGCTTCTATCGCATCAGCGTTGACACCAACCAGGACGGCGTCTGGGATGACGCCCATTTTGAATTCTTCAGATTGTTCGGAGACGCCGACGGAAATGGTATCGTGAACGCCGCTGACACGGCACTGGTCACATCTCAGTTGAACCAGCGCGGCAGCAACCTGAACGGAGACCTGGACGGTGACGAACGGGTGACGACTTCCGACAGATTGTACGCGGCCAGAAACGTCGGCAGGAAACTGCGGGACTGGCTGCTGGGATGGCTTGATGACTGAACAAACAGAACAACTGTACTGGAACAC
>CAITYU010000218.1 GCA_903896675.1 uncultured Planctomycetaceae bacterium
CGAAAAATCTCGCACTGGAAGTCAGGAAACTGGTCCGCTGACCAACCTGCCGACACTCGCTGATCGCGTTGCCCTCAACGCCCGCTGAACCGACCGACCCTGAATCGGTCGGTTTCCCGTTTCCGTGACGCGCAACGCCACTGGATTCCCCCAACCAGTGACGGATTTGAACGTCATCCGGGGTTCGCCTATCATTACGAAGATTCACTCGCCTCCGTGGCCCGTTTCTGCAGGTCGCTCAAACGGATCAACACTCGGCGTTGCAGGAGCATTCAGCCATGACAACACATGTCTCGACTCGGTGGACGTGGTTAGCACAATCCTTAGTGCTGCTTCTGCTGCTGCCGTCTCTTGCCGCTGTGCCGGCCGTCGCAGACGAACTGACGCCCCGCGAGCAGGCCTTCACAACTCAGATGGAAAACTGCGTACTGGTGGGCACATTCACCGTCGATGGTCAGACCGACGGTGATCCGCTCAAACCCGAACGCTACGAAATTGAAAGTGCCGTCAAAGCTTCAGGGGACCTCTGGGTGTTCACAGTCCGGATCAAATACGGCAAACTGGATACTAAACTGCCGGTGACCGTACCACTCCTGTGGGCCGGGGAAACTCCCATGGTGTCGCTCACCAATGCTTCCATCCCGGGACTTGGCGAGGGCTTTTCCGCCCGCGTCCTGTTCCACGAAGACCGCTACGCCGGAACATGGCAGCACGGAAAAGTCGGTGGCCACATGTTCGGGAGGATTGAAAAGGCAAAACCCGCAGCTGCCGGCGAGAAAAAAACTCAGCCTGACGCTGCTGGCAAACAGGGTTCAGGCAAATAAACCGGCGGTATCTGCCGCCGATTTTCAGAAATTTCCAAACCGGAGTACACTCGATGAGACTGTTCTGTTCGCTGGCTTTGGCACTGTTCCTCGGCTCCGCCTGCACATTGCAGGCGGCAGATGAAACATCAAAGAAACCGGCCGAAGCCAAAGCCGAAGACACCACCACCGTCAAACTTCGCGACCTCTCACTGACGCTTCCCAAATCATGGTCAGCCTCCGATCAGCAGAGCCAGATGCGGCTGGCAACCTACTTCATCCCGGCTGCTGCCGGCGATAAGGACAAAGGCGAACTGGCCATTTCCACATTCGCCGGTGGCGGTGGCGGAATTGCCCCCAACCTGCAGCGCTGGATCTCGCAGTTTGATGCTGCCGGACGAAAGGCTGTCGTGAAGAAAGGCAAAGCCGGAGCCAACGAGTACTACATCGCTGATATCTCCGGAACCTACCAGAAATCCGTCGGTCCCCCGATTCTGCGCAAGACCGAACCGGCTCCCAATTACCGCATGCTCGGCGTCATCGTGGTCCTGCCCAGCGAAGAAGTGTACTTCCTGAAACTCACCGGACCCGATGCCACCGTAAAGGCGCAGGCCGAAACGCTTCGCAAATCATTCGGTGGCAAAAGCGAAGGGGAAGAGGATTTCGAACTCTGAACCTAGCCCCCACGGCCCAAACCGTTCCCCAGGGGTTGCTCGGGCACGCCTGCCCCAGCCACCCCTGAAAAACGGCACTGCCCCTTCGCCCCAATACCGCTTCCCAACACACTGGTTTCACATTCGGGGCATGAATTCAGGTCGATCTATGCAGATCACGTTGAACGGTGCATTGCGGGAAATCCCCGACGCGTGGACGATTTCAGATCTGCTGGCAGAACTGAACATCGAAAGTCGCTATTGCGCCGTTGAACGCAATCGGCACGTGGTGCCACGCGAAACGCACCGCAATGTCACCCTGCTGGCAGGCGATCAGATCGAAATTGTCACACTCGTCGGCGGTGGCTGAAGAGTCAGAATTTATGGCGGAAAGCAGCATTTGATGAGTGTGCAGATGGCAGATCGACCCCTGGTGCTGGGCAGCCACACCCTGAACTCCCGACTGATCGTGGGCACCGGCAAATATGCCACCCTGGAACTGATGCAGCAGTGCCTTGAAGCCAGCGGTTCCGATGTCATCACCGTGGCAGTTCGTCGCGAGCGGCTGGTGGATGCCTCGGGACGAAATATCCTCGACTATATCGATCTCAGTCGCTACACCATCCTGCCCAATACAGCCGGCTGCTTCAATGTTGAAGATGCGGTGCGAGTCGCCCGGCTGGGCCGGGAAATCCTCCGCGGACTGGAAAACCCCGGGGCCGACTGGGTAAAACTCGAAGTCCTCGCAGACACTCGCACCCTGCTGCCCGACCCCGTCGCCACCGTCATCGCCTGCGAACAACTGGTCGCCGATGGATTTCAGGTGCTGTGCTACACGTCCGATGACCCGATCACCGCTCGGCGACTGAAACTTGCCGGTGCCACCTCCGTCATGCCCGCCGGCAGCCCCATCGGCAGCGGACAGGGCATCCTGAACCCCAACAACATCCGTATCTGCCTTGAATACCTCAAGGAAAATGATCCGGATTACCCCGTGATTGTGGATGCCGGAGTTGGTACCGCCAGTGACGTCGCTGTGGCCATGGAACTGGGCTGTGACGGAGTCCTGCTGAATACCGCAATTGCCAGTGCCCGCGACCCCCTTAGAATGGCTCATGCCATGCGACTGGCCTGCCACGCCGGCCGGGATGCACTGCTTTCCGGACGAATCCCCCGCAAACTGTATGCTACGGCATCCAGCCCGACCGAGGGTGTCATCAGTCGCGCCCTCGGAAACTGAGTGCCCGGCCGAAAACCGCCTTTCAGAAAGTACAACTCATGTCCCAGCAGCCCGACCTGGCCACGACCACAACTCGACAGGCTGTCAGAAAGCCCGTCAGCGGTCGGACAGTGGTGGTGCTGATGTTCGTGCTGGGGATTCTGGCTACCGCGTTTCTGTACACATACTGGACGCTGCACCTCACACCGTTCATGCCCCTGCAGGAAGCAATTGTCAGGGAATTCCCCGGATCGGCTCCCCGCGTCAACGGCGGTCGCAGAAAGATTCACAAAAAGACACCCATGATCCTCCGCGTGGCCATCAAGTCCGAAGTGGACCCCACGTCAGAACAGCCCGCCGAACAGCAGGCCATGCTGCACCTCAGACAGCGAGTCGCAGCCATGACCCGCGAACTCCAGCCGCTGCCAGGTATCGAACAACTGGAAGTCCACGTCTACAAACTGCTGAAGGAAGATCAGATCCGTAAACGAGCATGGCAGCTGCAGATGACCGACGACGCCCAGTGGCAGCAGATGGACGAAACCGGCACAGTCTCCACCGTACAAAAACCTCAGGATGCCGCTGCCGCGGAAAAAAGTCCATGATCACAACCATCGAACTGATGGCGGTCATCAGCGGGGCTGTCTTCGGAGTCCTTGCAGCGCGACGCAAAGGACTGGACCTCGTCGGTGTCGTGTCAGTCGCCATGATGACAGCCTTCGGAGGTGGTAGCCTGCGCGACCTGCTGCTGGATCGGCACCCGCTCTTCTGGATAGAACACTCACGCTATCCCGTCATCGTCTTTTCCGTCGCCTGCGGACTGTCGATGCTGCCCCGCATTCCCCGGACGGCCGTCCGACTGCTCGATCTCGCCGATGCCCTCGGACTCGGGCTCTTCAGTATCGTCGGGACCCAACTGGCACTGGATCAGGGAGTCGCTCCGTTCGTGGCGGTGCTGCTGGGAGTCATCACGGGATCATTCGGCGGTGTCATTGCAGACATCGTCTGCAATGAAGTCCCCGGACTATTCCGCCCCGACACACCCCTCTACGCCACCTGTGCCTTCACCGGAGGCTGGATCCTGATCGCTTTACTGCACCTCTCCGTCAGTGCTTCCCTCGCGTTCGCAGTCGCCACCGTCTCCGTCGTACTGATGCGACTCGTCGCCCTGAAATTCCGCATCGTCCTGCGGTCAACTCGCACCGGGCAGGAATAACACCCGTCGCCCCACCCCCTGCCACCGCCCCCCGAAAATACCACGCCGGGATTGGAAAGCCGGCAAATCAACGGCTCCATCCAGGCAATCCAGGCTGATTTTTCCAATAAATCCGATTCCGTGGAGCAGAATGACTGCGGCAACCGCAACGAATTTGCCGAATCTGTCGACAGGAGATGTTGCGCAGATTCTCCGCGAGGCCCGCTATGATGTCCTGGCTGCTCAGTCAACCACTGCCGGCAAGACTACTTCGTCGACGCCGATCTCCCTCTCACAGTGCCGCAGAATCACTGGAAGCGCGACTGTGCGCAGGCAGCCTCAACGCCCTGCCCGCTCTGCTGCCCACAGACCTCGATAACACCCCAGTGCATTCTGTCACTTCGGCAACTGCCGGAACAGCAGACTTCGGCAGGAGCCTGCGGATCGCATGGGACTTCCGTGACCTGCCAAACAGCCCCAACCTGATCACCTCACAGCAGCAGCACATCGCCGAACAGGCACTCAAAGCATGGGAACAGGCTGCTGCCGGCCGAATTCAGTTCTACCGCGATACCAGCAGCCCGCTCGACTCCATCCTGAACATCGGCATC
>CAITYU010000219.1 GCA_903896675.1 uncultured Planctomycetaceae bacterium
AAGTCCTCGGCACAGGATGGGGTCTCCGGTGTGCGATGCGGGAAGGTCAGGCGAGCAGTCAGGCGACGAGGCGGGGAATTACAGGAGGCAGGCCGTGGAGCCTGAATTTGGAGTCAGCATACATGATGGCGGGGACAAAAAGGTAGCCCACGGCATGGCCACCTGACCCCGACCTTGAAAAAAAGGGCTTTCTTCAACCAACCAAAAGTAACTTGAAGAACCCAACAGCCGATGCGGCCCGGCCGTCAGACAGACACGATTCGTCACCATAGCCGGGGAAATGCAGGGAAGTCAACGCCCCCTGGGGCTGAAACCGCTCCCCAGCATCAGAACGCCGCCTCCCGCCCCGCACCAGCCAAACCCCAACAACAAAACCCGTAGCCTGGGCTTTAGCCCGGGCAAACCCTCCTCACCCCAACCCCAATAACAAACCCCTAGCCTGGGCTTTAGCCCGGGCCCCCCCCCACCCCACCCGTAACCCCGGCATTCCTGACACCGTGGACAAAACTCGGTTTTCGACGTCAAACCGACTTCAATTCATTGAATACCGCGGCATTTTTTTGAGCGTTGGCCCGGGCTAAAGCCTTGTCATTACCCACGAAACCCGTCGGGCGTGGAGGCCGTTGCGGCGTGTGTTTGGTTTGTGCCGTGCGTCTGTTTGCGATTCAGGCCTGAAGGGCCGGTTTCCGGTAGCCCAGGGCGCAGCCCTGGGTCTGGGGCACCCCCCAAAATTCGTTTTCAGGCCTGAAGGGCCGATTTCAAAGCGAGTGTGGTTGCGTGGTCATGCACGGCGTTCCAGGTGCTTACGCACCTGGCTCTGCTGAAACCGGCCCTTCAGGCCTGGTGGGGTGTTTGGGGGGTGCCGTGACCAGGTGCTGACGCACCTGGCTTTGCTGAGATCGGCCCTTCAGGCCTTTGGGGGGCCGTTGCGGCGTGTGCTTGGTTTGTGCCGTGCGTGTGCTTGTGGCTCAGGCCTGAAGGGCTGTTTTCCGGTATTTCAGGGGCGCAACCCTGGAAATGCCCCCTTTTGCTGCGGTGATGGCTCACGGGACCATGCCGCGCCCCGCCCCGAAGTTGGCCAACGGCCAGACACAACTTAGCCTCGCGATCACCTCATGGACTCGGGTCAGCGGGCACAAATCTGTTCCTGAATTCACAGCCAATGCATTCGTCGATCACCATTGGCGGATTGGAGCGGTTTCAATTTGCAGGCCGAAAAGTCTGAATTCCGCGGGATGCAGTGGCGGAAAGGCATCGCAGACACCCAATTTTTGTGTGACGACACGGGCTGAAGCCCATGCTACGACCAACGAGCACCAGTTCGTGAACAGCAAAACCACAACACCTGTGGGCTACCGCCACACGGCCCGCCAGACAGTAACACGCAACTTCAGGCTGCTTCACGAAACTTCAGTGAAGGACGCTCGATCGTCACGATCGTATTCGGGGGCACACTGCGGTTCAAAGACACACTGGAACCAATCTGCGATCCGGCTCCGACCACTGTTGTCCCGCCAAGGATCGTGGCGTTGCTGTACACCGTCACACGGTCTTCCAGTGTCGGATGACGTCGCGCCCCCCGAATCAACTGGCCATCCTCATCGCGAGGAAACGACCACGCACCGAGGGTCACACCCTGATACAGCGTCACTCCCTCGCCAATGCGACAGGTTTCCCCGATCACCACTCCTGTCCCGTGATCGATGAAGAAAGCCGCGCCAATTTCAGCCCCCGGATGAATGTCGATACCGGTTTCCCGATGCGCCCACTCCGTCATCATTCGCGGCAGGTACGGAACCCCAAGAACCAGCAGCTCATGCGCCAGCCGATACACGCTGATCGCCTGAATCCCCGGATAACACAGCACAATTTCATCCCGCGTCTTTGCGGCCGGGTCCTTCTCAAAGGCAGCCTGCACATCGGACATCAGCAGCGAATGCAGCTGCGGAAGTCGCTGCAGGAACTGCTGCACCAGTTGTGCCGCTTCCTGCTGCAGCCTCGAGGGCTCGTAATGGAGTCGGAGAGTCGCGTGGTGCACGTGCTGCAGCGCCAGAACAATCTGCTGACCGAGCCGGCCGGCGATTGCTGCCAGCGCGGTTGTGCAGGATGCGGCAGTCCGTACTGGGGTGCCGGAAAGGCGTCGACGGATGCCCGGGAACAGCACGTCCTGCAGATCCCGCGTCAGCCCGATCACGGTCTCGGTACAGGGCAGGGGAGCCGCAGCGGGGGCACCGGTGTCGGCAGTCACGGCCAGCAACCGTTCGGCCAGACCATTCAAAAACGCATCCGTTGCAGCATTCCGTTGCATCTTCCGCCTCGACAACCCCTGAGAACCTGACGGCACGAGATCTCCTGTGACAATCGGACGGCAACCTGATGCAACTGCAGGCATGGACTGTACCTGTCGTGCGGATGCTGACGCCCCGGGCATGGTCTGACGCCATAATCGACAGAGCAGCCAGAGCGAGCCCTGCTTACCCAGTCGCTGCAACCGGACTGTCACACCAGCCTGAACCACGGGACAATCGACCCAAACCTGCGACCTGAGCCATTTCCCTCAAAGCACGAAATCCCCCCAAAATAATTTTGACGAGGGGATGCCCTGACCTATGTTCTTGGAGTCAGGCAAATTCCGGAGCTTAAAAGCTGCGGACACAACCAGACATCTCCAACAAAAACTGACAGCGCGGTGAGGAAAGCTAGGAGCTTTGAGGGGACCTTGCCGCGCTGTCTTTTATTGCGCGCTGAACTACCAACTTCTGTCGATCAGCAGCGCTGTTCGGAATGCGCTAAACAAGCACCCGTCTGCATAGAGCGAACGTGGCCCACCCACGAACCTGACATCGGCAGGCAGTACGTGCGAGTCTGAAAAACGCCTCCGTCCCGCTGAATGCGTGAGCCCTGGAGGCATCAGACAGCCACGGTTCATCCGTTTCCCAGCCTGCGAAACTAATCGGGATTTTTCGCAAAACTGACCGTTCGGCATGACCTGAACGTCAGGCAGAAACTCACTGACCAACGCGCGAATGCGTGGGTAGTACGAATCCACGAGGCCCCGCGCATCGCGATCATTCATACAATTTCAGGCAGCCGATCGCTGTGCGACGGTCGATAACAGGCGACTCCGACGAAGCCGCAGTCCGGCTATGCCCACAACCCCGACAAGCAGCAGACCCACGGTCGAGGGTTCAGGTGTCACGATAGTGACCGTGCCGGTAAGGCGGGTGCTGAGGTTGCTGACATCAATCGACAGTGTGTTGCCAGCAGCGTCAAAGAATGACGTAACGGGAGAAGAGTCAAGAAAATCAATTTCGAAGGTGTCTCCGACCCCAGCAGAAACACCGTTATGGTGAGAAATTCTCAGCCTTGTCAGCAGCTTGAAAGTTGAACCCAACGCAACATCAGTTAATGAGGCGGTAGAATCGCTGACAGTGACCTCTGTGGAGGGAAATCCGGAAGGTGTCGCGACGTCGTACAAGGACGAATCACCAAGGAAAACATATCCCCCTGCGGCCGTGATCGTTGAGGCATCGATAACGGGACTGACAAATCTTATGCCACCATGGAGATTATCTGGGGTGGAACTCTGAACGACAGCAGAAAAGTTCATCAGATTATCCGTGCCGCTGGAAGAAATCAGGATATCGATAAACCCTTCCGAACCATATGCCAACTGAGCGTCCTGAACCTGAATGATCAGATCAGCATGACACTGCGAGCACAGCAGCATTGCCACTGTGGCAAACAGTCGCACCATCGAATGTCCTGTGTTCGTCGCCGACATCCGCAGTCCCCGTCCCCAAAATCGCTGCACGTCCAATATTCCGTTCCAGAAGTGGCAATCCTGCCCTGGATTGACCATTCGGCCAGTGTTTTTACTCACCAGAAACACTGACAAACAGAACACTGCTGCCCCGGTCGCCACAATCGATACATTCAGACTGGCCGGCCATCTGGAAGCACAGCCTATGGATCTGAGTCAAGGTTTTCCAGCCAACCCGGCCAGAACCTGCGAAAAACGAGCTTCGTTCCGCAGCGGAAGCAAATCCGGCTCAGACTGCACTCGAAACCCATCCCCATAGCCTTCGCTGACAGCTCGCTCCAACGCCGTCAGAGCCTGCTCAATCAACCCCGCACGATCCGCTTCAGCAGCTCGAACAGACAGCTGAGTCAATGCTCGCGCCCGTTCAAGCTGCAGTTCGCCATTCTTCGCAGGGAGTGCCCCCAGCTCATCAATCAGTCGGCGAGCCGGCTCTGCCAGACCGCAGCGGGCATTGATCAGCATCAGGTTAATCCGGTTCTTTTCGTCATTCGACGCATCAGCCAGTTCCTGACGCATCACCCGACAACGTTCCTGCAGGCTCGTCGCCTCAGCCGACTCGCCCTGCAGATCCCGCAGTGTTGCCATGCGGTACAAAGCCAATGACAGCTGCCGCTTGTAGTCAGCCTTCTGCGGATCTGCCACATGGACCTCATCGAACAACTGCAGTGACTCGCGAATCATCGGAGCAGCCTTGTCAAGCTGCCCCAGCCACATCAGGGACTGACCATAATTCCCCAAGTGCCCGGCCAGCTCCAGCTTCAGCGGCAGCATCGCACTGCGACGCTCAAAAATCTCACGGCGACCGGCAATCGCCTGATCATACAAAACCAACGACTCCTCGGTCCGCCCCAGACGCAGTCGCACATAAGCCAGTCCGAGCGCCAATTTGTCGTGACTGATCTGCCTCGCTGCCGTTCGACCATCTTTCTGATCCTCACTGAGCCCGGCAAAATCCGGCTTTGAGCGAATCGACTGCAGCACAGTGGCGATCAATTGCAGGGACTCTGCAAAGTACTTCTCAGCTTCCAGCAACTGCCCCTGATGCAGGTATTCAACCGCTTTGTTCTGCAGCACGGCCGACAGCAGCTCCTGCAAATCTTCCTGTGCAGGACTGCCATCCTGAGGCTGAGGATCTGTCAGACATTCACGAGCCAGTTTCTCAGACTCATCCAGCAGCGTTAATGCACTTGCGGGGTCGCCGGTGAGCCGTTTCTTCACCGGTGTCCAGACAAGTCCGATTTTGGCCCGATTACTGCGTGCTGAATCAGTGCGTCCCTTGAGCGCAATCCTCTCGGCACTCATCTCATACAGTCGCTGAAACTCGTGATCAGCCTGAGCCAGCTTGTCCAGTTCCACGTAGGCCAGACCCATCTGCTGACGCAACGCCATCAGCGTGGGGATCGCTTCACCCCGCACGCCACCGGTCATCTCAATGTCCAGTTTATCCCATTCCTTCGAAACGGCATCCAGAATGGCGATGCGTACCTCGCTCATTCCCGGCTGTTCCTTCAGTTTCGTATCTGTCTGTGTCAGCACAAACTGAATGTTCTCCAGTGCCATATTCGCCTGTCTCTGAGCCAGCAACTCATTTTCCTCGGCCTTCGCCTTCTGCTGGTTGGCGATCACTCGCTGACGTTCTGCCTCGTCCCGCTGACGGCCAGCCTCATCCCGCTGCTGCTCGACGTTTTTCTTTTCGTCAGCAATCTGTACGGCCTGAGCCGACGTCACTACCCACGCCCACGAGGAAATCAGAGCTGTGAGGAAGATAAACAGGCCAGCCAGTCCCGAGGGCACGGCAATGCGAGGATTGCGGCGACACCACCGCCACGCTCGCTGCAATCGACTGATCGGTCGCGCGTGAATCGGTTCGCCGTTCAGATATCGACGCAAATCGTCGGCCATCGCCGCACAGCTTTCGTAACGACCTCCCGGATCCTTCTGCAAAGCTTTCAGGCAGATGGTCTCCAGATCCAGCGGAATTCCCGGCTGCAACTGCCGCGGAGCCACAGGTTCGTTGTTGATCACCTGCATCACCGTTTCCAGCGGGCGATCGGTAATAAATGGCGGACGCGCTGTCAGCATCTGATACAGAACAGCACCCATCGAATATTGATCCGATTTGGCTGTCACCGCCGAGATCTGTCCGCGAGCCTGCTCAGGGGGCATGTAACTGGGACTGCCCATAATGGTGCCGTCCCGAGTCGCTGTTGAAGCCTCCCCGTCCACTTCCTTCGCCAGCCCGAAGTCCGTGACCTTGGGATTGCCCGCAGAATCCATCAGAATGTTGGCCGGCTTCAGGTCCCGATGCAGAATTCCGTTGTCGTGAGCATACTGCATGGCACGGCAGACCGTTTCCACAATCAGCGCTGCAGAACGAGCGTCCCGGGGCTTTCCATCCAACTGCTTCTGAAGATCACAACCATCCACGAATTCCAGCGAAAACCACGGCAGTCCATCCTGCTGCCCCATATCAAAGATCTGCACGATGCCCGAATGCTGCAGATGCGCCACAGCGCGGGCTTCCGCCAGAAATCGCTGCAGTGCCGGCCCGCTGCTATGGGTGCCGGCAAGGATCATTTTCAACGCAACTGTGCGTTTGAGAACACGGTGGCGAGCCTTATACACGACACCCATGCCACCCCGGCCCAGTTCCTGCAGAACTTCGTAGTCACCGATCACCTTACCGGCGGCACCGGTCTCCTTCATGCCCCCCTGCGTACCACCGTCGTTCAAAGTCTCGATGTAGTCTTCAAGCTCTGGCGGGCCCCCAACCAGCGTTTCACCGGGATTTCCGACGGCCCCGGCGACCTGTGGCACAAGCGTAGCCTGCGGATCAGACACGATCGGCTGCCCGGCCAGGACCGGATCCACCAGAGTCTTCTGCAGGGTCCGGCCGGAATCCGACGCGGGCGCACCGGACTGAGCCACAACGGTCACACCCGCAGCCGCAACGGGATGCTGATGGACTGCAGGCTGGCCCGGCAGAGTCTCCTCGGCAGAAACCACCAGAGTTGCACCCGCATCCGTCACCGGCTGTGACACCGAATCAGCAACCAGCGTCTGCAGCCCTGCGGTTGCTGCAGCCCCCGGACGATCGGTACCCGCTTTGACACCCGAATCAGACGACGACATGCTGCAACCTCTTCCTGCGCACAAAAGTACAATCTCCGGAGCGGAGACCTCTCTCGGAAGGCCACCTCCCGAATTCTACCCCGCCGGATTTCTTAACCTCAAGCTCTGAAATTCCCAAAAAACGACAAAATGAAGGAACTCTGCCGTCTTTGGCGAATACTCAACCATCCCACGCTACTCAACCATCCAGCAACAGCAGCATCCAATCCCGGAGCTTTTGGCCCGCACGCTGCGTAGTCGCCAGCCGATCGGTTATGTTCACCACTCCATTGCCATCAAGATCGCCATTTAACTGAGCCCCCGACTGACCCATCTGGCTGAGCACAAGATTCAGGTCATCCGTGGCCACATTCCCATTGCCATTCGCATCCCCGTACAACCGGAAGAACTCAAAGGACGCGTCCTGGGCCTCGCCAAACACCGAGTTTCCATTTCCATCATAACTCACTCGATAGAAACCATCGCCCGCCTGCTTGCTGCCCCCCAGTCCGGAAGCGCCGAAGTCAAGTCGTAATCGCCGGTCGGCGGCTGACGCCGTTACACCGTAGCCCGTCACTGTCGTCCAGGGTACTGCAGTAATGCTGGCAGCCGTGATCGGCAGACGCTCTACTTTGATGCGTCCCGCGGACAACGCTGACGGATCACCACTGAATAATACATCCAGATACCGTACATACGATCTCTGACTCATCCCGTTCTGCACGCGGATACTCATGGCCGCGAGTCCCGGATCACTGAATGTCACCGTCGCCGTCTTGTCCGGTGTACCCGGAGCACTCTCGACATTTCCGGTTCCATCAACCGCCCGCGTGTAGAATCCGTAAGTATGCTGCACGCCATCCAGGAGGCCAAGCACTCTCGACGTCGCTGCGTACTGCCCCGTGCCCGTCTGCGTCGCACTGACAGAATCCACTTTCGTCGCAACGCCCCCATCCACAGTCATGTACACATCGAAATACTGCAGAATCCTGCCACTGGGCTTACTGCCAGTAATCTGCAGCTCAAATTGCCCGCTGGCATTCCACGTCAGTGATGACACTTCGCTGCTGGGCGGCACGATATCACCAATGATCGTATAGGTATCAGCGGTCGTCTTGGACTCCCTGTTACCCGCATTGTCCACTGCACGGCTTTGGAACCAGTATGTACGATTCGGCAGTGCCGTAAACGCCGCAGACGGACTGGCTGCAGGCACAGTCGCAAACAGCGAATAGCCGGAACCCGTCGAATAATACAACTCAAACTCCTTCACCCCGCTGGCATTCGCCCCAGGATCAGAGCCAGAGGCGGTAATCGTCAGATTCACGGTCGTTGCATTCACCGCGAGGGCCGCCAGTGTGCTGACAGGCGCGGTTTCATCCAGCACATCCGTGATCGCAACCGTGAATGCCTTCTCAAAACTCAGTCCACCGGCATCCGTCGTTCGAATTCGAACAGACCGCGTTGCCGACTGCTCATAATCAAATATCGCCGCAGTCCGCAACTGACCGCCACTGATGCTGAACAAGGCATTATCCGTTGACCCCGCACCCGCTACCAGAGAATACGTAAAGACGGCATCACCGTCCGGGTCCGCACTGCTGAGAGTTCCCACCACAGTACCGCTGGCTGCATTTTCCGACACCGATGCCGGTGACAGACTGATATTCGTCGGAGCATTATTCAGCAGCTGAATCGTGGCAGTCAGAGTCAACTGGTTGCTCACGCCTCCGTCGTCGTCCTGCAGAGTCAGACTGATTACCGTACTCGCACCCGCCCCGAACGTCACCTTGAAACTGCCCGCTCCCGTGGTGCTGTTCACTGCAAAGTCTGAGATCGTCCCGAAACTGCCACCGGATACACTGAACAGACTGAAAGTGTCGGCTCCGATGTCCGAGGCAGTAAACGCATAGGTATGCGTCGTGCCTTCAATCGGATTCGACTCGCCTGTCAGCGTCAACAATACCGGATTCACGTTGGAAACCGTCACGTTGAAGGTCTCCGTCTGCGACTGCCCGATATCATCGACGATCGTTACGCTCACTGTGTACGTACCGTTGTCCGTCCACGTATGAGACAGCGTTGCCGTCCCATCAGCCGCCACCGTCAACGACTGGTTACCACTGCCGTCACCATAATTCACCGTGCTGCCCAACCAACTGGTTGCCGCACGGTCAGTCACACTGATCGAACGACTGAAGGCAGCCCCCTCGGTCGAGGTTCCCGCTCCCCCCACCGTCACCACCAGCGAATAGTCATCCCCCGCTCCGGCATTGATCTGGTCCACACCGCCATATCCGCGAATCGTATCCGTGCCGTCACCTTCATTCGACTTCGTGAACCGGGAAAGCACCATCTGATACTGGCCGATGTCGGTATCGTCGCGAGTATCAAGGAAGCGTTTCAGCAGATCCTCATAGCCCGGACGCAGCAGATTGTTGGGGTTCGACAGATTCAGAGGACTGCTGGGGTTGGAAGCATCAAACAAGGCACTGGAAGGATCTCGTTTGAATGTATCGACTTCGATGTAATAGGTCCCGGTGACCGGCAGCAACAGGTCCACAATCGAACTATCGGTCGGCTCAAAAATATCATCATTCACCGCTGTCGAAGTAAACCACGGTACCTCCGTCAGGACACCACCCTGCACATACCAGACTCGGACAATTGAATCGATATAGTTGTCGGCTGCGGTGCCGTAGCGAGTCAGCGAATTGCTGTACAGGTCAAGGTTGACCACATCACCTGCCGATCCGTTGAAACTGTACCAGTCGTTCTGAGATTTTCCCGTTGCCGAGTCCACCGCGATCGATCCGACCACAGATTTCATCTGCACGTAGATCGACTTGTTCTGATTGAGTCCGGTGCTCAGCGTGTTCGGCACAGCCACTGTGGTCAGCGCCAAGGCCTGTGCCGTCAGATAGGTTCCATGAGCGGAAGTTGATTCCGTGGCGAATGTCTGCGAGTGATCGCTGACGGACAGTGCCAGCTTGATCGCCTCACGCTCTCCAAAGAACAGATTCCGCAGATCGTTGAAACGATCCGACCCGACCGACGCCCCCGTCCCCAGCAGATGGTCAAAGGTCTCCACACCACCGGCCGGTCCGGGGAACTGCGGGTTGTACCCGTTCACTCCCGGAGGATCATGAACTCCGAATCCGATCGGACCAAAGCTGTCCTGGTGCCGCAGCCCCATCAGATGTGCCAGCTCATGGGCCGCAATCTTCGCAGACAACAGCACAAAGTTCTCACTGGTCGCGTCCGGCTTTGCTGCTCCGATCTGCTCGTCACCAAAGCCCGGCTGGTAGCCCTTGTAGGCGTCGGCATCTCCACCTTCACCGCCTGTATCATCCGCCGTGATCACGCCACCAAGCAGACCATTCACCTGCACCACAGCCGTGCCACCAAAACTCAGATTGCCCGGGTCAATCTCACTGGCCAGCCCACCCGGACGCCCAAACGCCGGGGTATCATTGAAGTAGATCGTCACGTAGTCCGACACACCGGATGGTATGCTGGCCACCGCCAGAACTACCTGAACATCAAACCATGGGCCGCCAGAATCCGGACCGCGATAGACAGACTGAACGCGAGCACGAATGGCTTCACGTTCCGAAGTTGTGTACTCATGCTCGCCCGCCGCCAGATCGGTCCGGCTGTCAAAATCCAGCAGCACCCACTGCGTCTGCCCACGAGCCCCCCCGGTGGCCGTCCCATAACCATCAGAGTACTCGGCACCGTCAATGCGATTGTTCCGAGCATTCCCGTAGATCGTGTCGGCCCCTGCCGTCCCGACGACGTTCTCCAGTCCCAGTCCGTTGCTGAGCGTGAGCGTCAACTTCGAGGACTGAACCTGGGCCGCCGTCGACCTGAGGTCCAGATTCAGAGCCCCCCCCGTGTAGGAACTGAAATTGAGCGTGTCACTGCTGGTGTCGCCACTGCCTCCACCACTCTCCACAACAGTTACCGCTGCCTGCAGGTCTGCCTGGAAGTACACCGTATCGTTTCCATCACCACCGTCCAGAGACAGCGTGCCGCTGCCAACGATAATGCAGCTGTCATCGCCATCGCCACCCGTAAAGCTGAGCGTATCCGCGGATCCCCGCCACGCCAGCAGGTCGTTTCCAGCGCCGCCCGCAAACGTCACTCCACTGCCAGTCGCACCTGCACCACTGTAGTTGAAGGTATCAGCCGCTGCATCAGTTCCACCGTTGAAGATGATACTGCCAAGGCCTGTTCCGTGCACTCGCAGTACGTCGGCACCAGCACCGCCATTGAACGTCAGCGACGCAAAAGCATCGCCATTGTTGATCAGCGAATCCACGCCATCGTCACCGTTGAACAGGATGCTTCCAACCCCGTCCGCATTCGCGATCAGCACATCGTCATCGGCGCCACCGTTGAATGTCAGAACAGACACAACGTCGTTGTTCTGCAGCGTGTCGTCATCCGCACCACCATCGAATGACAAAGTTGTGACATCCCCATTGTTCACGAAAACGTCATCATCAGCGCCACCGCCGAAGGTCAATGTCTGGACCGTTCCGTAATTCACCAGCGTATCGACGCCGTCGTCAGCAGCATTCGAAATCTGCTGCAAATCCCCATTACTGTCGAACTGACCGTCACCCATGAACTCAAGCGACGTGACACTACCCCAATTCGCCAGAGTATCATTGTCGGCTCCGCCGCCGATCAGCAGGGTTGTAATACCCCCTGAATTCTGCAGGATGTCGTCATCTGCACCGCCGCCGAATCGCAGATCCAGAATTGATCCAGCGGACGTGTTAACCAGCACGTCATCATCCGCACCACCCTCAAAAACAAGTCCTGAAACATTCACCCCGGAATTCTGCAGGGCATCATCATCCGCCCCACCGGTAAATGTCAGCCCAAGGCCCCCACCAGCATCATTCAGAAACAGGTCATCACCGTCAGCACCGGTGAACAGCAGATTCGCTGAATTCACGGCCGTCGATCTGTTCCAGAATCGATCATTTCCCGCATCACCGGAGAAGACAAGATCCAGCAACCCGGCGCCGGCATTCTGCAGCACGTCATCATCCGCGCCGCCTGTAAACACCAACCCGCTGACATCGGCACCACTGTTCACAAGGACGTCATCATCTGCGCCGCCAGTGAAGATGGCGCCACTCAGAGCAGCCCCTGTGTTGTAAAACACGTCATCGTCGGCACCGCCAGTGAAAACAAGTCCTGAAACTGACGCCCCGGTGTTGTACAGAACATCTGCCCCGGAATCGCCACCGAACACGAGGCTGGTCAGCGACGCCCCTGAATTCTGCAGAACGTCATCGTCCGCACCACCATTGAAGGTAATGCCAACAATCGAACTGACCGTGTTCTGGAACACGTCATCATCAGCACCTCCATTGAAGGTGATGGCGATAAACCCGGTGGCCGAGTTCAGGAAGGCATCGGCTCCATCGTCCCCCTGGAACAGCACCGTCGCAGTCCCGGCACCCGTACCACTGCCACTGAGTATCAATCGGTCGGTCCCCGAGTTTGTTCCGGCTATCGGCAGACCGGTCGTCGCATCAATGTCCCCGCCAAAAACGAGGCTACCGATATTCGTCCCCGTACTGGACAGGATGTCGTCATCGGCACCACCACCAAACACAAGACTGGTGATTCCGGAACCCGTATTCCGCAGAATGTCGGCACCGCTGTCGCCGGTAAACGTCAGTGTCGTTATGGATCCACCGGAATTCTGCAGAACGTCGTCATCGGCACCGCCACTGAACGTCAACGTTGTCAGGGTCGATGCCGTATTCAGCAACTGGTCGTCGTCAGCGCCGCCAGTGAAGGTCAAAGTACCAACCCCGCTGCCCTGATTCAGCAGAATGTCGTTCCCTGCGTCACCACCGAAATTGATCGAAGCGATGCCCGCGCCGAGATTAACAAGCACGTCATCATCCGCACCACCAGTGAACACCAGCGACCCTGCCAGCCCCTCATTACGGAAAATGTCGTCTCCCGAATCCCCGGCAAAGCTCAGGCTGCCGGTGACTGACCCCGAACCGGAATTCAACAGAATGTCGTCGTCTGCTCCGCCACCGAAGACAATCGATCCCACCGTACCGTAATTGGCCAGAGTATCTGCACCATCATCACTGAGCGAGCCGATCGGTTGCAGATTGCCAGCTCCGTCAAACTGCTGATCACCACCAAACACCAGCGAACCGGCAACAGTTCCGGTATTCACAAGGATATCGTCATCGGCACCACCGCCGAAGGTCAGATTCGTTGCAGTGCCCAGATTCCGAAGCAGATCGGCCCCGTCATCGCCACCGAACTTTAAGGTGGTAATCAGCCCGCCTGCGGCGTTCAGCAGCACATCGTCGTCCGCGCCACCACCGAACACCAGACTGGTAATCGTACCGCTATTCGCCAGACTGTCGGCTCCGTCGTCAGCGGCCGTCGCCAGCGGTCTCCAGCCCCCACTGCCGTCTGACTCATAGCCACCGCCGAAAAACATCGTCCCGACGGATGCCCCGCTGAGGTTGATGAAGATATCGCCATCCGCACCGCCACCGAAGTTCAGCGTCGTAATGGCACCGGTGTTCTGCAGTGTATCAATCCCGTCATCGCCACCGAACCCCAGCGTGGCTATCGTACCGGTACCAGAATTCAGCAGAATGTCATCGTCAGCACCACCGCCAAAGGTCAAACCTGCAATTGCACCCGTATTCTGCAGCTCGTCAGCGCCGTCGTCGCCACCAAAATTCAGCGAACCTGTGATGGAGCCCGTGTTGAGCAGGACATCATCATCCGCACCGCCGCCGAAGGTCAGCGTCGCCACACTTCCCAGATTGTTCAGCACATCACTGCCGTCGTCACCACCGAAATTCAGCGAACTGATCGTCGCTCCCGCACTGTTCAGCAAAATGTCATCATCAGCACCACCGCCAAAGATCAGAGTGGTCACTGTGCCCTGATTCCACAACTTATCAATGCCATCATCACCACCGAATGACAGGCTGGTCAGTGTGGCACCAGCAGCATTCTGCAGTATGTCGTCATCCGCGCCACCGCTGAACGTCAGAGTCCCCAGTGAACCAAAGTTGCGCAGAAGATCCGCACCATCGTCACCACCGAAATTCAGAGTTCCAATAGTGCCAACCGTTCCCGAATTTGACAACAGCACATCATCGTCACCCCCAAAATTCAACGACGTCGATGACCCAACGTTCACAAACACATCGTCATCAGCACCACCGTTGAACGTCAGTGACGTGATCGTGCCCAGATTGGCGAAAATGTCGGCCCCATCGTCACCACCGAACACCAGAGTTCCCACGGTCCCGACACCCGACAGCAGAATATCATCATCACCACCGAAGTTCAGGGTGACATTACTCGAGCCGTTATTCACAAAAATGTCGTCGTCAGCACCGCCGGAAAACACCAGCGTCCCGATCGTCCCCGTGTTCGTAAGTATGTCCAACC